>JAKVBW010000051.1 GCA_022446945.1 Phycisphaerales bacterium | reverse complement strand
AAAGTAAAGGTCGAACACCGTGGATAATGGTCTTTGTCATGGGATGATCTCCAGGGCGGGAATCGGAGATTCATGCCGCGAGGAGTCACTGACTCCTATCTCATCGGCATGCTGCCCCGCCTGTATGGCAGGACTGGAGAGACCCTCAATCGCAATTCCAGCGAGGGAACAATCCAGTCGGGTATCAATCAAATTGTTGCGGACTTGCCCTGCACTCTTCAGGCTTTCCACCAGCACAAGTACGCTGACTTCGCCGAGTTCTAGTAATTGCCTAGCTCGCGATAACTGCTGGTCAACGAGTGGCACCATTTCCGACTCAAGAAAGTGCAGTGATTCATGAAGACGGTCGAGTCGAATTCGGAGAAGCCTTCGTTGACTAACAACCTTTTCATACTCGGTTTCGAATGCAGCTCTCGCCAATTCTCTTTCTGCTCGCGCCTCAGCAATACCCTTTCGATTGGCATTAAAAATGGGTAGCGGAATGGCTCCCAAAAATCCGATTCGGGATTGGCCTTGGTCGGTTTCATAAAGAGGACCAATCACAAGGTCGGGGTACTGTTTCTGTATTTCTCTCTGCAGGGTCTTTTCAGCAACCTCGTAGGATTCTCGAAGGCGCCGAAGTGAGTGAGAGTCGATCTCATCATCCGTGCTATCGGCAGTATTGGACAACTGAAGGATTGGAATGCACGCCACTTCCGCATCGGGAGTGAGGCCCATCAACATCCGAACACGCTGTTCTAGTTCCTCTGCCTCGAGCCGTGCTTGGCGCAAAGCCTGTTTCTGGATGGACTGCTCAATCTCCAGCAACCCAGCATCTGCTGATGGCATTTCTCCTATGGAAGCCAGTCTCATGGACATGTCAGCAATCACGTCGATGGATTTCAGCAAACGCTCAATTTCATCTGCCTTCATCATTGCTGCAGACCACTGCATCCATCTTTCCCGAAGCTCAAGCCTGATGGCCCACTCTGCTTCTGCGACTTCACGAAGTGCCACACGCAGTGCGGCGTCGGCTCTGGCCTGTTCAGTCTGCAGCCTGCCTGAAATGGGCACGGTAAAAGCCAGTCCAGGAGTGATGACCCATGGATTTGCGACATCCTCGGTGACATGTAGCAAGTCCAATGAGAACTCAGGGTCAACCGAGCGACCAGCGTCTTCTGCAGATGCCGATACCACTCCGGCCTGCAATCGCGCAAGTCGAAGATCTGGGTTGTAGACAAGCGCGACAATTTCAGCTTCCGACACGGACAGCCCATCATTTGGTTCGAATCCGCTTGAAGCCTCTTGCGATGCAAGTCTGTGTGCAAATGCACGAACAGTCTCATCACCTGGAGTTCTTGCTTGCCAGGCGGCTTTGTGAGAGGCCAAATCAAGTGGCCTTGGTTCGTATTGTTGACAACCCACAACAAAGACAGTGGCTCCTGCCACCGCTCCGTATGAAACGGGTCGCAATAAGGATGACAACACTTCTATGCTCCAGTGATGTTGTAACAGGATCACGCTGCGCGGCACACAATGCGCGCGACAGTAGAGCTGAAAGAGTTCAGCCTGATCAGGTCAACAAAATCACTGAACGCAGATGTGATAAATGATCCGGCGGTCGCGCTCGGACATCTGGGCACCAGCGATCTATCTCCCCGTTTGCAACACGGGAGAGAACGCTGAAAGAGTCTTCGGGAATGTGAGCCTGAACTGTCGCCGTTCGGACGCGGGCGATCAGAACAAGTTCAAACGGATCGATTGCACCATGATGATCGTGGCACCAATGCCAATCGGGGCATTCATTTTCATGTGGCGTGCGCGAATCTGATTCATGTGAAGCGCAGTTGGGAATGGGGCCATGCGTGTGTGTATGAACATGCACATGGCCGTCATGTTCATGGACATGTGAATGCGTCTGTGGAGTTTCAGGGCTCGTGTGGACGCCTGCCATTCGCAGCGTTCGGCCGCCTGAGGCGACCAGCAGAATGATCGACAGCACCAGAATGAATTTGCCCTGCGCTCGCATGACAGTCAGCATACAACGTGATCGGAGCTTGCCCAGAAAAGCATCGAAAGATCGCATTTCAATGCATTCAAAGCCGGTTTCGCACCACTGCTTCAGCGCCACCTGCCACGATAATCTCCTGTGGCACTTCACCAAGTGGCGTAAATGGGAAGGATTCAGAATCCAAGGTGATCGTGGCAGCGGAGAAGTCAATCGTGGCATGTCCGCCAGGCATTGTTAACACGGTTTCATTCGCAAAGTGAGATCTCAAGGACTCAACAAGCAAGGGGCATGCGATGCAAATAAATCCGTTGTTGATCGCATTGCGAACATAGGTCTGGCTGAAGGAAGCCGCTACCACACATGTGATTCCCCGCACTTTCAGGCATGTCGCTGCCTGTTCACGGGATGATCCAGTTCCAAAGTTGTCGCCGGCAACAATGATGTCCCCTTGACGAGCGATAGTGGTGAATTCGGGATCGTAATTCTCCATCGCCGCTTCGCCCATCTCCTGTTCAGAGACGTCATCGCGGTATGTCATCGCGCCACTGTAGATGCCATCGGTATTGAGGTTGTCGACGGGAAGCCAAAGAATGCGACCAGACACAGTGGCGGGAAATCCTTCGACGATGGAGACTTCAGAAACTGGATTGGCCATTTCATGTCGTCGGGATGAAGTGCGAACATCACATGGTTCGTATGCCTGTGGTGCGGCAATATGACCCGCAATAGCTGAAGCGGCGACGACGGCGGGGCTTCCCAGATATGCCTTGGCATCCCGACTGCCCATCCGCCCCTTAAAGTTGCGGTTGGTTGCACTGATGCCAACCTCTCCTGGCTCCAATGTTCCCGCACCGAGTCCAATACACGTTCCACAGCCAGGAGGCAGGAACGTCGCCCCCGCCTCATCAAGTGTTTGCCATGTCCCATCGGATTCAGCTTGCTGCTGGATCGTTTCGCTGGCCGCCGCCACATAGAAATCGACACCATCAGCGATCTGCTGGCCTTCAACAACTCGCGCCGCTTCACGTAGATCCTCTAGACGACCATTGACACAGGAAAGCAGATAAGCCTTCTGTACTGCAACCTTGTCCGCCTCGATATCCGGTAGTGCACGCATGACCTTCACGTGATCAGGACCTGAAACATGAGGGATCACGCTGCCCAGATCCATTTCAAGTTCGATGGCATAACACGCGTCCGAATCTGCACAGAGTGGCGCATTTGCCCATTCCTGAACGTCTTGGGCGGTGTATCGCGGTGTCCCACGTGTTGAGAGCCACTCAGCGCGATGATTGAGCCAAGTCAGCAGGACCTCGTCGAAAGGAAAGACACCTGCAAGGGCCCCCCACTCGGTAGTCATATTGGAAATGCTCATTCGCTGGTCCATCGAAAGTTGTGCCAGACCATCTCCGACAAACTCGACGGCATGATTGAGGACTTCGTCTTTGTTGAATGCCCCGCAAAGCGCAATGATGACATCTTTGCCGGTGACGCCAGCTTGAAGCGTGCCCACCAAACTGACACGCGCTACAGGAGGCACCTGCCACCAGGTTTCACCAGTCGCCCAGATTGCTGCAGCATCGGTTCGCACAACAGGCGTACCAAGTGCCGCCATCGCGCCGTAGATATTTGAGTGGCTGTCACTGCCGACGACCATGCTGCCAGGCGTCACATAGCCTCGTTCAATCATCACCTGATGACTGATACCTGTTCCCGGCTTGTAGTAATCAATGCCGTGCTTGTTTGCGAAACTCTCGATTTTGGCATACTTGCCCAGATTCTCGGGAGAATGATTCTGGATGTCATGGTCGATGGCAAAGACCGGCTGCTTGGGATCATGGATGCAATCTGCGCCAATAGAGGCAAACTTGCCCATGACAGCGGAAGTGTTGTCATGAGTCATGATGTGCTTCGGACGAATGCGAAGAAAATCGCCAGAGAGAAACTCGCCTTCAGAGACAGAGTGTGAAGACGCGATCTTTTCGATGAGAGTAGGCATGTAAGTGCTGGTCCAGTGAAAGCCTCTATGAGATACGCAGCCGATATAGAACAGCGAGCGGCCAGACAATGTGAACGGACAAATCTAGGAGCACCGTGACGGATGCCGCAGCACCTCCTGTTGCCCGATGGATGAACTGGTATACACCGATCGAAAAGATCATCGAGAGGATGCCCCAGCCACAGGCAATCCATGCCCATCGATTAAGTGGCTTGATGACTCGGCGCATCCGCTTGACCAGTCCGATGCCCAACACAATCGCTGACAAGGACAACAGGATGTGGCCCACGGCAAACAGAACTGAAATCCAGACGGGAGGCAGATCTCCCATGAGGTTCCTGACAATGGAAGCTTCGTCAGCAGATCCGAATTGGAGTAACCCGCCGGTGATCTGAGAAAAAGCATGGCCAATGCTGATCAAACTGCTGCTGGCTTCAATCTCACCTGCCAATGCGCCCAGTTCGATGGTTGCAGCTGCCAACGCAGTCCCAAATCCGAGATCGAAGATACCGATCAGAATCAACATGGTGCCAAGCACAGGTGCCCAGCACTGGCAAGACTGACCAGGAGATCCAATGGTGTCGCTCATGGCATGCAATCCTACATTGAGAAGCGATATGAAACGTCACCTTTGGCCTATCAGGGCTTCAGCAGACTCGCCCCCGGTGATTTACGGCTGAGGCTCCGAAGATCTGCGGCTGATCATGAGATGCAATCCGCATCCGATGACCAGTCCGAGGGGCCAGAGAAAGTGAATTCCCAGTTCGATGATGAACATCGGCAGACTCTCACCTCGCGAAGGATCACCGAGGTGATCGACCGTGACGGCCCAGGTTCTGCTTGTCGACCAGATCGACCAAGCCAGTGCCAGTATCGACCAACTGCAGACTAGGAGAACTGCGCGAGGGATCCGAAAAGCTAGCACCAGCCCCAGAACGAAGCCGACAGAGGAGAAAGCGACACGCGTCCATCCGACTTCAACGAGATAGTTCGGGCGTGGCAACATGCCGAGCAGCGTCTTGGCATGCTCGCCAGTTTCGACGCCGCTGACATTCAACACCCCGAATGTCACGAAATGGACGATTCGCCCAACTGCCATCCCCAGACGATTCCTGTCAAGTTCGCCCGCAATGATCTGGAGGTGCTCCCCCAGTGCAACAGTTGCCAGACCCCATGCGGCATCGAAACATGCCGTGACGGCCATGAGCGTGCCCACCACTAGCGCCCAATTGCCGATAGGCCTTCTGTGAGGGGATGGCTTATTCAAACCATGCATCTTCGGCACTAGGCCTTGGCCGCCATTTTGCCAAGCAACTTCGCAATATCGAAGTCGACGAAATCAGCATGGTGAAAGATGATTGATTCGATGCTTCGCTGCACCTTCTCGCCTTCATGGCTGTGTGTGGCAATCATGTGCATGGCTTCTGCGGGAATGCCATGCTTGTACGCCATGGCCACGCCACTGAATGGGTGACGCAGGGCTTCGCCGAAAGTGCCTTTAATGACATTGCCATCTGCATCTTTGTCGAACTCAAGTGGCTTTCCACAATCTGCTAGCAGTGCGCCCGCGATCAGGATGTCTCGGTTAATGGGAATATCGCAAGTGAATGCACTCTCCAGGACATCTGCAATCGCGATGCATTGACGCACACACGAATTCAGATGCTCGATGAAGGTCATCTCGATATCACCTGCCAGAAGCGTGAATTTGACAGCACGCAACTCATCGAATGTCCACCCCTTGCCGCCACAACCGGTGGTGATGGCCTCATTCCAAGTAGCGGCAACTTTTGAACGAAGGTCCTCGCACTGGATATCCATGAGACTTGGGAATAGTTCGGCAATCTCAGCCACGCCATAGGTCATCAGATCTTCTCCTTCCAGGGTCTGGGGTCTGTCGCAGTCATGGCCCACATCTGGGTATCAAGGTACTGATCTTCCTTGAGGTATGCCTGTCGTCGAATGCCCTCGTACATGAAACCATTACGTTCAAGGAGGCGAATCGAGGCATGGTTGTCGATCCAACTCTCAGCCCAGATACGATGCAGGCCAATGGCATCGAAACCATGATCGAGTATTCCGCGGAGCATACTCGAGGCGAAACCACGTCCCCTCGCCGGCTCATCTAGGTGATAGCCCAGTCCACCATGACGATGACGCCAGTTAATGCCAATGCCGATCGTGCCGATGACTTCGCCTTCGAATTCAGCCATCAACTGAAAACCGGACCTGTCTGCCATCGATTCGAGCATTTTCTCCGTGCGAGCCTGCGCGAATGCCCGGTCGGGAGAACGAGGTATTGATGCAAGACCTTCATAAACACCCGGCGCGCAAAGCAGACGATGAATGTCGCCAACATCCTTCTCAGACAATTGCCGAAGGAGGATGTTGTTGTACAAGACAGGGAAGCTCTCCAATCGCAGATCACCAGTTGGGTCTGTGAAGGCACTCATGGTCAAGTGAGATTGCGAGAGTTCGGGCCGTCGTAGACATGTGCACCTGGCACCACTTTTCGCATTGGCCGCATGCGCACTTGTTCTTCTCGTACATGGGCGACCAAGCCAGGCGTGCGAGCAATCATGAACATGCCGTTCATGATCTCCGGTTCAAATCCCAGATCTGCGAGGATCGCACCAATCGCGCCATCGACATTGATAGGTAGCGATTTTCCCGACGCCGTCAACGCTGCTTCGACTGCTTCGGCCGTGTGGCAGTGATTTCCAAAGGCACCTGCTTCTTTTGCAAGTTCCATGAGCCTCGCTGTTCTCGGATCCGCCTTATGGATTCGATGGCCAAAGCCGCTCATTCTGATGCCAGCAGCCTTCCACTCGGCCAACTGCGCAACAGCGGCCTCTTCAAGAGTGCTGTGGTCCCTTGTGGAGCGTTCGCTGATTTCGCCAAGCTGCAATGCGCACTTTGTAATGGCGCCGCCGTGATGTGCATTGATGGACATCAATCCAGCCGCCACAGAAGCGCTTAGAGAGGCCCCTGTGGAGGCAAGCGTTCTTGCCGCCATTGCCGAGGGCGGTGTTGCGCCATGATCAATCGATGACACAATGATTGCTTCCATGAGTTTCCCGGTTGAAGAATCGGGAAGTTCGCCTCGAAGAATCAGGTAGACAGCCTGGCCAAATGAGACTTGCCCCATCAATTCAGCGATGTCATAACCACGGACTCGCACACTGTTCGGTTCGATGTCAGTAATTGCCGTTTGCCATTGCTCACTCATGGTGTCACCTCCACTGAGACCCCCAGCGCAGCGCAAGCCGCTTCGGGGAGATCGCCAAAACCATCAACGACCACACCGCCAGCTTCAGTGATGGCCTTGACCTTGCCGGCATGAGTTCCCCGATCACCCTCGATGATCGCGCCCGCGTGACTGAATCGAGTCCCTTCTTTGGCCGCCTTGCCGCCGATATAGGCAATGACAGGTTTTGTGATCCGACCCGACTGCATGAGCGAGGCCAGCCTCTCTTCCATAGAACCGCCGATTTCTCCGAATAGAACAATCGCATCCGTTTCTGGGTCATCTTGAAACTTCATTGCTACTTCCGGGAAAGTCAGGCCAAGGACAGAATCACCACCCACATGACAAATCGTTGAGATGCCCAGTCCCGCACGACTGAGGTAATAGCCGCAACTGCTCGACATGCCACCGCTTCGACTCATGACGCCAACAGTCTTTCCGGGCCGCGGCTCATTGAACCATTGCTTTGCGGATTCGGCACGTCCACCGATCATTCCAATCACAGCGCGGCCAGGACTGATGACGCCAAGAGTATTGGGTCCGATGAATTCCGCATTCTGCTCGGCAGCACACTCAGCAATGGCCATGGCATCCCACAATGGAACCCGATCAGGGACCAGCATCACGAGTTTGACACCGGCCTGAAAGGCTTCGATCGCAGCTCCTTTGACCAATCTTGCAGGCACGAAAACCACCGAGACATCGATGCCTCCCGATGCGTCCACCACTTCTGACACACTGTCAAACACAGGGACACCTTCTACATCCTGGCCGCCTTTGCCTGGCGTACAGCCACCGACAACATTCGTGCCGAATTCTCTCATCAAACGCGTTCTGGCACGCCCTTCGCGGCCTGTGATGCCCTGAACAATGACACGTTTGGTCTGATCAATGATGATGGCCATTTCAGCGATCCTCCTTTGGAGAATCGATACCCGGTATGGGCAAATCGACAAACAGAACTGGACGACCAGCACGCAAGCATTCGATCTCGCATGCGATGAATTCAGAGTCCGATTTGGCAGCGGTTTCGTCATCACAGGCGAGGATTGGAATCCCCTCACCATTGTCCTTCAGCACCCCGCTGCTCCATTCCGCCATTTTTGCGGTGAGTTCCGCATCGCATTGATCAATGTCAATCCAAACATGCCCACCTTCAATTGCAAATGCTTCTGCGTCCCCTCCGACCCACGCTGGCACCTGACGGGCGAGTTGATCGGATGAGCAGTCACCTCTGCTCTCCATCAGGACCGTGAATCGCTCAGCACAGAACGCGGGGGTGTCATCCTTGCGGTAGCCCTCAACAGAGCCTGGCAACATCTGGCAGGCGTCCTCAAGGATCTCCACTGCCCGATTCTCTGCGTTTCCACCAAGACGAACGACAACCGGCAAGGTCATGTTCAGTTCATTGAACGCTTTGGCGAGTCCATAGGCGGAGTGGAACTGCTCCTGACTGGCTACTCCAGAGCCACTTCCGAAATAACCAGCCAAACCCTGCTGCGCCAAAATGACACGTGCAGCGCGATACACCTTCGCGGCAGAAGGATTCCCCGATGTATCGCAGAAGTTGGCAAGGGTGTAACCCTCGTTCGTGACCGCATCCATCGACATCATGGATCCGCCGCCGCCCGCGCCATGAAATCCGATCAATCCCCTGCTTGATTCCCATCCCTCTGTCGGCAGTTGGGCGAAGTAGAAGGTGCCACGGTGATCTTCCTGCTCTAACTGATATGCGACACGTTCCAAATCCGTCGCTGGATGATCGAGCTCTCTGGCGATCTCAATACCCAGTTCGGGCTGACGAAAGACCGCATAGTCGTCAATCGTGACACGGCAATCCGCAGCACAAACATCGCCATTTGCAAGCACGACCAACGGGTTGACTTCAAGTGATCTTGCTTCAACTTCCCTCGCCGATTGAACAATCCGGTCGATCGCATCCGCAATATCCGCATGCGATGGATTAGGGATCGCGGACTTTGCCAACACACGGAGAACATCTGACCGGTCGATACCATTGCTGACGGTGATGGGAATTCTTGCAACTGAAGCGGCGCGATCTTCAATCCCACTGCCGCCTTCGCAATCAAGCAGCAGTATCGGCGTGCGCAGCGCGTCGTCGATCGTTAGTGAGACGAAGAGCTCGTGGGCAATATCGAGGCATTCCTCAACAAGAATGTCTTCAACCGGGAAATTGCCGAACTGGAGTGCGAGAAGTTGCTCCGCATGCGAAGCGGCTTCATCCGGCGTGTCGGCAAACAGGACGCCTCCCAGCGCCTTGCGACCCGTGACCCAGGCCTGCACTTTCAGAACGACGGGGCCCCCGATCTGCTGAGCAGCCTCCTTCGCCGCAATACTGGACTGAACCGCCTGTCCGGATGGAATCTTCAGTCCTCGTTCTGCGAGGAGTGCTTTCCCTTGAAACTCATGTAACCGTGCCATGGTGAGCCTGCATCCTTTGCCGAAGATCGCACATGGTATCGATGAAGGCCTTCTCGGGATCCCCCTGTGTCAAGACCATCGTCACCAGATCGATGATCCATCAGTCTCGTTGATCACGGCCCAATCGCCAGCAGCATGCGATTCGGCAACTACCCCGCTTCTGCAACGGATTCATGCCCCAGGAAACTTCCGGCAATCTTGTAACCGATGGGGACACCCAGCAGGCCTCCGACTGCCCAATCAATGGGTGTGAGCATGAGAAGATTAGGAATGTCACCTCTGGCCCAAGCAGCCGCGACATCAGAGGGAAGCAGTGATCCGCATATCCACGAACCGATGGTTCCAGCAAGAACGACCCCTGCAGGCGCCAAGATCGGTTGCACATGGGGTGACCACAATCGGCCCACCAGCCCTGCCGCCATGCCACCGACGACTGCAGCGCAAACAGCTTGGCCACGCAATGGCGTCGATGCAACGAACCACACGACTGGTAAAGCGGCCGATCCAGAAACCAGAAGCGCCAGCGCATCACGTGACCGCAGTGGATCGGGAGGCGCTCCATCGACCACGGGATGAACATCCTCGACGACCCGGCCATACCGCATGGCAAGCCATGCAGCGAGTAGAACCAGAAGTGACCACGCCATTCCGTCGGCAGCCTGCATCTTGATTTCGCCATGCACCAGAACGGTGTATGGGTTGGCCAAATCGAGACTAGCCCAGCCCAAAGCAGCACCAAACACCGCCAAACCACTCATCAGAGTCACCTGGCGAGCGATGCCGATAGCGATGAGCACGGCCATGCAACTGACGGCCAGCAACCCGATCGCTGCTTGAGCCGGATGAACGGCTTGGGCGACGCTTCCGGCAGGAATGGCGTCAATGCCAATCATCCACGGCCATACAGCCTGGAATCCCACGGCGATCAGGACAAATCCTGCTATGAACAACGTCCAGCGGCGTGTGGCTGCCATACGCGGGATGGTAGCCACGAGATGCGCGAGATGTCGGGCTGCCAGAGTAAAGTGGGGCGATGCCCGATCAGGAACTCAACATCACTGGAGCGCCTTTGACCCTCCAACAGGTCTGTGGCATTGCTCGTGAACATGTTCGCGTACGTCTTGATGACCAAGCCCTTGCTTCCATCCAAACCGCTCGGAGTGTTGTAGACGATGCTGCCGAGGGTGTTGATCCGATCTACGGCATCAACACGGGCTTTGGTTCCCTTTCGCGCCATCGCATCGAACCGGATCAAACTGCTGAGATTCAGCGCAATCTCCTTCGAAGCCATGCAGCAGGCGTGGGCGAGCCATTAGATGCTGAAGTCGTGCGTGCAATGCAGGCGCTATTGCTCACGAGTCTTGCAAGAGGCCACAGTGGTGTACGAACGGACGTCCTTGCGATGCTCGCATCAGTGCTGAACCATGACGTGGTACCCATCGTGCCAAGTCGCGGGTCCGTTGGCGCATCGGGTGATCTGGCACCATTGGCACATGCAGGGCTTCTCCTGATTGGCGAGGGAGAAGCGATGGTGGGCGACAAAGGTCCGATGCCCGCATCCGAAGCGCTTCAGTTAACGGGCCTCTCCCCCATCAGTCTTGCTGCCAAGGAAGGTTTAGCGCTGATCAATGGCACACACATGATGGCTGCCATTCTCGCGCTGAGTTGCGCAGACATCATCAAAATACTTGACGCTGCTGAGATTGCTGCAGCGATGAGTCTGGATGCCTCACGTGGTAGCGCTGGACCGTATGACGCAAGAATTCAGGAGATTCGATGCCAACCTGGCCAAATGGCTGTTGCGGAAAGACTGAGAAATCTTCTGAATGGAAGCACAATACTGACGTCGCATGCAGATGACGATCCACGCGTACAGGATCCCTATTGCCTTCGATGTGCACCGCAGGTACTCGGCGCTGCGATCGATACGCTCGATCATGTACAAAAGATCGTCCAGTATGAAATGGGCGCGGTCACTGACAATCCCCTGATCTTCGCGGATGAGCGGGAGATTCTCAGCGGCGGAAATTTTCACGGCATGCCCTTGGCGATTGCTGCAGACATTGCTCGCGTGGCCCTGTGCCATGTTGGAGGAATCGCAGAGCGGCGCGTCTTCTGGTTGCTGAGTGGCCATGATGCCGAGAATCCCGTGCCCGCCTACCTCAGTCCTGTACCTGGTCTCCACAGTGGACTCATGATTGCGCAATACACAGCAGCAGCGCTGTGCAATGAACTCCAAACCATCGCATCTCCAGCCAGCGTCGGAAATGTATCCACTTCAGCGGGAATCGAAGACTACAACTCAATGGGCGCAACCGCCTGCCATCTCCTGCGCCAGTCCGTTGAACATGTCCGTGCAATCATCGCAATCGAGTTACTCGTGGCAGCTGAAGGCATCGAACACCAACGTCCACTTCAGAGTGGGCAGGGTGTCGAGCGAGCACATGAGCAGATTCGCGCCCTCGTTCCGCCTTTGACTGCGGATCGACCACCGGGACTAGACATCGCCACCATTTCAGGGCTCATCGCCAAGGGCCTGTCTGTTTGAGTCTGCATGTCGCATCCGCTCGTTGACCTGCTAGGATCGTCGTTTCGGATCTGGACGCCCAGGAGCAGGGACCATGGCACACACCCATACATCCCCCACAAGGACGATTCGTGCCCCCAGAGGCAGCGAGAGGACCTGTCAGAGCTGGGGGGCGGAAGCTGCGATGCGCATGCTGATGAACAATCTCGATCCTGAGGTTGCAGAGTTGCCTGAACAATTGATTGTCTATGGAGGCCGTGGCCAAGCCGCTCGGTCATGGGAAGCATTCGACGCCATCATTGCCTCACTCAAATCCATGGCTCCAGACGAGACGCTTCTTGTCCAATCAGGAAAACCTGTCGGCATCGTTCAGACAACAGAGGACAGCCCGAGAGTCATCATTGCCAACTCGAATCTCGTACCCCATTGGGCAACCCAGAAACACTTTGATGATCTCGCCGCCCAAGGCCTCATCATGTACGGCCAGATGACTGCTGGATCCTGGATTTACATCGGCACACAGGGAATTTTGCAGGGCACGTTCGAAACATTTGCCGAATGTGCCCGCCAGCACTTTGATGGAACCCTTAGGGGCAGATTGGCTGTCACCGCAGGATGTGGAGGAATGGGAGGCGCACAGCCGCTTGCTGTCACCATGAACGACGGTGTTTGTCTCATCGCGGAGATGTGCGAAGAACGTCTCCAAAAACGCGTGCACGATCGCTATCTCGACGAGGTAATCGACGACCTAGATGCTGCCATCGATCGCTCTGTGCAAGCCAGAGAAGCTGGAGAAGCGGTCTCAATCGGATGGCTTGGCAATGCGGTTGATTTGCTTGATCAACTTGTGAAGCGCAACATTGTGCCCGATGCGCTAACGGATCAGACCTCCGCACATGATGTCATTAACGGCTACTACCCTGAAGGACTTGGTCGAGACGAAGCCGACCGGCTGCGTTTGGACAATCCCGAAGATTACGAGCGCCGTTCATTGACAACGATGAGAAGACACGTAGAACTCATGGTCGAGCTTCAATCCAGAGGCGCGAAGACATTCGACTACGGCAACAACATTCGACAACGTGCCTCTGATGAGGGATTTGAAAAAGCATTTGATTTCCCAGGATTCGTTCCGGCGTACATCCGGCCTCAATTCTGTGATGGGCGAGGCCCCTTCCGCTGGGCAGCCCTCTCGGGAGATCCTGCAGATATCGATGCCACGGATCGCGCACTGCTTGAGCTCTTTCCAAATGACGAAAGTCTTGCACGGTGGATTCAGATGGCTGGAGAGCGTGTCGCATTTCAGGGGCTCCCCTGCCGCATCTGCTGGCTAGGACTTGGCGAGCGTGATCAAGCAGGATTGCGATTCAATGAGATGGTCCGTACGGGTGAGTTGTCTGCGCCAATCGTGATTGGCCGCGACCATCTTGATTGCGGATCAGTTGCATCACCCAATCGTGAGACTGAAGGAATGATGGACGGCACCGATGCTGTCAGCGATTGGCCACTTCTGAATTTCGCTGTGAATACTGCAAGCGGCGCTTCATGGGTTTCTTTTCATCATGGAGGAGGCGTCGGAATCGGATTCAGTCAGCATGCGGGCCAAGTGATTGTTTGTGATGGCACTGAAGCAGCAGACGCCCGCCTCGCACGTGTGCTGCGCAATGATCCCTTGCTCGGCGTTATCCGGCACGCAGATGCTGGATATGAACAGGCTCGTCAGTGCGCAGAGAAGCAACATGTACGCATTCCGATGCAAGATTGGTAATTAAGTGCCAGATGTCACATTGATCAACGGCAGGCTGCTCACACTGGCCGGTCCCGAAGGGCCTCGAAGAGGCTCCGCCATGAATGACCTCGGCGCTATCGAGAGCGGCTGGGTATCCATTCAGGATGGCCGCATTTTGGGTGTTGGATCCGGGTCGCCACCGGAGGACATGATTGCAGATGTCGTGCTTGATCTAGACAACCGCTTGGTACTGCCTGCCTGGGTCGACTGCCATACGCATGCTTGTTGGGCGGGAAGCCGACTGTCAGAATGGGAAAGTCAACTTGCCGGAGCCAGCTATCAGGACATTCTTGCGAAAGGCGGCGGCATCCTCTCTACAGTCCGTGCCGTCCGCGCACAGGATCAGGTGGATTTGACAAATGATCTCCATGCGAGAGTGGGTCGCATGCAAGCTTTCGGATCCGGCACCATCGAGGTCAAAACAGGCTATGGGCTCACAACTGAACACGAACTCAGGATGCTCCGCGCGATTCATGCGGTATCACTCGATTCTGATGCACTCATTGTGGGAACATTTCTGGGTGCACATGCGATAGATCCGCATCAGCAGGATTTTATCGATCTCATCATCGAAGATACGCTTCCTGCGGTTGTTGAGGAATTTCCAGGGATCACCTGCGACGCCTTCCTTGAAGAAGGCGCATGGTCACTTGCAGACACAACCAAATTGTTTACACGTGCCAGTGAA
>JAKVBW010000050.1:11569-14715 GCA_022446945.1 Phycisphaerales bacterium | reverse complement strand
TTCTGCAATGCGCGTCATGTCCTCAGGGCCATCAACTGTGCCGCAACACTTGAGATGGACTGAGCAGACCAACAATTTCTCGAATCCAGGCGTGTCGATGGTCATGGCTGCGACGCGAACTGGTCTTCTTGTTTCACCTCTCCGGCTGAGTTTTTGGAGATTCGAAACAGGACTGCTTGGTAGCAAGGTGGCGACCCCGCTGCGAAGTTTGCCGCTGACAGGCCCCAGAGCTAGAGACCATTTCCCTTCAGGCACAGCACCCTCAATGATTTTGATGATGTCCTCTGCGCGTTGGTTGCTTTCAATCTCCTGAAGCAGAAGGATGTCGGGCTTGATGGCAGTCAGGATCCGATGAACAACCGCTTGTTGTTTGATCAAATTTCCGAATTCGAGATTCCACGACACCACCCGAATGGCGTCAGTTGTGGATTCGGGTAATGCTGATGCAAGTATGGGTGTAGGTGCATGCGCACACACTTCAGTTGTCAGAACACCTTTGACCGGAATCGCGTCTGCTTTCTGAAGCGACCAGGGCATGCGTTCGGCAGCTGCAAGTTTGCCTCCAGCGATCTTGCGGGGCAGTCGTATTTCAAACTGATTGGACGCCGTTGTTGGCGCGAAGACCAGATCAGCAGCATCCCATGTCAATGTCGGTCCGTCCGACAGCCGTAGTGCAAGCCCCCGCCCGGCTCGGCCTTTCTTTGGACTGAAGATGATTTCCAGATCGGCCCCTTCAAGCTGTGCAGCCAACCAGCCCGTTCGTCCGTCATTGTCCCAGTCAAGTGCAAGATGCAGTGGTTCATCAAGCCCTTGCAGATTGACGGGGGGGCCTTCAACGGTCAGAAGAATGTTGACATGGTTTCTTGTGCAGCGCGCGATCAATCCCGGCTCGGTTGGCTGTTCAGGCCAGTCTCGCAGTTCGCCATCGACTTGCATCGGTGTCGAAGCAACTGCAAGGATCAGAAGAGGATTCAACATGGACGCAATCTCCACTTGGGAAGCCATACGATATCTGCATCCTGTTGGGGCAACTGTTCCCCTTCTGAAGTCGGAATCTGGAAGCCCCACAGACATGCCTCAATGTCTGATCCGGTTATCCTCCCAAGCCAGAGACGTTGTGTGGCGTCAGCACTGTTCAGATCATTTGACATGAGAGGATCGACGGGGCGTGGACGCTTTCAGCATGCTTGCCATCGTCGTGACCTTTACCGCAGTCGCCGCCTGGGGTAATGATCGATTTGTCAAGTTGCCGAGTGCCATTGGGGTCATGTTGGCCGGTGTTTGTGTGGCCGCATTCACACTGGCGGCGAGTGCCTTGGGCTGGGTCGACGGCAATCAGGCCAAAGATCTTGTCAATTCATTGCACTTCGATACGTTGCTGCTCGCCGGTCATGGGACCAATGCAGCGGGACAGGGGATCCTTCTTGGAATCCTGTTGTTCGCAGCAGCACTTCAGATAGAACCCACAGCGGTCACCAAGCGATTCGGATTGATCATCTGGTTGGCAACCATTGGGGTTGTTCTGACAGCCATCGGTACTGCTGCCGGATTTCAATTGCTTCTTTGGCTCGATGGTGGTGGCGTCGACTTTGTATTGCTGATTTTGTTTGGCGCGATACTTGCGCCAACAGACCCTGTCGCGGCGCTCAGCCTGTTGCGTCAGACGTCGGCTCCAGGGCGAGTGCGCGAAGTGATCGCTGGGGAATCTTTGTTCAACGACGGCATCTCGATTGTTCTTTTCCTGTTCCTTCTTGCCGTTATCACCGGCAATACGGAAACACCGTTTGAAGGTCGTTGGATGTTGGGCTTCGTTGTCGAGACCGGCGGGGCGATCGTTGCGGGCGTGGTCCTGGGATTGGTCGGGCGTCTGTTCGTTGCGACTTCTCGAAAGGCAAGCGTCATCGTGATGGTAAGTCTTGCTGTCGTTCTGTCCATCGGGGTGCTTGCCCCTGCTTTTTACATCTCGTGTCCTGTGGCCTGTGTCGTTGCGGGGCTCATCATGGGCAGATCACGCTCACTTGCGCAACAGGAGGGGCGGATGGCAGTCAGTTTCTGGGGGCTCATTGAGCAGAGCCTCACGGCGATGCTTTTCCTCATGATTGGATTGGAACTTCTTGTTGTGACGCTGACGTGGTCTGCAGTGCTGTGGAGCCTGGCCGTCATTCCGATCCTCATCGGGGTGAGATTCATCGCGCTCCTTGTCCCTTGGTTCATTGCCAAACTGTTTGGTCGCACCACGATCTCAATCGAAGAAGTCCTTCTGATGACATGGTGCGGACTGCGTGGCGGCGTCTCGATTGCGATGGCCATCGCAGTTCCAACCACAATTATGCTCGGTGATGGCACATCACTGCGTTCTCACGCATTGCTTGCGACGATCATTGTTGTCATTGGTTCCATTCTGATCCAAGGCCTGACGGTTGATCGCCTTTCTCGCATGGTTCAGCGCCGCACTGATCGCCGCGCCGCGGCTGTGGCGGCGTAGAATCAATCCATGCAGTTGCCGATTGCTGATGATCAGTTGGACCCCTCATCTGAGGCAGTCCTCGAACTGGATCAGTTAATCGAGGGCGATGCGCGATTTAACCAACATGATCGGATGCTCTATTCGACCGATGCGAGCATGTATCAAGTCGAGCCGGTCGGAGTCGTGGTTCCTGCGACCATCAATGACGTGCAGATCACCATGGATTGGTGCGCCAGACATGGGCTGGCAATCCTTCCCAGAGGAGGGGGGACCTCTCTTGCGGGGCAGACTGTCAATCGAGCAGTCGTCATCGACTGTTCCTCTCGGTTGAGATCCATAGGGCCTGTCGATGTTGATCGCAGGCGAGTGGATGTGGAGTCAGGTGTTGTTCTGGATGCAATTCAGGAAGCAGCCAGGCCACATGGATTGCGTTTCGGACCAGAAGTTTCCACATCGTCTCACGCGACGATTGGCGGAATGATCTCGAACAGATCAGCGGGTCTTCATTCCCGTCGATGGGGAATGACGGACGCGCATGTACTGGGTGTTGACATCGTAAGTGCTGACGGATCCAGCATGCGGCTTGAGAAAGGGGCTGCTTGTCATGACCGACACGTTGCGGAACTTACGCGGCAGGTCGCCGAGGTCGTTCTTCCTCTGTCCGATGTGATCGATCAGC
>JAKVBW010000050.1:0-11559 GCA_022446945.1 Phycisphaerales bacterium | reverse complement strand
TCGCAATGTCGGAGGCTATGCCTTAGATCGCGTACTGGCAGAACTGCGCAGTTGCGAGGGTGGTGATTACTCAGAAGTGAATCTGTCAGGTCTGATCGCTGGTTCAGAAGGATCACTTGGTGTCATCACAGGCGCATCCTTGTCCCTGGTTGAGGATCCTCCGGTCTCCGCGCTTGCCGTTCTCGCATTTCCAGATGTTTCAGCGGCGCTGGCCGCGCTTGTTCCGATTCTGGAATCCGATCCATCCGCAGTGGAACTTCTTGATCACACCATTTTGAAGGCTGCCCGAGATCGTGGAACGTATTCACATCTGTTGAATCTTCTTCCAAGTTGCGGCGACCCATCCACGAATGCAGTCCTCTACGTCGATTGGTTGGGCGATACCGAAGAGGAGGTTGCTGCAGGGCTGGGCGCCATCAGCGCCATGCTGCCCGATGTTCCTTGCAGGGTCTACACCGATTCGGATCGCCAACGTGATCTGTGGCATCTGAGAAAGGTTGGCCTAGGACTCATCATGTCTGGTGATGGAGGCGGCCAGCCTGCGGGTGGTCTGGAGGATTGCGCTGTTGCGCCTGAGCACCTCGCGTCGTTTCAAAAGGGTTTCGAGAAGATGCTCGGTCGCCACGGTTTGAGTGCGACCTATTACGCACATGCAAGTGTTGGACTTCTTCATATTCGTCCAAGAATTAATCTGCGAACAAGTGCGGGACGCTCACTGCTCGAAGAACTTGGCAGGGAGGCGACAAAGTTGGTTCTGGACCATGGCGGTACCGTTAGTGGTGAACATGGTGATGGCCGCATCCGCGCCGCCATGACCCATGAGTTCTATGGACCGGAACTCGTCGAGGCGTTCCGCAGGATCAAGACAATTTTCGATCCAGATTGTCGCCTCAATCCCGGGATGATCACAAGTGATCCTGGGATGACCACCCATTTAAGAGTGATGCCTGAGGCTAAGCAGTCTGAAGACTCAGCCTTCCGTTGGCCTGAGTCGGCCGCTGAGGCAGCTTCACAATGCAATGGCAACGGATTCTGCCGTCGGATGGAGGGCGGCGCCATGTGTCCTTCCTACCGCGCCACACTTGATGAACGACATTCCACGCGCGGTCGGGCAAATGCACTTCGGCTGGCCATGACTGGCCAACTCGGCGATGGAGATTCAAAGTGGGGTGACGAGGAGACGCTTGAGACTCTCGATCTCTGTCTGGGGTGTAAAGCGTGTCGATATGAATGTCCTGCAGCTGTCGATGTTGCTTCACTCAAGAGCGAGTATTTGCATCAGACGTATCAGCGGGCTGGGGGGGCGCCATGGCGAACACGTGTGAAGGCCAATATCAGGCAGTTGAATCGTATCGGCTCGCGCTTGCATCCCATTTCCACTTTCCTGATACAGCGAAGCCCCGTGGCATGGATCATCAAGCGCATGTTGGGGATCGCCCCATCCAGAACGATGCCTGGTTTCAGCGCATCTCTGCTTCGTTGGCATGAGCGTCGAGATCAGAAGTGCGAGGGGCCTGTCGTGATTCTGTACGCAGACTGCTTTACAACCTGGAGTGAATCTGTGATTGGGCGTGATGCCGTCAGACTGCTGGAAGCATTCGGCTATCAGACCGTTATGGCGAATGCGGGCTGTTGCGGGCGAACGGCATGTAGTGCTGGATTGCTTGATGATGCCGCTCGCCAGATTGCTTCGTCCGCAAGATCATTGCATGCGAGTATGAAGGAGCATGATGCGATCGGTGTCTTGGCTCTTGAGCCAAGTTGCTTGACGTCTCTTCAGCAGGAATGGCGAGAACTGATCACTGATGTTCCGCATGAAGTTGTTGAGGAAGTTGCCGCTGCAGCGAGCAGCGTCGAGGCGTTTCTCTTGAATCGGTGGGACGAACATCCACAACTCCCGGAGTTTCTGATTCAGGAGGGCGATCTTCCAGTGCACCAACACTGTCATCAGAAGCAGAGTGGGGAGATTACTGCAGCCTTTCTACGTCGATGTGGCTGGCCTGGAGCTGTACTGAAAGACACAGGATGCTGCGGAATGGCAGGTTCCTTTGGATATGAGGTCCGCCATGAGAGTCTCTCGCGAAGAGTGGCGGAAGATTCTCTTTCGTGTCTGGACGGATGCGCAGGCCCTGTTGCGGCCAATGGGACGTCCTGTCGGCATCAGATCTGGGACGTCAAGGAGCGAGGATCGGTTCATCCCGTGTCACTTGCTGCAGAGAGGCTCTCGTCATGTTGAAAGTCACCTGTATCTGGATCCTTGTTGTGATGTCATCTGTTGTGACAGCTTGCACATCTGTACCCGGTACCGGTCGTGAGCGGTTGAATTTCATGCCTTCTGCGCAGATGCAACAACTCGGACAAGACGGATTCCGTTCAATTCTGAACGAAAGTACTGTGGTGGAGACGGGTCCGGATGTGACGCGTGTTGAAGCAATTGCAGATCGCATTGTCCGATCTGCACGATCGCTCTATCCCGGGGCAGAACTTCCTGACGAATGGGTTGTTGTTGTGATTGAGGATGATTCACCCAACGCATTTGCGTTGCCTGGCGGCCGCATTGGTATCCACACGGGAATGATTGAGTTGGCAGGCTCCGACGACGACATTGCGATTGTCATCGGACATGAGGTTGCGCATGTCATGGCGGATCATGCAGGCGAGCGCATGAGCCAGGCTTTGATGCTTGCTGGAGGCCTTGCATTGGGGGATGCAGCGCTGCGAGATCAGAATCAGCAGACGCGCGCCATCATCTTGTCTGCGATGGGAGCGGGCGCCATGGTGGGGATCTCTCTGCCCTACAGCCGTCTTCACGAAACCGAGGCAGATGAATTGGGCCTGATGATTGCAGCGCACGCAGGATTCGACCCTCGTGGGGCGATCGGACTTTGGGAGCGAATGGCTGCAGATGGTCCCAGTCGCGTCGAATTTCTTTCGACGCATCCCGATCCCTCATCACGCATAGACGATTTGCGGCGGATCATGCCTTCCGCAATGGCGATGTATCGCGCTGCGACGCGATAAGTTCCGTCAGTTTGCTTCTTCTATTTTCGCCAGATCTTCAGGTGTATCAGTGCCCCCTAGATTCACCATGGCCACACCCATGATGATCAGGGCAATTCCACCAATTTTGATCCAAGGCATCGTGTCATTGAAGAGCATGACGCCAATGATGGCGATTGCGGCTGTTCCCAACCCTGCCCAGATCGCGTACACAACACCGATCTGCAGGTACTCAAGAGACTTGATCATCGCGAGAAAGCAGAGGATGTAGAAGATTGCCATCAGCACTGATGGCCAGAGTTTCGTCAAACTGTCGGACATCTTCATACATGTCGCCGCAGCGACTTCGAATGCGATGGCCAGTGCAAGATAGATCCAACCGATCATGATGCCTCTCGTTCCTTGAGTGAAGGGTCTCGGAGCGATGGTAGTGTCGGTCAACTCGTTGTTGGGGGATTCGCATCCGTGCCATCACCCTGAGGAGCGGGGTCCACCGGGGGTGCCGAGGGTGGGCGGGGTGCACCGGGGGGTTGAGGCTTCCCATGTGGGCGGCCCTCTCCACGCTTCTTGGAACCTCCGAAGCGGCCATTTCGGCCCTGCGGTGATCCTTCGGCGCCGTGATCGGGAGGCGTGAGACCTTCTTCGAGGAGCCAGTTTCTCATGGCTTCTCGTTCTTCGGCCGACAGGCTCCCATCATTGTCGGCATCAAACTTTCGCTGCATTTCTCTCCGCCACTTGGATTGGCGTTGATGACGTCGATCGAGATGCGTCTGTGCCTGCGATCGTTCCTCTTCACTGAGCGAACCATCTTCATCTTTGTCGAATCGTTCGAGCATGTGTGCAGGAAAATCGCCATCCCGATGACGAGTGCGTGGATCCTGGTGCATTCGTCTGCTCAAGTCATGGCGCTGTTTCGCAGAGAGTAGTTCGAGGAAGTGTCCAAACTGACGACCGGCAAGTTCACGGCGGCGATGTTGCAGTTCAGATTCAATGGTCAACAAGTTTCGCATGGACTCGGCGTCAACGGATTCAGCTTCAAGTAATGTGGCCATCTGTTCCCGGACATGCGCGAGATCACGTCGGATCAGGGCTGACTCTTCAGTGAAATTCTGCCTCAACTCCGTGAGGCGTTCAACCTGTCGATGATCCAGATCAAGATCATTGGCGACTTGATGAATCTCAGCCATGGGTCCGCGTGGCGGTTGATGGCGCATTGCCGCAAAGATGAAGAACACATTGAAAATGAGAGACAGCCCGAGCAGGATGACAAGCGTTCGATTCTTCATCGATTTGCCTCCTGATTCCAAGACAGGAAGAAGGCTTCGTCGCTGGCATCACCGAATCCAAATGTGGCAATCGATAAGGTGCGGTGCGCGGCGTCATCGGTCGTCATGCTGACCTCGCCCAATCGCCAACCCCCAAAGGCGAGAAGGACGGCTGCAGCCGCTGCAACCGACCACCCTCCGATCCGTGCCAGAACACCCGGGGAGGTTGGCATCAGTAAATGGATCCGGGTTTGAAGTTCCGGGGAGATGTCCTCCACAGGAGGTGAATTGTCTAGTCGAGACGAGATGATGAAAGAACGAAGTTCAGGATCAGAGGCGATCGCAGACTCGATCTGTTCGTCTTCAACGGGATCATCCATCCATGCTGCGAGATCCAGCAACGGGGGTGGCGATTCCTGATCCCAATGGAAGGGGCCTTCCAGGGGGATGTCCTGCGGATCAAGATGATTGGAATCTCTGTTCATGGTTCGTCCTTCCGTTGTACGGATGATTGGGTCGCTCCATCCCTCAAGCTCGAATCTCCAAAGTGGGCCCGCAACCGTTCCATAGCCTTGTGCTTCGTACTCCGGATCGTCTGTGGGTTGACATCAAGCACCTTGGCCACATCTGCGATCTCCAGACCGTCCTCAAACAACATGCTCAGAACAAGTCTTTGCCGGGCAGTCAGGATCGAAGTTGGGATAGGAGGCATATCTGGGGTGGTATGCCCCTCGGATTTCTGGGGAGTTGCAATCGCCTCATCGAGTGGGCGTGTCTCGAGGCTCTTTTTTCGGAGCGCATCAATCGTCACACTTCTCGCAATGAGGGTGATCCAGGTCGAAATACTTGCCCGTGAGGGATCGTAGGAACGCAGGAGACGCCGGTCATTTCGGAGCAATTTGACGTAGACCGCTTGGACAAGATCATCGATATCCTCACCGCTGGGGGTCTTTCCAGAGGGGCATACCCGCCGGATGGATGCCACAACCAACCGGATGGTCTGATCACAAAACTGGGACCAAGCCTCAGAATCGCCCTGAACACAGCCTTTGAGATCAAGATTCACGGGGGTTTGGTTCTCTCAGTGGTACGGGAAAACATTACGGTGCTGCGAAGGAACATATCCTGCTATTTTGGGTGATGTTTCGGTGTGGTGGTTTCGTAGAGGGATAGTGTGTGAAGCCGGTTCCCCAGCCCAGATGGCGGGATCCGGTTCAGAAACAGTGGATTAGGAGTGGTATTCGATGATTTCTATTGGACGTGGGCTTTGGCTTGCCGTGGCGGGTTTGTCTTTGGTGGGAGTCGATCTGGCAAATGCGCAGCCAGCCAGTGGTGGCCGCAACCGGGATGGTGCTCGAAACTCGGATCGCGAGGGTGACCGTGGTGAGCAACGACGAGGGAATCGTGGCGACCGTGGCCAGCGAGGGGATCGTTGGGGTGGAGGCAGTTGGGGGAGCTCTTCTGATGGTTTGCTGGGCGGACCGATGGGCCGCGTATCGGGAACACTGTTCCGGCCGATCTGGATGACGCGGGATCTGGAACTTATTGACGACGCGATGCAACTGGATGATGGCCAGCGTGATGTCATTGCGATGGTTCTGGACGATTATGACGCGAATTTTCGCTTGGCCGTTGATGAGACCCTGGATTCCATGAAGGATCTCGGCGAGGCATCCGGCGTCGAGGCCGTTCAGCAGGAGGAGATCGACGAACTTCGGGGACGTATGGAATCAATGCACCAGGAAATGCGTGCACTTCGAGACGAGGCACGCGCCAATCGGGGCTCGCGACGTGGAGAAGAAGGCAATTCCGACGATGCTGATCAAACTCAGGAATCTGATGCCGATCGCCAGGCCAGAGAAGAAAGGTCTCAGGCAGTTCGGGAAGATTTCAGAGATCGCATGCGTTCCATTCGGGACGAGTTTCGTGAAGTCCGTGAAGCGCGGCTCCAATCTGATGAAATGCAGACTTTGCTCAACCAACAGTTGACGCTTCTTCGCCAGTTCCAAAGAGTTCGTGATGGGATGACGGATGAAGCCACTTCTGCCATTCTCGCAGTCTTGACTGAAGAGCAATCCAAATCCTGGGGCGATATCGATCGTCTTGTTCGAAGACTTCGCGAACTGCCGAATGGACGGTTGCAGGGCGAATCCACAGATCTTGAGTCCATCACGCAAGTCCACATCGCTGAACTCGATACAGAAACTGCACAAGGCGCACGCGCGATTCTCACCGCATGGGAGTTGGATCTCGATGCGGCGCTCCGCGCTCGATCCGCCTATGACGCGAAGGCCGTTTTCCAGTCGCTTCAAGCCATGCAGATATCCGATTACGCGGAACTGATGAACATCATGCAGAAGCGTCAGTCCATGCAGGAAAGTGTCAGAGATGTGACCGATGTTGCCATAGAGGCAATCGCAGTGACAGTTCCCGAGCCTCAGGGGTCTTCTATTCGAGAAGACGCTTTGGCTGCGGGTTACAATCGCATCTTCCGCCCCACGCGTGCTCAACGCGCGATCGAAGCTGCAACGAAGCTCGAGGATCTCGAAGACGAGGTCTATCAAGCCGTTCTCTCCTTGCAGCAATCATGTGATGCGGAAATCAATGCCGAGAACGAGTCTCTGCTTGCAACAGTGCGACTGCACGATGAACCGCGTGAAATGGAGTTCATTCGCCGAGCAGTTGAACGGGAAGAAGGCATCGAATCATCTCGTGACGAAGAAGATCCGGTCCGCGAAGCCTATGAGGTGCGGAACAGGATCGATGAGGCATACATCGAACAATTGCGAGATCTTCTGGGCGAGGAAATCGCCAACCAGTTGCCAGGCATGCGATCCAGAGATGATCGTCGGAGTCGATGGGGCGGCGGTGAGCGGAGTGGTGACTGGGAGGCCCAGCGCCGCGAGTTCATGCAACGCTTCGATGAGAACGGGGATGGCGATATCGATGACGCCGAGCGTGAAAAGATCCGCGAATACTTCCGACAGATGCGTGAGCAGGGTGGGTCAGGTGACTTTGGCCGAGGTGGTCCCGGTGGTCGTGGCGGTCCCGGTGGACAGGGCGGCTCCGGTGGTCGTGGTGGTCGTGGCGGTCCCGGTGGACAGGGTGGTCCTGGAGGACAAGGTGGTCCTGGAGGACAAGGTGGTCCTGGAGGACAGGGCGGAGGTCGTGGCGGTTGAGACCTTCCTCATCGCCATGAAGCCATCTTGTCTGGCAGGACAATCAGTCCTACATTGACTGGATGATGGTTCCAGCCCTTCTGTTACTTGGCATCTTTGCCGCAAGTTCTCATTCGGAAGTCTCGTCAACGAATCCAATCGACCTGACCCATGTGGTGACGTCGGAGATGGAGCCGTTCTCGGTGCTGGGTGCTGATGCGCCAATTGTTGTGCAAACCGCAACGGGGATTCGCCCTGCTCGCATCGACCGGTCCTTCGCAAGATCGCGCACAATCGAGGGTGTTGTTGTCGCTTCCATTCGCGACGATCAGATTCAACACTGGTCGGTTGCAGGTGGCAGGCTGACTCCACTTGACTTCGACATGAATGGGAGCTTGCGAGCGTTAGTTCCGCATGTTTCAATTGAAACGCGTCGTCCTTGCAGTGGTCAGCGTCCTTTGATTGTGCCGGATGATGAATTCCGAGAAAGCGGCACGCCTCGGGGGGCTTGCCGGCGGTTGCGAGTCGCTTTTGATACGGATCGAGAGTTCACAACAGATCTCTTCGCTGGGGATGCAGATGCGGCCGCGTCGTATGTTCTTGAACTTGCAACGGCAGTGTCGGTCATCTATGAGACCGAGCTCGATCTTCCCATCGAAGTTTCCTATATCCGTGTCTGGGGCGATGACACTTGCCCATACGATCCGACCGAAGCAGAGGAGGGTTTGCTCGAACAGTTTCGGTCTGAATGGTCTAGTGCAGCGCCAGATGATGATCGGCATCTTGCGCATCTTTTGTCGGGCTCCTGGTCTCCTGCATCCGCAGGTCTTGCATGGCTCGGCGTCACATGCACTGCTTGGGGCTACGCCTATTCCTCAGCGCTCGATGGAGACTTTGATCGGCCGCCCGAGGATCACAGTTGGAACATCTGGGATGTTCTGGTCGTGGCGCATGAAATCGGACACAACATCGGCGCGGACCATACCCATGAGATGAGTCCGCCAATCGATGAGTGTGGCAATGACGAATGCGATGACGCCTGGGGTGGGACGATCATGTCGTACTGTCATCTTTGTGCACCGAACTTCATGACCAACATCGTGCTTGATTTCCATGCCGATGTTCAATCGGATATCGAAACCCACTTGTCAGGTGTCGCATGCAATCTCGCAGCGATTGGCGGTACCGATGTTGATGGGGATGGTGTTGTGAACACTGAGGATGTTCTGAGACTCATGTTGCAATTCGGAACATGTGTCGGATGTGCGTGTACAGCCGACAATGATGGTTCCGGCACAGTGGATGTAGAGGATTTGCTGGCACTTCTCCTTGATTGGGGCTGAGAATCGGCTGATTCGCGGTGGTGCCTCCTTGCAACCGGCCCAGATTGTGGTCCAATGGAGCATTCGAGGTTGTGAGTCTCACGGAGAGTTGATGCCATGATGAAGCGTCTGTTAGCCGGTCTTGTCTTGACTACTTCTACGTCGTTCGGTGGGCTGACGCCATCGTCCTTGAAGTCGACTTTGTTGACAACAGAGGCGACATTCGGGCAGTGGGAGCTTGACAGCGGAGAGATTCTCGAACTCGAAGAGTTCGACGTGTTGGCACCCGGGGCAACTGTTGTGGTTGCTTCTTCAAAGGGTGAGACTGCAGTTGATCTCAGCGGCTTGCGTTTGTGGCGAGGTCGCGTGGTCGATGTCGCGGACAGTCAGGTGTTCATAGGCGTGTCTTCGCGAGGGGTCAACGGATTTATCCGTGAGGGAGATGCGGCCAGGATTCTGAGCGACGCTGGAGGCGCCGAGGCTGCTGCTTGGACGGACGCCATGTCCATGGAATTGTCGAGCGATCATTTTGATTGTGAAGTTCGAACAATTGATGGCAGCCCTCTTCCTGTTCATCGTGAGGCTAAGCCCATCGAAAGGGCCGGCATCCCGTGCCGGGTTGCGCAGTTGGCTATCGATACCGATTGGGAATACACCGAGCGCATCTTTGGCGGAGATGCTTCTGCAGCAGCGGTATACGCCACCACTTTGGCGGGTGCAATCAGTGAGATTTTTGTTGAAAACGTCAATGTTCGATTTCAGGTGTCCTTCCTTCGGGTGTGGTCCGCAGACGAGGATCCATATGATCCAAACAGCGGCACGGACATGCTGGATCAGTTCCGCAACGAGTGGACTTCGAATATGACGGAAGTGCCGCGGAACATCGCCCACATACTTTCAGGTCGCACCAATCTTCCATACGGCGGTGTTGCCTGGCTCAGTGTGTTGTGCAATCAAGATTGGGGTTACGCGGTTTCAGGTTATCTCAACGGTTTCTTCCCCTATCCACTGGAAGACCATCATGGTGATAACTGGGATCTGGTTGTGATGGCGCATGAGTTGGGACACAACTTCGGGACCCTGCATACGCATGACGGTTATGTGCCGACGATCGATGACTGTGGGAACGGTGATTGCACCGGTGCAGAGAACGGCACCATCATGTCCTATTGTCATACTTGTCCGGGTGGCATATCCAATATCAGACTGGGATTTCACGAGCGCGTACAGACTGTCATCCTAGGATTCCTTGATGACCTTGAGCCCCAGTGTGACCTGACTGCAGGTGGGGGAACAGCGGTCGATGACTGGGCGATGGCACTAGCAGGTGAACCTGTGGTGATCGATGTCCTACTCAACGATGCGTCATCTGATTGCATCGGGGACTTTGAACCGGAGATCGTGGCGTTCGATGAGACCAGTGCCTTTGGTGGCACTGTCGTCCTCATTCCTGGGTCGGGCAGCGTTCTTGATGCGCTCGAATACACGCCCGCAACAGATTTCGAGGCTGTTGACACGTTCACATATGAAATTCAGACGGGCGATGTGGCGACCGTCACGGTCGACATTTCCGGTCTGCGACCAGCAGACGATCCGTCAGAACCGATTCCCGGTGTTGCAGTGTCCTACTACGTTCTGGACAACCCTTCGGCACTGCCGGACTTTGACACGCTCAACAGTTACTTCATGGACGTCGTGCCACAGATCGGATTCCAGAGTACTGACGGGGCGTTTGCCACCAGCGGGCGAAGTGATCAGGTGGGAGCAGTCTTTTCCGGTTGGTTGGAAGTACCTGTCAATGGGCTCTACACGCTGTCGACGGAATCGGACGATGGATCCAAACTGCTGATCGGCGAGACTGTTGTGGTGGACAATGACGGGCTTCACGGCATGCAGGAAATTTCGGGAACCATCGGTCTCGAAGCTGGCAAGCATGCCATCCGGGTGGAGTTCTTTGAACGGGCGGGTGGTGCAGGACTTCTTGTGAGATATCAAGGGCCAGATCTACCACGCCAAATCATTCCGAGCAGCAACTGGTCTCACAGTGTCGGCGATGAACCATGCCCCGAGGATGTCAATGGGGATGGTGAAATCGGCGTCGACGATCTGCTTGAAGTCATTGGAGCCTGGGGAGAGTGCCCAGGATGTGATGCAGATGTCGATGGTTCAGGTGATGTGGGCGTCGATGACGTGCTTGCCATTCTGTCGGTCTGGGGCGAATCCTGCTGAGCGTCACACGTGGCGCATCAAAATTCTGATGCACTGGCAGTTGCCGCTGCGATTGCGCGCCGTGCCAATGCGGTGATGATGGCCAATGCAATGATGAGCGTGATAATGCCGATCACCATCATCCACGGCCCTGGTCCATCCTGAATGTACGCTTGCAGATCTTCTGCGCCGGAGGACGCTCCGGCAGCGCCGAGGAAGACGATGATGCCCGTTCGGGGTGACATGCCCAGCGCTGTCCCGACAAGGTGCATGCCAAGAGGAATGCCGCAGGCTGCCATGACCAGATTCGTGAGGGCAAAGGGGGAGTTCGGCGGTATGCGGATGAGTGTGATGAGGCCAGCGGCTCTCCACCATCCGGAGTCGACAAGTGCTGATTTGACAATTTGCGCATGTGGATGACGCGCGATGGCGTTTTCGACACGGCGACGAGACACAAGTCTGGCTGTCATCCAGCCGATCGCAGCGCCGCCGACGAACCCGGCAAGTGATGCGCCAAATCCGACCGTCAGGCCGAAGATCCAGCCACCCGCAACGGCTTGCGCATATGTCGGCAACAAGCCAAGGCCGCTCGTGACTGCAAAGATC
>JAKVBW010000005.1 GCA_022446945.1 Phycisphaerales bacterium | reverse complement strand
CAGAACAAACAGAATGTGGGAGGTCTATTGCGATGCTTCTCGGCAGATGGCGATGGCGTCTTTGTGGAGGCCATCGTCTTCCGGCAGCGTGTCTATCAGATTCAGAACGGCATCAACTCTTTTTAGAATGTCTTGGGCAGGGTCAATTCTGCTTCGAGCAGCCTCTCCGAGTTCAGCGAGGGCATCACGGAACCAACTTGCAGACGGCTTCTTTTCATTCGATGGTGGTGGGACCTGAGCTCGAATGGCACCGCTAGGGCCAATTGCAACAACCGGTATCTGGCCAAGTTTGGTTGTGGGCTCACGGCACAAAACCATCACAGGAACTTGGCGAGCGAGAGCAAGCAGGCGAAGTCGCCGCGCGTCCGCACCCACCAGTGGTGGCTGGACCATCCACCTTCCACGTTCCACTTCCATCGTGTCAGTGATTTGATCATCAACAATTCGGATCGCAGTTCTTGAGGCCAGAGCATCCTTGCGCCTGCCTGACCGAGCAGTTTGAAGCTGTTCAAGGATTTCGATCATGCCCACAAAGTCGTCACGACCTCGGCTCATGGAAAGCGAGCGTTCCAGAACTCTTTCCGCTTCAAACCAATCTTGTTTTTTCAAGGCAGACACGCCGCGATCGACGAGATCCTGAATCGCCTTTGTCCTGTTTGGCGGTGGCATGATGATGGGAGTGCGCTACCGTCAGGCAGCGTAGGCCTCCGCAACTTCATCAGCGATGGCGCGATTGCCGAAACTAAGTCGAACGCCACCAGTGGGAACAACTTCCACCACGACAGATTGGCCAACCGAGATCATCATCAAACCCTGATCCGGTTTCTCCGAGTCCTGCAGCAATGCCTTGATGAGATCACACAAAAGATGCAAGTCGCCTGCGTCCGCAAGAAGAGGATCTCGTGAATTGAGTTCAACCGTGGCTGCGGCATCGATTCGTTGCCATTCTTCATTGGTTGCAAGACTGAATGCAACGACGTCGAAGACACTGCGCCACTTCCCCACCGGGATGAGCAGCAATTGCGAGTGATGAAGAATGTGCATCAAATGGTCAATCGTATCGCTGAGTTTGTCACTCTCAATCTCATAGACCGTCGCACTTTCTCGCGGCTCGCTTGTCGCCCCGGCGATTGCGACATGGTGATGCGTGACGGTGTCTCCATCACGCATGCGTAGATAGATGTGATCCTCATCGGGCGTATCCGATTCGATGCCGTGGTCTTTGATCACGGCAGCCGCTTCTTCAGCGGAAATGAACTCCACCAGTGTTCCTCCTGTTTGAAGTATGGCATTCAATCCGAATTCGTCCCGCGGTGCAAGTTCTCAAGGCAGAAGCGGGCAAATCCCTATGATGGAGGCGTGCGAACCGTTCTCTTTGTCTGTACGGGTAATACCTGTCGCAGCCCCATGGCTGAGGCGATCGCGCGGGCTCAATTCGAGGGCCACGATGAGGATCTATTCTTCGGTTCAGCCGGTGTAGCGGCCTTTGACGGAGCGCATCCGAGCCGTGAGGCGGTTGAGGCCCTAGATTCCATCGGCATCACACTTGAAGGTCGATCGAAGGCTCTGACACCCGAAATGATCAAGAAAGCGGATCTGATCCTCTGTATGACTGAGGCTCATCTGGCCACTTCTGAACAAATGGTGGAGGGTGATGACGACAGTCTGACCAAGATTCATCTTCTTGAGGCAGATGGAGAGTCCGTCCCCGATCCGATTGGCATGGGACTAGAAGCCTATCTCACGCTTGCAGCGCATCTACAAGAAGTCATTCCCCCGCGGATTGAATCGCTTCTCGCTCCAGCCTGATCGCGATTTGAGTCATCGTGTGTTTTAATCAGGATCAACCGCCAAGGTGGCAGCTGTTTCGGCGAGCAGTCGCGCGCCAAATCCCGTTGGGCCCGCGGCGTACAAATCCGTGGAACTTTCTGTTGTGGCGGGCCCTGCGATATCGATGTGTGCCCACGGAATCTCTGGTTCAACAAAGTAGGAAAGGAACGCTGCGCCTTGAATGGGATGGCCATCGCGTTTCGGTCCCGAGTTCCAAATATCAGCATGATTGGCGCGCATGAAGTCGCGGTGCTCTTTCCACAGAGGCATCCGCCAGACCTGTTCCCCAGCATCATCGCCGACGTTCTGGAGGGTCTTGCGAAGGGAGGCATCTCTGCTCCACATTCCTGCGCACCATTGTCCGAGCGCAACGACGACACCACCCGTCAGGGTTGCGATATCGATGATGTGAGTGGGCTTGATCTTTCTACATGTCCATGCCAGCGCATCTGCGAGCACAAGACGTCCTTCGGCATCGGTGTTGGTGACTTCGACAGTGACGCCGTTGAACATCTTGATGATGTCATCTGGACGATAAGCGCGTTCTGAAACCATGTTCTCCGCGCACGGAAGCACGGCATGGACCTCAATCGGCAGTTTCAATGATGCGATGGCCTGCATCGCCCCCATGACAGCGGCGCCACCACACATGTCGTACTTCATCCCCTTCATCCCATTGGAGATCTTCAGGGAATATCCACCGGTGTCGTATGTGATCGTCTTTCCCACGAACGCCAGTTTCGGGCCACCTGAAGAACGTTTGGGCTTCCACGTCAGATGCACAAGGCATGGTGGATGCTCAGAGCCTTGGCCCACTGCGGTCAGGCCACCCATTCCTGATTCTTTCGCTTTGGCGGCTGATATCACAGTGCACTGCATACCTAAGCGGCGCGCCATGGCACGAGCCTGACGTGCAATCCAACCGGGGTGGGCGATGTTGGGCGGAGTGGACCCCAATCGTCGCGCTTCATTGGCAGCATCCGCCAGGATGCAACCACGACGAAGGCCCCCTCGAGAGCCGCCATGAGGGCTTGTGAGAATCAGCGTCCCAGTTGCCGGATCTCCCTTTGAGGCCGTCCCTCGCCAGGATTCCTGACGCCAATTGGCGAGCACCATCCCTTCTGCAATCGCTTGTGCGACGGCAGGCTTGTTTTTCAACGGTCCCGTGAGGTGGGGCGCCACGTCGATGCGGGCCGCCGATGCCCCCATCGCGTGCAATGCAACGACGAGCCTGCCCCCTGCAGTTCGGAGCGCGGTGCGAGTGGGCGTTGCGTCACCCAACCCGATGAGGATCGCCTGATCGTTGCCGATCGAGATCTCCCCTAGGTTGCCAGCAAAATCAGGCCGGGTGCGTGCCACTTCCAATCCACCCTCACAGGCGTCATTGGCCGCTTTCAGTGAGGCTGGTAGTCGCTTGGCGGTTGATGTGATGGCAGCCACTGTGACGGCGCGCCGAGAAGAGCCTGTTCGAATCGTTCGGTACATGGTTCTTCGCATCGGTCAGGTCCGGGCGCCTGCAACAAAGAAGAACAGAAGTCATTGCTCAGGAGATTCGACACCCCATTCTCTACAATGGGGGTCCGATGTCTCAAAGCCGCCTTATCGACGCAGTCCTGAATCGAGCGTGCGAGGGCATGCGGACACTCGAGGATATCGCCCGATTTGTTCATGACGATGCGGAGACCAGTGACTCTCTGAAGACTCTGCGGCATGAGGTGCGAGATCTTGCAGCTACCCACTGGTCAAGAGATGACATGATTCGATCCCGTGATGTTGGCGGTGATGTGGGCGCTGATCTCACGACAAGCAGCGAAGGGCTTCGAAGCGGTCTTGCGAACATCGCGGCTGCAGCGACGAGCCGGGCCGCGGAAGCGCTGAGGAGTTTGGAGGAGTTCGCCAAACTCGAGTCTTCTTCAGTCGCTGCAAAACTTGAGGCATCGCGATACCAGCTCTATGAATGGGGCGCTGCGGTTGAACGGCGACTCTCCGCAGGCGCCCCCCAGTGGCGATTGTGTCTCCTGTTGACGGAGTCAGCCTGCCGCCTGCCTTGGGAGGACGTGCTTCGGGCTGCAATTCAAGGCGGTGTCGAATGTGTTCAACTTCGCGAGAAGCAGATGGATGCAGCACAGTTGCTGCAACGGGCCAAGGAAGTCGTCAGTCTTTGTCGTCCACACAACATCCCTGTGATCATCAACGATCGTCTGGATATCGCGATCGCTTCGGGCGCTGATGGTGTACACCTTGGTCAGGACGATCTTCCGATCGCCGAAGCGCGACACCAATCCGGTCACGGATTCTTCATCGGACAGAGCACACACGGCGTTGCGGAGGCCATCAAAGCAGTGGATGCAGGCGCCGATTACGTCGGGATCGGATCCGTATTTCCGACGATGACCAAGCCTTCACGCATACCCGGAGGCGTCTCATTGCTCAGCGAGACACTTCCGCTTCTCGGCGAAATCCCCCACTTGGCGATTGGCGGCATTGATAGCAACAATGCCGCAGAGATTGCAGCGGCAGGAGGACGCGGCATTGCAGTTGGTAACGCCATTTGCACATCTGTGGACCCAGCGTCCACTGTTCGTGAGTGCATTGAGGCGTTCGAGACGGTGCAGGTGTGATCACAAACGTTCGTTGCACCGTACTGGGTTCCGGGACGAGTGCAGGGATTCCAGCCATTGGCTGCGAGTGCGCGACATGCACATCCGACGATCCTCGCGACATGCGGCTCAGAACAAGTGCTGCTGTAAGTTGGATCGATCCCGAAGGGAAGGATCGGACAATCTTGATCGATGCTTCGCCGGATCTCAGGCAACAGGTTCTTCGTGCCGGTATCCGTCGCTGTGATGGGATCTTTTTCACCCACAATCATGTGGATCACACATTCGGATTAGATGAAGTTCGCCGATTCAACGTCGTGCAACGCACACCGATTGATATATGGGCAGAACCTCACACCCTTGAGCATCTGGAACGGGTCTACCGACACATCTTTGCTCGAGAGCACAACGTCAACGATTCATTCATTGCAGAACTCCAAACACATTCTGTGGATCCAGGAACCGTGGTTGATCTTCATGGACTGCGTATTGAGTCATTGCGGATGAACCATGGCAACCTTCCCATACTGGGTTACCGGATCGAGGCAGAGGGCGAATCGGATTCACCATTGCCCCTGGCCTGGTGTACAGATGTCTCGGAGATTCCCGATGCCACGAAGGCCAGGCTGGCCGATCTGGAGACGCTCTTTCTGGACATGCTTCGAGAGAAGCCACATAAGACCCATTTGAACATTGGCGATGCGGTACGGGAGGCGAGGGCGATCGGAGCCAGCCGGACCTGGTTCATTCACATGGCCCACCAGATACGGCATGCAGAGGTAGACGCCACCTTGCCGGACGGGATGGCACTTGCATGGGATGGCCTAACCATCGAGGGCTCGACGAGCCCCTGAGAGCGTCGAAGTAGGTCTGCCACGAGTCGCCCATAGACTCTCTGCCTGCTATCCTGCGGTGCTCATGGCACGACTTCGCGAAATCAAGAACCGGATCGGTGCTGTCAAGACCATCGGCAGGATCACCAAGACGATGCAGATGATTGCGACCGCCAAGTTCACGGCGGCTGGCCAGCGTGCGGAGCAATCGCGCCCATATGCCCGCATGATCAATGAGATGGTGCGTCAGGCGGCATCCAATGCCACAGATTATGAATCCAAGCTGATCTCCGGCCCAGGTGACAAGCAAGGCAAGGATCTGATTCTGGTGATTTGCTCAGATCGCGGTTTGTGCGGCGCGTATAACGCCAGTGTGCTGCGGAGCGCCAGTAAGTGCCGTAATGAACTGATCGATTCTGGAGATGCAGTCATTGAAGCAGCGGGCAAGAAAGCTGCGGCATTCTTCAAGTTCCAAGGGATTGAAGTGTCTCGTATGTGGTCCATTGGCGATGCGCCGAAGTACGAGGATGTCGAATCCATCGCCCAGTCGTATCTGGATCGCTACATGGAAGGTGAATTCGACTCGGTTCAGATTGTTTCAATGCGCTATCACAGCGTCTCGAGGCAGAAGCCGGAAGTCACCCAGTTGCTTCCACTTTCGCAGCCCGAGTCTGAAGATGAGGAATCCGTCCGCGGTCGACGTGACGTTTATGATTTCACCCCTGATGCTGCTGAGTTGCTTGACACTCTGTTGCCAACAACTGTGAAGACACTGCTCTACCAGTTGTTTATGGAGGCAGCGGTCAGCGAACATGTCATGCGGATGATTGCGATGAAGGCAGCAACAGACAACGCCAAGGAGTTCGGCCGCACACTCAGCCGGACCTACAACCGAGCCCGTCAAGGCCAGATTACGACTGAACTGACGGAGATTGTTTCAGGCGTTGCGGCCCTAGAAGGCTGATCCAGCGAACTCGGGTCATCAACTTTTTTCAGATTCCCGCGCATCACAGATCGCTCTGCGTCTTTCTGTGATTGGTTGGGGCGTTGGGCTGCCCCGGCACACATTGTTGGTGCCTTCTGCACAAGGACGCCAACCGGATCTGCACGAGACTGGCATTCCGATGTGCCCCGCTCCTTGGCACATCGGGGTGCCAGGCTTCATGCATCCAAAGCCAATGCCCCTTCCGCTGCAAGTGTGCCCCAGGGTTCGGGCAGATCAGGCGCAAGTTCAAGAAGGGCGTCAACAAGAACGGCAGTCGGTTGACTTGAGAGTTTGGCGTCGTGGTGTGCCGCCGCGGCGGCCATCGTCATGAGGTACCAGGCGAGACCTCGCATCTTGCCATCTTCAGCGTTGCCAGAGAAATAGAACTGCTTCGCGTGGCGGTAATGCTTGTCGAGGATGTCCAATTCAACATCGTCGGACAGAAGCAGGGCTTGAGGATCGACAGAGTGACCCTGGCAATCTTCCAGCAAGATGCGATCGAACCACGACAAGCCATCGGCTGCTGACAGCCGGCGGCGAAGTTCGGCAACTGGACTGTAGTCCGTGATGTGACCAAGCCCGAGCAGAGATCGCAGAGCGTCATCATTCCCATCGCTTGCGCCGAATGTTGGGTGGGTATCCATCATCCCAATGACTCCTGCAACAACATGATTTCGTGATCCAGATCTTCAGCTGGGACGCCATCGTCCTGCAGACGCTGATGCAATGCCTGTCTGAATCGCTGAGTGGCCGTTCTCGCCATGACCGCACATCGCTTCGGATCGACATTGAATTCAACCGCGCAATCGCGATAGCTCCTCCCATCGAGGTAATGTCGGATGAACAGTGCCCAATGTGAATCAAGGCCATCAGCTTGGCATGACGCTTCGGCATCTTTGCAAGCCGCTGCGATGACGGACTTGGCCCAGACACAGTTGATTTCCTGTTCCAGATTGACAGGGTCCTGCACGATTGCTCCAGGATCCTCTTCGCCGCCATCTCCCAGACGAGCGGCATCGTGCCGTCGTTCACGACGCCACTCTTCCTTAAGGTAGAAATGCAGCGCGTTGATCAGCCAGTGCCGCAGCCGCTTGCCGCTCGCCTGCCATTTGGCAAAAAAATCTTCGCGGTCAAGACGGTCGGCGAGAAAGCCGTTGATGATCTCATCGAGATCCTGCCAGTTGCCCCAACTTGTGCTCCGGAGATAGATGCGTAGAGGAGGCTCATATGCCTCCATGATGTACTGATTGATGTCATCGCGACCCTCAACTCCCAGCCCTATTTTTTCGCCGATCCAGGTATGCAGGGTGGGCGGAAAGTGGTCTTTCTGAGATTCGTCCATCAGGGGTCACCCTAACATGCCGATCGCAATGTTTCGTGCGAATGAGATCCTAAAGAGGAGGCTCGGCTCTCTTGACGCCCATTGTCACGCACTGACTGCCTCACATGTATCCTCAGGCAGATGAAGTTGTATACCCGGACAGGGGATGATGGAACGACATCGCTCTTCAGCGGCCAGCGTGTTCCAAAGGATGATCCGAGAGTGACCGCTTACGGAGAATCCGATGCACTCAACGCTGCGATTGGCAGTGCAGCTGTGGCTTGTGAAGATGCAATGTTGAGCGGCATTCTCGGAGAATTACAAAAGACCTGTTTTGTACTTGGCGCGGATTTGGCAACACCGCCGGGGGCGAAACAGGAACGCCACATTCATCGCATTGAAGCCAGTGATGTCGTCAAACTTGAGCAAGCCATTGACGCCGTTGAAGAAGCCAATACCCCACTCGATTCATTCGTGCTGCCCGGCGGATCCGAGTTGGCATCACGCTTGCATTTGGCGCGTGTCGAGGCCAGGCGATGCGAGCGAGCAATGGTCAGCCTTGGGTCGGATCATCCAGAGGCTGTCTCCGCCGAAGCGATCCAGTGGATCAATCGGTGCAGCGATCTTCTGTTCGCCATGGCCAGAGCAGCCAATCGGTTGGCGGGCGTGGCAGATACACCATGGACGGGGCCATGATCGTGTGATTGACATGCACTAGCATGCGGCTCTTTTCCAGATCTTCCTTCCTTCAGGAGTTTGCCTCATGGCCATTCGCATCGGCATCAACGGATTTGGACGCATCGGCCGGCTTGTCTACAGAGAAGCTGTTCGGCGCGGCACATTCGACATTGTCGCCATCAACGATCTTGTTCCTGCGGACAACCTTGCTTATCTCGTGTCCTACGACACGATGCACGGTCGTTTCGATCACCGGGTACGTGCAGAGGAAGATCGTCTCGTTTGTGAAGCGCACTCGACCCAATGCCTGAGTGAACGGGATCCTTCCGCACTGGGCTGGGGCGATCTGGGTGTTGACTATGTTCTGGAATCGACCGGTCTGTTTACGGCCATTGATGGGGCGAACAAGCACTTGGAAGCCGGCGCTCGGCGTGTCCTGCTCTCGGCACCGACCAAATCGCCTGATGCCATTCCGACATTTGTTCACAAGGTGAATTGTGATCAGTATGACCCTGACACACACAAGGTCATCTCAAATGCATCGTGCACCACGAATTGCCTGGCACCGATTACCAAAGTCGTCCTTGACAACTTCGGCCTGGAAGAAGGTCTCATGACTACCGTGCATGCGGCCACTGCAACGCAGCCCACACAAGATGGTCCGAGCAAAAAAGACATGCGAGGCGGTCGCAATGCCTATATGAACATTATTCCGGCGAGTACAGGCGCAGCAAAGGCCGTCGCATTGTGTCTGCCGGAAGTCAAAGGTCGGCTGACCGGGATGGCCTTCCGCGTGCCGACAGCTGATGTTTCCTGTGTTGATCTCACCTTCCGTACGGGAAAAGGCACAGATCTCGCCGCGATTCACGCAGCCATGAAGGCAGCGGCGGAGGGACCTATGAACGGCGTGCTCTGTTACACGGAGGATCCCGTTGTCAGCAGTGATTTTGTCGGAGACTCACATAGCAGCATTTACGATGCGACCGCCGCGATTGAACTCAACGATCGATTCTTCAAGATTGTCAGTTGGTACGACAACGAGGCGGGCTATGCCACGCGTTGTGTTGACATGTTGGAATTGATGGCTGCCAAAGACGCCTAATCAGCCTGGATAATCCCACTCACAAGGGCCAAAGTTGTCAATGGCTTCCAGCAGGTCGTTGACGTTGACGGTTCCGTCACCATTGATGTCGCCGAATCCGCCCTGATCTCCCCATTGCGAGAGGATAATGAGGAGATCGCTGATATCAACAACATCATCGCCATCTAAATCACAGATACAGATGCAAATGGTGTTGCCGCCCGCGTCGATCCATGGTCCTTCAATCTGATCAGGACCGTTATCGCACACGATTGATCCGGTCAGTTCGACCGGGGCCACATCCGGCTGAACATGAATGCCACCTGCGTTGTCGGCAGTGTTGTTAGTAATCGTGCAGCCAATCACCTGTAGCGGCTGATCATCCTCTGTGGAGAACCAGACGAGGCCCCCGCCAAAGTGTTGCGTGGAGTTATTGGTAATTGTGCAGTTCAGGACTGTTGTTGTGCTCAACAGAACCTTCAGCCCACCAGCATTCAGATTGCCATAGTTGTTCTCAAAGAGGCAATTTTCAACGACGTTCGATCCCCAGAAGATCAGCAGTCCACCACAGTCGCCACTGGCGAAGTTGTTCTGGAACACACAGTCCCTGATCGGCGAGTCGGAACTCAAGACATGCGCGCCTCCGCCGTAACCTGACCGATTGTTAATGAAGTGACAATCTTCGATCACAGGTGAAGATTCGCGAATTCGGAGTCCACCACCGACGACGATCGTCGGATCGTGCTCCATCGGCGTGCCTCCATCTGCGTTTTGGATTGTGAATCCGCGCACAAGGCTGTCATGTGTCTGACCACCCTTGATGTGAATGAGGGAACAATCCAGCCCATCGCCATCAATGAAGGTTTCGGAAGGGCCAGCTGTCCCAATGAGCATCAAATTCTTGATACCGAAGTTGATGCACTCGTTGTAGACGCCCGGAGCGACTTCGATGGTGTCACCGTCGTTGGCGGCATCGACCGCAGCTTGGATGGTCAAGTGGTCTGCAGGCACATGAATCGTGTCGGCAGCAGTGGGAACAACAGTGATCGCCGCAAAGGCAAGTGTTCCGCAAAGCACCAATCGATCTGACATGGAATGTCCCCTTTCTACAACAGCGATCGCGTCCCCTCGCGATGGTGTTCCGACAGTTGGAACCCTCAACGTTAGCACCCCAATCAGACAACCCAAAGCTCGAAATGTCCGATTCGTGGTAGGTGGCCACAAGCCGTTGAGTCAACGCTCTTAAGAGATTGTCAATAAGCCAGATACAGCGTCTGCCAATCTTGCGTCAATCTTCCGCGTCTGGTCTCTTCAGAGAGGTGAGATGCGTTTGCAACTCATGTTGGAGTCGTTCGATCCGAACAAGTCGGTCTTCCAATGAATCAACATTCGTGGATCGCTGCACCTGCCGGACAAAGACATTCGCGATTGCTCCTGCAAAAGTCGCGAAGAGACCAATGCCAACAATCATGAGCAGAACGGTGAGAACCCGACCAGTTTCCGTCACGGGAACGAGATCTCCGTAGCCGACGGTGGAGACGGTAACCACCCCCCACCACGCAGCATCTTCTGCTGTAACGATGGATGCACCGGGCGCCGTTCTTTCAACGTTGAGAACCGCGACACTGACGCCGACAATCGTGCTGATTCCTGCAATCATCAGGATTGCAACTGCGGCGGCGGCTTTGTCTCTGGAATACACCTGCGTCAGGATGCGAATGGATCTGATGACACGCAGGATGCGGAAAATGGCGCCGATTCGTGCGAGCCTGAAGGGACCCATCACGGGGATGGATGAGATCAGGTCGAATGGTCCCCATGTGCAGAGGTATCGCAGTTTCCTGTCAGTCGTAAACAGCGTGTGAAGGAAGTCGATGAAGAACAGCAGGCAGAATCCCCAGTCGAAGATCATCAGCAGATCATGTATCTCGCTGTTTTGGCCCAGTGTCCATGCCCAGATCAGGACGCCGATGGCCACCACCGCTGCTGCTGCCATAAACAGGTCATAGGCCGAGGGCGCGTGAGGCTGTAGAGGTTGTTGGGCGAGGTCTTGGGGGTTCGATGATTGGGCACTCATCCGCTCAATATCGGCGCCGTCAATGTTCCTGCGATAAGAAAAAGCGCCTGCTGGCGTGACACAAAAAAGAGCGCTTGCACAAAAGCGACTGCCTCAGCAGCGTTATGCATGCCTGAACCACCTGTTTAATCAAACGCAAGTTGTGGATCAGGCCAGGTCGGGAAATGTCTCGCGGACAGTGCCCACGAGATCCTTCACATGACTGACTGACTCATCCATGAGGCCCTGCTCGTCCGATGTGAGCTCGATCTCGATCACTTTCTCGACACCCCCGCTTCCGAGCACAGCAGGCACACCGACGAAGTAGCCACCAACACCGTATTCGCTGTCGCAGTAGGCAGCGCAGGGCAGGATGCGCTTCTTGTCCTTGATGATGGCCTCAGCCATCTGCACGCTGCCACTTGCAGGAGCGTAGTAGGCGCTGGTTCCCATGAGTTTGACCACTTCGCCTCCTCCCATTTTGGCACGCTCGACGCAGGCGTTGATGTCATCTGTTGACAGCAGTTGGCTGACGGGAATGCCATGCACACTTGTGTAACTGGCCAACGGGACCATGTCATCACCGTGTCCACCAAGAAGCAGGGCTGAAACGTCTTCGACACTGCAGCCGATCTTTCCTGCGATGAAGGTGCGGAAGCGGGCAACATCGAGACAACCAGCTTGGCCGACGATTCGGTTTGTGGGGAAACCCGTTGTCTTCCAGGCGGTATAGACCATCGCATCCAGCGGATTGCTGACGAGGATGATGACCGAATCAGGTGCGTGCATCGCAATCTGTTCACTCACGCTTCGAACAATCTTGACGTTTGTGGCAATGAGATCATCACGGCTCATGCCGGGCTTTCGCGGAATGCCTGCGGTAACAATGACGACGTCGCTCCCCGCAACATCTCCGTAATCACTCGTTCCTGTGATGCTTGCATCAAATCGTTCGATCGGTGCGCAGCAGGCGAGATCAAGCGCTTTGCCTTGAGCGACACCCACCTTGTCAGGGATATCCACGAGGACGATATCTCCGAGTTCCTTGGCTGCAGCCCACATGGCGCAGGATGCTCCGACGTTTCCGGCTCCGATGACACTGATCTTGGCTCGACGCATGATGTTGGATTCTCGACTGGTTGAAGGTGTAAATGATGAGCCCTGCATTGTAGAGAGAGCGGGCGTCTTTCGGTTCCATCGACACCAGCGGATCGCGCAGGCAATCCAGTGTCATCGGGACCCATGAGCAGTGGCTGCATCCGGTCCCTGATATGAAGTTGTCGCTGTGGCCGTGATACCGACCAATGGGCCTGGGAGGACTCGAACCTCCGACCTCACCCTTATCAGGGGTGCGCTCTAACCAACTGAGCTACAAGCCCGAGAAGACTCGTCCGAGAGGACGAACGCGGGAGGATAGCAGACCCCTCAGGGCAGGGGAACCCCGTGGAATCATCCGGGAATTGTGCCAGAAGCGGACGTACCATGCTCCGATGCCTGATCCAAGTCTGCTTGAGTGTTTTCCATCACCTTCAAACGAGTCGTTCCTCATTGAACATGTCAATGAGGAGTTCACATCTGTTTGCCCGAAGACGGGTCACCCTGATTTCGGCCAGATCACGGTGCGCTTTGAACCAGCTGCAAGTTGTGTCGAACTCAAGAGTCTCAAGCTCTATTTTCAGTCATTTCGCAACGAAGGGATCTTCTACGAAGCCGTCACCAATCAGATTCGGGATGATCTTGTCGCCGCGATGTCTCCAACATGGCTGCAAGTCGTATCGGATTGGAAAGGACGTGGAGGTATCCGCAGCCGTATCGTGGCGACGCACGGCGAAGTTCCAAGTTGTTGGGCGCGAGTGTGAAAGAGATTCTTCTCGCTACCTCGAATCCGCACAAGCTTGAAGAGGTATCCGCCATCCTCGCAACACTGGGGTGGCGCGTTCAAGGCCTAGACTCGTTGGAGGCAGTTCCAGACGAACCTGTTGAGGACGCGGACACATTTGAAGGTAATGCGAGAATCAAAGCCATCGCATATGCGCAGGCAACCGGAATGCGGTGTCTTGCAGACGATTCCGGCCTAGTGGTCGATGCGCTGGAGGGAGCGCCTGGTGTTCATAGTGCACGATATGCAGGTCTGGGGAATGACCGTGAAACGCGAGACGCAGCCAACAACGCCAAACTGCTCGAGGCGATGAAGGCAATTCCCGATGGGGATCGCCAAGCACGCTTCGTTTGCTGCATGTGTCTGGCGGATCCTGATGGAACTGTGGTACTTGAAAGCAGGGGTACATTTGAAGGGACCATCGGCCGAGAACCATGTGGCCACAATGGGTTCGGTTACGACCCGTTACTCATCCTTCCCGAAGGCTTGACGAGCGCCGAATTGTCGCCAGTAGACAAGAATTGCAGATCGCACCGCGCCGAGGCCACTCGAAACCTCGTCGCCGCGTTGAATGATCAGCTCATCCAGAGCGAACCGTGAGCATTGCAATTTCGGCGGGCACATTCCACCGCAAGGGGAATAGTGCGCCCGCGCCAACAGTGACGAACAAGCGAGAATCGCCGATGTCATAGATGCCAGCATTGCGTCGGTGTCCATGAAACACAGCAAGGTTGGCATTGGGTCGATTGCGACGGGCAATTTGTCCGCCATGTGTGTGTCCTGAGAGCGTCAGCGCAACACTTTTCTCCGCGGCATGGTCGAACGCTTTCGGATTGTGGGAGAGAAGAAGATCAACAGATTCATCGCCCATAGCCGAATCGATCCTTTGACGACATTGAGATGGCGTTCGTGACCAGGCGATTCCCCCAACACGCAGTGTCTGTTCGCCACGCCTGACGAGTGCGACATCGTCTTGCAACACGGTCGTGCCCGCCTGGCGAACGATCCTCTCCACCTCTTCGGCCGAATCAAGTTCGTCATGATTTCCCCGCACGAAAAAGTTGCCCATGGGGGCATCAATCGCGCCGATTGCCTGCGCGACAGATTCGATGCCGGGCCAATACAGATCAGCCAGATCACCGGTATGACAAACCATGTCTGGGGCGGCATCGTTCAACTGCCCGACAATGTCGACAGCCCGTTCGGGCGAGAGCAGATCCCCCACATGCAGATCACTGATGTGTCCGATACGGATTCCGTCGAAGGCCTTTGGCCAGTTCGGTGCGATGATTTCCTGTTCTCGCACGACAACATCGGCACTTTGATGACGGCGGTTGATCCAACCGCGTGTCAGTCGATTAGGCCCTGAAGTGATCAGAAAATGCCTGATTCGTGCTTTGCGGAGCTTTAAGGATGGTTTGGATCGCGTTCTTGCCTGAGGATCACTCATGGTGTCCGTACGCCCGATCAGAACGTCACGTTCAATGCAATGAAGAAACCCGGGAAACTCGGCGATATATCCCAATCGCCGTCCTTGAGGTTCTTGAATTCCATCAGCCGGTAGCCGGCGGTTGCAGACATCTGTTGGGTGATGTGGAGCGTCAGTCCCCCCCGCACCTTGTAGAAAAGCCCACCATCAGAAACGGCGCCGCCGACACTTCCCCCGACACCAATGCTCATCGAACGCAATAGTGATGTGAAGGGCTTGAGATCCACATCAAGCATGAGTTCGGCGCCGACATAACCGGTCCACCAAACGCCCGCATTACTGACGGACCCGACTGATTGTTGGATGTCAATCCAACTGACACCGATGTGGGGACCGAAATTGAGATCCACAGGATCTAGGGTGTCACGTCGTCCGTCGCCCAGCCAGGTAATGGGATACCAATGTCCCTCCATTGCGAACCAGGACATGTCGAATGAGGCGGCGTAGTCGACACCAGTGGTCAATGGTTGCCCTCCCCAAGTGGTGCTCATGCCGGGTCCAAGTGTGGTGGTGCCATCCCAAGATCCATGTGTCCCCATGATCCTGACCGCCCAGGGATTCTTGCTCACCGTCAATTCGCCTCTGAACAGTCCTTCAAGATTGCCCAGCCCCAGTGAGTCGCTGGCGTCCTCTCCGAACTGAAGCGTGTCGCCACCGTTGCTGCCTTGCCCTTTCAGCCGCACGAGCCACACCGCCGCATCGAGATCGAAGCGGAGGGGCGCCTCTGCTGCTTTCACGATATCAGTACCGTTTGCCGGTTCTGCTGCCGCCATTGCGGCCATGCAAAGCAACGTTTCGATCATGACAACCCCTCCATGGTGACAGCGCCAGTACCTGGACGCAGTTCTCCAATCACGCGTGCAGATTCTCCATCCCTTTGCAGTTGCCGCACCACAGAATCTGCGAAGCTCGGGCGGACAGCGAGGATGTAACCAATACCCATGTTGAAGACGCGGTACATCTCCGATGTCTCGACATCACCGCGGTTCTGCAGAAATGTGAAGATGGAGGGCACTTCCCAGGTGGTTGTATCAATGACTGCATCGAGGGAGTTGGGCAGCACTCTTGGGAGATTCCCCTCGATTCCACCACCCGTGATGTGGGCCATGGCACTGACAACTTTTTTGACCCGGTAGCGCCTCAGAAGTTGCACGATTGGCTGAGCGTAGATTCGGGTTGGCTCAAGCAATTCTTCGCCGAGCGAACGCTTTCCAAGTGAGGCATATGCACGATCCAACTTGAGTTCGCGTTTCTCAATGATGCGCCGGACGAGACTGAATCCATTGCTGTGGACACCGCTGCTGGGGAGTCCAATGAGCACATCACCTGCACTTGCGCGAACAGGATCGACAGCGCGGTGCAGCTCAACAACGCCAACGGCAAAGCCTGCGATATCAAAGTCGCCTTCGTCGTAGATATCGGGCATCTCGGCGCACTCGCCACCAATCAAAGCGCATCCCGCAATTTCACAACCTCTCGCAACGCCACTCACAATCTCTGCGGTTGTTTCAGGATCCTGTTTATGCAGACCGAGGTAGTCGAGAAAGAACAGTGGCTCAGCGCCTTGGACGATGAGATCGTTGACATTCATCGCAACACAGTCGATCCCGACTGTGTCGACAATGCCGAGTTCAGAGGCCAACTTGACTTTGGTGCCCACGCCATCCGTGCAAGCGACAAGGACCGGTTCCTTGTAGTTCCGCTGAAAAATCTGTTCGTTGAAATCGAGTCTGAACATGCCGGCGAAAGCGCCGTGTTGTCCCATGACTCTCTGTCCATGTGTACGTCTGACGGCTGGTTTGATGAGATCGACGAGACGATCTCCGGCCTCGATATCGACACCGGCAGCGGCATAGGTCATGCTGGCGTGGTCGTTGTCAGGGGCAGTTGCGGACATCTGGACAGTGTATGCGCCGGAGCAGTGTCATCGGGACGCGGCTTGGGCTACCCTGCAGGACTTCCACACTGATTCACCCCCCTCCTCGCAGATTAGGGATTGAGCAACATGGCCATTCTGATTGATGGAACCACCCGAGTCATTTGCCAGGGCATCACAGGCTCATCGGGCTCGTTTCACACCAAGGGCTGTCTTGAATACGGCACACAGGTTGTCGGCGGTGTCACGCCGGGCAAGGGCGGCCAATCTGACGGTAACGGCCTCCCCATTTTTGACACTGTTCGGTCTGCGGTCATGGAAACGGGCGCGAATGCCACAATGATCTTTGTTCCACCTCCGTTTGCAGCAGACTCCATCTTGGAAGCAGCCGAGGCGGGTGTTCCCGTCATCTGCTGTATCACGGAGGGCGTTCCCGTTCAGGACATGATCCGCGTCCGGAAGCGACTGGAGGAATACCCACAGACTGTCCTCATCGGCCCCAATTGTCCCGGCATCATCACACCCGGTCGCCGCGTTTCCGGGGAAGGTTCCGCAGCGGTGTTTGAGGGCGGATGCAAAATTGGCATCATGCCGGGGTATATCCATACTGCGCGCGCGGACGCATCCACGGGTAAGGCGGTCGGGATCATCAGTCGCAGTGGAACGTTGACGTATGAAGCTGTCTGGCAGACTTCCGTTCTTGGCATCGGTCAGAGTACATGTGTAGGTATCGGAGGCGATCCGGTACGAGGTCTTGGTTTCATTGAATTGCTCGAGATGTTCAATGAAGATCCGGAGACTGATGGCATCGTGATGATCGGCGAGATCGGCGGCACTGATGAGGCTGAGGCCGGACATTGGATACAGTCTCATGCGGTCAAACCGGTGACTGCATTTATTGCGGGACGCACAGCGCCGCCTGGAAAACGTATGGGCCATGCAGGTGCGATCATTGGCGGCGCGGATGACACAGCGGAAGCCAAGATGGAAGCACTCCGCGGATGCGGTGTGGACGTCTGCGAATCTCCCGCAGAACTCGGTGTATCCATGTGCCGCGCGTTGGGCCTTGAACCCGCAGGTGTGACGCAATGAAAGCATTGGGATTCATACTGATCGCTCTGTTGATCATCATCGGCTGCGGGAAAGTGTCCTCTGTCAAAGGATGGGATGGAGGTCTGGTGGCTGCTGGGACGTTCGAGTCGCATGCTGTTGTGCGCTACTGGGCGCCGCGCTCTGGTTGGACGCTTTCGGTGGATCACGCAACCATTGACGGTCCGACTGCAACGCTTTGGTTGACTGCAAAGGGACCTTTGGATGGCCCGCTGGAGCAGACGCCGATTGAAGCAACTTGGGAACTGCCAGCAACAAGCAACATCGAGTGTGTGCAGGCCCAGATCCGTATCGACGAGCCGGCTGCGGCAGATCGGCGGTATCGACCTGCGGCCACTGGCTGCGGGCAGATCGCGCCGTAACTCGCCCCAATCGATTTTAAATCCGACAAAAACTTGCAACCTGCTGTCAGGAGGCGGCTTGCGCCCTTGGCCAAAGCAGCAGTGGCTGGTTATCCCCATGTTGCCAACACGTATCTAGACAATTCTTGGGTGGTTTTTGCGGTCAGTTCAACTCGTCAAATCACTGGATGGCGGACGCAACCATCTCGGCAGTCTTCTGCCGGCCAAAGCTGAGCCCAACGGTCTGTCTGATGGCTGCATCATTCAAGCCTCTTTCGCGGAGGACATGACTGGATTCACGACGCGCACTGATGAGCGTACTCTTTCGACAACGTCTACGGTATCCGGCTCAGAGGTCGATGACGCACCATTGCGGAGTTCATCGTCCAATGGAATTCATCACATGCAGATCCTGACGGACATTGATTCACTGGAACCGTATTACGGCTGGTCTTGCGTCCCGACAATGGGCGCGCTTCATGATGGACATCGGTCACTGATTCGACAGGCTGTTGCAACGGAACGTCCTGCTGTCGTGACCATCTTTGTAAACCCAAAGCAATTTGCGCCCGGTGAGGACTACGCGACCTATCCCCGAAATCTTGACCGTGATCTCGACATTGCACGTGCTGAAGGCGCAGCGGCGGTCTTCACACCTGCTGTGGATGACATCTATCCCGATAACGGCGATGTCTGGGATCCACCCCTGCCCGCAGTCGCGAATGGCCCATTGCTGGAGGACGCGTACCGACCACACTTCTTTGCAGGCGTTTGCACGGTGGTTGCGAGGTTGTTTGATCTTCTTCAACCTGGAGAGTGTTTCTTCGGCGAGAAGGATTGGCAGCAATTGCAGGTGATTCGCGCACTCGCCAACAGCCATGCGGAGAGATGGCCGCATTTGAGTGTGACTGCAGGGCAGACGATCCGCGAGCCGGATGGCTTGGCCATGAGCAGTCGAAATGTGTATATCGCTGACGATCAGCGAGACCGAGCACTGGCCATTTCTCAGGCATTGTCCTTGGCGGATCAGGGTGAAAAGGCGATGCGGCAATTGCTTGTTTCCGCAAATCTAGATGTGGACTATGCCGTGGTTCGCGATGCAGAAACACTGCTGGATGCGGATGAGCATCGTCCACAACGAGCGTTGATTGCAGCCACATTGGATGGAACAAGGCTCATTGACAATGCCGTGGTCTGACAATTCAGATTGATGTTCGCTTGGGTATCTTCCCCACATGAACAACATTGCTGATCTTGTGTCTGTGATGGAGCGAATCGCCCCAACCAGGCTTGCCGCAGAGTGGGACAACGTTGGATTGTTACTTGGCGATGCTCGACGACCGCTCAAACGGATATTCGTCTGTCTAGATGTTGTGATGCATACTGTTGACGAAGCGATCGCAGCCGAAGCGGATGCCATCGTCAGTTATCACCCCGTTCTTTTCAATCGACCGAACCGCATCACAACTGATGACTCCCAAGGCCGGGCGTTGCTCGCATTGATGGAAGCGAGAATGGCGGTCTACAGCCCACACACGGCCTGGGATGCTGCTGAAAATGGTTTGGCTGACTGGCTAGCCAAGGGGATCGGCGATGGAAAGACCAGACCAATTGAAAGCACACCTGAATCCGGGGGATCGCCCATGATGTCGATCGTGACATTTGTGCCTCGTGATGCCACTGAGGCAGTTCGTGACGCCATGGCGGCTGCGGGGGCTGGTCGGGTTGGCAGATACGCCTGTTGTTCGACGCGAATCGATACGCTCGGGTCGTTTCGGCCCATGGAAGGCGCAGATCCCACGATTGGCTCGGTCGGCCAATTGGAACAGGTCGAGGAACACCGATTACAGATGGTGTGTGGCGATGCAGATCTGCCCGCTGCGGTCTCTGCGCTCCGAGCAGCACACCCGTATGAAGAGCCGCCCGTTCAGATCTTCGAGTTAAAGACAGTGCCAACCAACAGCCACGGCGCAGGACGCATTGTTGAGTTTGAGAGTCCCCAATCACTGGCCGGCATGATTGAGCGACTGAAGACACATCTCGGGGTCTCTTCACTGAGAGCATCCATTGGTTTGGGGTCTTCAGACAACCACCACATTGCCGGTTGTTGTCCAGGCGCAGGGGGCTCCATGTTGTCAGCTGCAGAGTCAGCGGGCGCGTCCATCTTTGTGACTGGCGAGATGAGACATCATGATCTCCTCGCGGCCCGTGAGCGCGGCTTGACAGTGCTTCTAGCGGGGCATGCTCACACCGAGCAAGGCGGCTTGGGCCAACTTGCGTCCGCCATCAGTCATGCACTCCCGGATGTAGACGTGCGATGTTCTCAGCACGATGCTTCACCGTGGTCAGCCGTCTGATCAGCTCTTATTGATAACGACTGCGGTTCCATAGCAGAGGACTTCGGTTGCAGAATCATCAACTTCAGAAGATTCGTATCGGAGTCCCACAACACCATTGGCGCCCATTTGTTCAGCATGCTCGAGGAGGTGCTCCAGCGCCTCGCCCCGAGCCTGCTCGCACATTTCGCGATAAGCACCGATGCGGCCACCGACGATTTTCTTCAGCCCACCGACTATGCCCTGACTGATCGTGGGCGCCCTGACAACGATGCCCCGGACCAGGCCCTTGTACTCCACAATGGTGTGTCCCTGAAACTCGAATGTCGTTGTGCATGGCATGCTCATCAGGCGGTTCTCCTCTGTACGTGATCACCGTATCCTACAAGTTCATGAGCAGTCATACCCGCGAACTGGCACCCGCGAAGCTAAACATGGCGCTGTCTGTTGGCGTCATCGATGATGCGTGTGGTTTGCATCCAATCAGTTCATGGATGTTGACAGTCGATTTTTACGATGAACTGCAGGTCACACGATTGGCAGAAGATTCGATATCGCGATACGCCATTGAATGGCATGCAGATGCGATTCGGACGACGGAAATCGACTGGCGCATCACGGATGATCTTGCTGTTCGAGCGCATCTTGCAATTGAACGTTATGTCGGCAGGCAACTTCCCGTGCAACTTCGCACACTGAAAAGAATTCCGACCGGTTCCGGTCTCGGAGGCGGCTCTTCGGATGCAGCAGCGATGCTGCGTGCCTGCAACCGACTCTTCGAACTCGAACTCGACGATGCGTCGCTTCAGCTCATTGCACGGTCAATCGGATCCGATGTGCCGTTTTTAGTAAGAGGAGGCAGTGCGCTAGTCAGCGGATTCGGCGAGCGCATTGAACCGATTGAGGCGGCGGGCAGTCCTGCAGTATTGATCTTGCCGGAGTCTGCATGTCCAACGGGTTCCATCTATCGAAGATTCGATGAACTTGGAGGCGCGCAGTTGCGTGCCGAAGAAGTGGCCATCGCTGTGCAGGGCGGCGCTCTGTTCAATGATCTGACAGAATCAGCTTTTCAAGAGGCCGGCGAGCTCCGATCGCTTGCTTCCAGCATCCACGCAAGTACCGGTCGCGAGATTCATCTCAGTGGAAGCGGCTCAACCATGTTTATCACATGCGATACGCCGGCAGAAGCTGGAGAGATCGCATTGGAAATCACCGATGCTCACAACGTTCCTACGGTCCCCGTCAGACCCATCATGATCGAATACGACACCATAGAAACCAACAACTGATCTGGAGTTCAGAATGCCTGCTTTGCTCACCGCCTATCCCACTTCAACCGAATTCGTCCCAGCGGACATTGATGGAACCGACTGGTCCCAGATCGGTCCGCTCTACCAGTCCTTGCTAGACAGAACCATCAAATGCAAGGGATGTCTGGAAAGCCTTCTGCTTGACCGAAGTGAACTTGATGCTTCGGTCGGCGAGGCCAGAGCGACTTTGTATATCGAGATGACGCGACACACCGATGATGAATCGATCAAATCGGCGTATCTGCGATTCGTTGAAGAGATGGATCCGAAGATCAAGGATGTGTCCTTCAAATTGGACAGATTGATCGTTCATTGTCCGTTTGCCGATGAACTTGATCAGGCTCGATATGGCGTTCTGCTCCGTGGACTCGATGCAGATGTCAAGTTGTTCAGAGAAGAGAACATCGAGCTTGAAGTTGAGGAAACCAAACTCGGCCAGGAATACAGCGAAACTTGCGGCGCAATGACTGTCGAGTTCGACGGTGAAGAAAAGACCATGCCTCAAATGGGTCCGTACATGCAGGAGAATGACAGGGATGTACGGGAGCAGGCGTTCCATGCAGTCGCTGACAGGAGGCTGCAGGATGCGGAAAAACTCGATGCAATCTTCGACAAGATGGTAAAGCTTCGGAACACGATCGCTGACAACGCTGATCTCGACGACTATCGCGCATGGGCATTCCTTGCCAAACATCGATTTGATTACTCTCCTGCGACTTGCGAATCATTCCATCGCGGCGTACACGAACACGCAGTTCCTCTCATGCATTCAATGAATGCGCATCGGAGGGAGGCAATGGGATTGGACGTGTTGCGGCCATGGGATCTTGAAGTCGATCCTTGCGGTCGTCCCCCTCTACGACCTTTCAATGGCGGTCAGGAACTGATCGATGGTGCCAGCGGCATCTTCCATCGGATGGATACGTCACTGGGAGAGTTGTTTGACACGATGCGCGAAGGCGATGCGCTCGATCTTGAATCACGCAAAGGTAAGGCGCCCGGTGGATATCAATACGATCGAGAACGTCGCAGATTGCCTTTCATCTTCATGAACGCAGCGGGCTTGATGCGTGACGTCGACACCATGGTCCATGAAGCAGGTCATGCGTTCCACTCCATGCTGTCTCGTGACGAACCATTGGTCGCCTATCGCCATCCGCCAATCGAGTTTGCGGAAGTCGCCTCAATGAGCATGGAATTGATAGCCCATCCCTTCCTCGACGAGTTCCTGTCAGAAGAAGAAGCCGGACGCGCTCGCCGCAAACACTTGGAAGGAGTCGTTGGGACACTTTGTTGGGTGGCGACGATCGATGCCTTTCAGCATTGGATTTATACGCATCCACACCACACGCAGGATCAGCGTGATATCTACTGGCTCGAGTTGCATGCAAAGTTCGGTCCCGATGTGAGTTGGGAGGGTCTAGAGTCGCCGAGGACGAAGTTGTGGCATCGTCAATTGCATCTGTTCGAAGTTCCCTTCTATTACATCGAGTATGGAATTGCTCAATTGGGCGCATTGCAGATGTGGATGATCTATCGAGAGGATCCAAAACGTGCCATCGAGTTGTATCGATCGGCTCTGCAACTCGGCGGATCCAGACCACTGCCGGAGCTGTTTGAATCTGCAGGCCTAGTCTTCGATTTCAGCCCGGCCATCATTGAGAGACTGCTCGGCGAGGTTGAGACGGAATTGGCTTCGCTTCCAGCATGAGTCGTCATGCCTGGCAACGGTCTCCAGAGGAATTCGCGGCACACTTGGCGCAAGTGACGCCATGGCTTATCGAGCAACTTCAGGATGATCGTCAGCCATGGTCACCTTGCGCACCCGGCGAGATCCTGGCGAAACTTCCTGAACAACCCCCTTCTTCGCCAGAACCACTTTCTACAGTTCTTGAAGATCTCCAATCGATCATCGAACCGGGGCTTGTTCGATGGAACGCGCCCGGTTGGTTCGCATGGTTCCCCTCGAATGCACATCCGGATGCCATTTTGGGCGATCTGCTAGCAAGTGCAACAGCACAGCAGGGCATGTTGTGGGCATCCAGTCCAGCATGCACGGAACTTGAAACAAGGATGCTCGAGTGGCTGCGTATTGCCTTGGGTTTACCAGAGAACTTTCGCGAGGGAGGTTCTGGTGGCGGTGTCATTCAGGACACAGCAAGCAGCGGCGTGCTTGCCTGCATGGTGGCGGCGAGAGATCGAACAACTGCAGGTTTGGCGACATCCAAGGGGGGCGACGCTTGTGGTGGGCTGATTGCATATGCCAGCGAGCAGTCACATTCATCCGTTCTCAAGGCTGCAGGTATCTGTGGAATCGGTCGCGACAACCTACGCCTGATTCCGACGGACGAGGCTTATCAACTTGATACGGAAGCGCTGGCAAGGACGATGGAACAGGATGCACAAGCCGGTAACCGCCCTTGCTTCTGCTGCGCGACAGTTGGGACGACGGGGTGCGGAGCAATCGATCCTGTTGGTCGAATAGCCGATATTTGTGGCGACCACAATTGCTGGTTGCATGTCGATGCTGCATGGGCAGGGACAGCTGCGCTCGTTCCGGAGTTCCGGACAGCGTTGACCGCGGGCTCAGATCGCGCAGACTCTTGGAGTTTCAATCCCCACAAATGGATGGGCGCAGCGTTTGATTGCTCTTGTCTGTGGCTTGCTGATCGAAGTCATCTGATTGCTTCCATGTCGATCGACCCAGAGTATCTCTCTAACTCCGCAAGTCGTTCAGGTGACGTGATCGACTACCGAGATTGGCACGTACAGCTTGGACGTCGATTCCGAGCACTCAAGTTGTGGGTTCTGCTTCGTTGTACGGGGGTCGATGTACTTGCGGACATGGTTCGGGCGCATGTGGGGTTCGCTCAGCAGATCGAAAACGCAGTGGAAGGCATATCAGAACTTCTTCTGGCAGCGCCTCGAACACTGTCATTGTTGTGCATTCGGCATACCGAGGGGGATGACGCGACACAGGATCTGATCGACCGCATCAATCAATCAGATCGCTTTGCTGTGACACACTGCAGATTGGATGGACGTCTCGTGATGCGCGTTGCTGTCGGCACCCTTGCTGTCGATCAGGAGACGGTTGATGCGTTCATTGCCGCGATCCGAACTTAGTCCCAGTTCCAAGTTCCATGAGATGAGCCGTCGTCGGACTTCCATCTGAACTTTTCGCGATCACCATCTTCGTCATACTCGCCGTAGAAGGTCCATGGCGATCCATTCTCATCGATCGTCAGCGTCAGTTCATATTCATCACCGTCGATGAGTTCATAGACACCTTCAATGCCGGCAGCTTTCAGGGCGGCAGTTCCATCTATTGAACTCGGCAGCGATCCATTATGTGTGGTTTGCCACTTGGTGATGACTTTCGAGGCTTTGTTCATGGCTTCAATGCCATCACCGATCTGCGAGTAGACCATCGCCATGATGCCGGCGCCCAATCCGATTCCAGCAGGAATCATCACGAGGAGCAGAAACGCCCCCAAAATGCATCCCCAGAGTAAGCCGACCAATCCGATCACGAAGCCCGCAATTGCAAATCCTTTGGGCTCGCGTCTCATGGCGATCGCGCCCATCACCACTCCGATGATCGACAAGATGCCGACACTGAAAATGCCCACGAGTGAGATGATGAAACTCGCCAATCCCAGACCGTTCGTGTCGGGATTCTGGGCGGGCTGTTCAGGCATGAGTTCTGCGTTCATCGTTTGAGGGCCTTCTTCAGTTGTTTGTCATTGGTGCAGATCGCGAAGACTTTCTCCAATTTGACCATTCGAAGTAACTGATCCATTTCAGAGGACACATTGGAGAGGACAACCTTCATTTTCTTGCCTGCCGCCCGGCTTCGCGCGTCGACGAGCATGCCAATACCCATGCTGCTCATGAAGGTCACTTCATGCATGTCAATCACAAGCCATTTGTATCCCGCAATATCAGTCAGTGCATCCTGCAACGCCGCGGAGATGATCTCCGATTCCCGTTGCGTGATGCTCGGCGCATGAATCGAGGCGATGTATGCATCAGCATCGGGTCGAAATCTGACAAACATGTCGCCAGTGGTCGTCATGAGGGCCCTCCTTGAGCTAATCGCGGACCGGTCACTGTACCGGGATCAGGAGATGGACGCCAACACGGCGTCCAGATCCCGCAGCATTTCAGCGGCGTTCTGATATCTGTCAGCGGGTGATTTGGCGAGCGCGGATGCAATAATCGACGTGACATCTTCGGGCAGGTCAGGGACGATCTCCCTCGGATCCGGCGCTGGGATTTCGATTTGCCTGCGGAGCACATCCCTCACATCGACAGCGTCTGGAAACAGCGGCTGGCCCGTAAGCAGGTGATACCAGGTGGCACCAAGGGCATAAATGTCGCTGCGGTGATCAACAGGCCTGCATTCACATTGCTCCGGACTCATGTAGTGCGGTGTTCCGATGATGTGATTGCCACCCATTTCATCTGCGGTATTGGGCGCCAACACAAGTCCGAAATCACTCAGTTTCGCAGCACCATCTTCGACCAGAAGTATGTTGTCTGGTTTGATGTCGCGGTGAATCAGACCACGTCGGTGTGCTGCATCCAATCCTCGACAGGCATCTCGGAGAATCTGAGTTGCTCTCAGGAGGTCAATTTTGCCTTCCTTCTTGAGAAGGTCAAAGCAGGTTCCACCGCCACACTGTTCCATGACGAGATATAGCGCGCCATCATGTTCACCCGCATCATGGATGGACACAGCATTCGGATGTCCAAGTTGAGCCATCGTTCGTGCTTCCTGCATGAACTGTTGGCGAAGCATCGGAATGCGCGCAGAGTCTGGACCGAGCAACTTGATGGCGACTGACCGGTCGAGTAGTTCATCAAGACCATCAAGCACATACCCCTGATTGCCTCGGCCGAGGACGTCAGTGATTCGATACCGTCCGATTTCAGTCCCAATCAATTCTTCAATATTGATTGGTTTGGATCGTGGCAGGATGTCTGTCGACAGTTCTGGGGACAAGCCGGAGGAGGAAGGGAGAAATGTCGCGGAACCCGCCTGTGCGACGATCGTCGCGGCGAGGTTCAACTCCTGATTCACGGTGAAGAACGCTTCGGCGAGCGTCAGGGCACAACGCGGCGCAAGCTGAAGCGCTTTGAGTTCTTCAGCTGCCGTGAAGGGTCCATGTCTGTGATTCAGAATCTGGGCAACACCGATGATTTCGCCATCCTCAAGCCGAAGCGGCATGGATATGACCGAAGTTGTCCGGAATCCCGTGCGTTCATCGAAAGTGGGGTTGAACCGCTCGTCCGCATACGCGTCAGCGATGTTGACAAGATGCCCCAGACGCATGCATGCGCCTGCGAGGCCGTCCCCAGCGGGCATTCGAATCAGTGGTGTGTCACCTTTCGGCGACTCACCATGTGCAACAACGGTCAGAAGTTCATCCTCGACAGCATCCCAGCGATAGACGGAAGCACGCTCTGCGTCGAGCCCATCTCGCAAGGCATCGCAGATCGCTCTGAGTTTCCCAGCACCACCTGAGGCCTCTCTCAGCGTGCGATCAACCTTTGGAAGATCAAGGACGCCGGGACCGCGTGAATTGAGAAGCCCCATGTCCTGCAACTCGATGATCGAAGCTGCTCTTGCAACCGCCATGGCCGGGCTGATGGGCTTGGTGAGGTAGTCATCCGCTCCGCGCTCCAGTGCGCGGAGAATGCGGTCAGGCTGCTCGGTCGGCGACGTGATGATCACCGGAATGCGCCGACCTGGTTGCGCACGGGCAAACCGTAGGAGATCAAATCCCGATCCTTCCGGTGTTTCAGCTTCTGTGATGATCAGATCAAAGGCCGTTTCCTCAAGGAGTTGCTTCGCCTCTTCGCACGAACGGCAGGAGGTCACGACATGGCCACGATTGGACAGATGCATGTCCAGCAGACGCCGCACCGCAGCATTGGGATCGACAATCAGAATGGCCCCACGCGGACTCATGGCCCCATGGTACGTACCATCGTCGCATGCAACCTGCACGACATGGTGGTGGATGGCGGTCAATCATCTACAGTTTGCGGTCAGCTCGGCGGTCCGGCGGCCTGGTACGCATGTGGAGATCTCTCCGCAGTCGTAACGCATGCAAGACCTGTGCTTTGGGCATGGGTGGTCGCCAGGGTGGGATGGTCAACGAAAAAGGGCACTTCCCTGAGGTGTGCAAAAAGTCTGTTCAGGCGATGGCTGCAGATCTGCAAGGCGCCATCCGCCCCGAGACGATTGACAACACGCCCTTTTCAACGCTGGAGCAATTGAGCCCTCGTGAGTTGGAGGGCCTCGGACGGCTGACACAACCCCTGATCGCCACTTCTCTCGACGATCGATTTCGCCGGACCACCTGGGATGATGCGATCACAAGAGTTGCAGCAGCGATGCAGAAGACATCTCCCGATCGGTCGTTCTATTACTTCAGCGGACGATCTTCGAACGAGGCGGGCTTTTTGCTTCAATTGTGTGCACGTATCCGCGGCACAAACAACATCAACAACTGTTCGTATTACTGCCATCAGGCTTCCGGGGTGGGCCTTGCGAGCGTGACTGGATCGGGTACCGCAACAGTGGTTCTTGAGGATCTTGATCAAGCGGATCTCGTCATTCTCATCGGCGCCAATCCGGCAAGTAATCATCCGAGATTCATGCGGAGTCTTGTGGAAGTTAGACGTCGTGGCGGCCGTGTCATCGTGGTGAATCCTTTGAGAGAACCCGGATTGGTGCGATTCAAGATCCCGAGCGATCTTCGCAGCATGCTTTGGGCTTCTCGCATTGCGGATCTCTACATCCAACCCACCGTGGGTGGCGATGCCATGCTCATGGTGGGTGTGATGAAATGCTTGATGGAACAGGGACATCTGGACCAGAAGTTCATCGATTCCTATGTTGACGGATGGGAGACGTGGGCTGCTCGGGTGAGCGGGACGTCATGGTCCACAATTGTTCAGGAGAGCGGTGTCGACAGGGAAACCATTGAGCGCATGGCTGCGTTGTATTCGGAATCTCAGCATTCCATCTTTGCTTGGGCAATGGGATTGACCCACCATGCTTCAGGCGTTCGGACGATACAGATCCTCTCCGCACTCGCCGCAGCGAGAGGCATGATCGGCAAGCCTGGTTGCGGACTCCTGCCGCTGAGAGGGCACTCCAATGTGCAAGGCATCGGCAGCATGGGAGTGGTTCCAGTCCTGAAGGATGCGTGGTTTGAAGCCATGCAGCACAAGTGGGGAGATTTCATTTCACCGGCCCCGGGACTGGACACGATGGCATGCATCGAAGCAGCGCATGGTGGCATGATGGATTTCGCCGTCTGCCTCGGCGGGAATCTGTTTGGCAGCAACCCCGATGCCCACCATGCAGCACAAGCCATGCAACGCATCGGCACTCTGGTCCATCTCAGTACCACAATGAACACGGGTCACGTCAGAGCACGTGGGCGCGAAACCATCATTCTGCCAGTGCTTGCACGCGACGAAGAACCACAGGCGACCACACAGGAGAGCATGTTCAATTTCGTCAGGGTCAGCGAAGGCGGCGAACGGAGACACGAGGGCCCTCGAGCAGAAACGGAAGTGATTGTGGATATCGCCTCATCGGCGATGGGCAACGATCTTCCGATCGATCTTCAGGCAATGCGATCACATGTTGAAATCCGAAAGGCGATTGCAGAAATCGTCCCGGGCTATGGCGCGATTGGAGAAGTCGATAAAAATGGAGACGAATTCCATATCAAAGGTCGTACGTTCCATGAGCCTTGCTTCGCCACACCGACCGGACGTCTTCAAATTCATGACATGGACATCCCCGCGCCAGAGCCGATCGGAGAAAGACAGGTTCGTGTTGTGACGGTTCGCAGTGAAGGCCAGTTCAATACCGTCGTCTATGAAGATGTTGACGTCTATCGAGGCACTTCAAGGCGTGATGTCATACTTCTTGCTTCGGAAGACATGGATGCATGGGGCCTGGGCGAGGGAGACAGGGTGAGAGTCTCCACGCCGACTGGGGAAATGCACGCGACGGTCGTTACTTATGACATCTCACGCGGCGCAGGGGCCATGTACTTCCCCGAGTGCAACGTTCTTGTTCCTCGAGAACTTGATCCGATGAGCAAAACACCCGGTTTCAAGGGATTCGTGGCAACGATCTCCGAGCCAGTATCAAATTGACCCCATCACTCACATTCACCAGTCGCGTTCAGGCGCCTCGATTGGGCAAGTTCAATCATTGTTCTGAATCTGTTCGACATCCTCGGGAGTGTTGAGATTGATTGTGGTAACTGGATCTAGGGGCGCAACCATCGCGGCATTTTCCATGGTCAGCCACCGGCCCACACTCCGAATGCCGGCATCGAGAGACTGAGTGAGATTGCAGACATGGGAAGCGTCGAGTGCCATTGGCAGATTGAGCATGCGATCGGGATCTTTCGGATCAGAAAAGCAGCAGATCGTTGCGGCATGTTGCAGCAATGTCACCAAGTCTGACGATCGCAATCGCGGCATGTCGCATGGAAGGATGAGCCATCGATTCCCTCTGCCGGAAAGGAGCGCAGCTTCGATGCCTGCAAGCGGCCCAAAGCCTTGATGCTCAGGGACATCAGATGCATGATCGTATTCGGGCAGTAACCCTGGCGGCCCTGCAATGATCAGATCATCGCAACATGACAATGCCAGCTCCGCCATGATTTGCAGCATCGGCTTCCCGTCGATCTGTATGTCATGTTTGGCATGACCCATGCGTTTGCTTCGGCCGCCAGCAAGCAAGGCCGCACAGGTCGTTGACTCTGACATGATTGGAAGGCTATCGAAATCAGGCAGCGCGAGGGCCTGAGTTGAATGAGTCGAACCAGCCCAAACAGTCGAGCCTTGCTGCCAATGCTTCAATCGTTCGATTGGAATCGGCTTGAAGCCAGCGTCTGTGTTGACGCGGCGTTTCCATCCTGCGAGCAGTGTCTACAGGAAATCGAAGAGGGTCGCGAATGGGGTCTTGTGGGGGCTGGTCAGCGTGTTTCATGGGTCCAAAAGAGAGAATCGGCTGAAATCGGAAGTACATTCAGGCGTATCCAAATGAATCGGAATACTGCCCTTCCAGAGCGATCCGCGGATGCTGAATTGGGACAGACGACACAATCCGATGTCCGATAGTCCTCCGCTACCATGCGTAGTCCCATGGGCATGCCTCCCAACACTCTTGATTTGCCTGTTGCCAGACAGGGTTGCGATGCAGCACTCGACCGTATTCGCGCGAAGGTCGAGAGCGGCGAACGCCTGAGTATTGAAGATGGGTTGACGCTCTACGAAACGCCCGACTTGTGGTCCGTATGCGAGATGGCGGATCTTGTTCGGCGGCGAATGCATGCCGATGTTGCCTGGTACAACGTCAATCGGCATCTGAACTACACGAATATCTGCGCATTGTCATGCAACTTCTGTGCTTTCGCGAGGAAACGCGGCGACGAAGGAGCGTACGAACACACCATCGAGGATGTGCGAAATGAAGCACGCTCCGCAGCTGAATCGGGCGCAACAGAGATGCACGTGGTCGGCGGGCTGCACCCATGGCACTCATTTGATTTCTATACCGAGATGCTTCGAGCGATCCGTGAAGAAGCTCCGTCCATTCACATCAAGGCCTTTACAGCCGTTGAGATTGTTCACCTTGCGAGAATTTCGAAACGGGGCCGTGACGGCGCAGATGGAATCAGAACCGTCCTGACCGAACTTCGCGAAGCTGGCCTTGGATCACTTCCCGGTGGCGGCGCTGAGGTGTTCGACGATCGTGTGCATGACGAGGCTTTCAAGGGGAAGATTCGAGGTGATGCGTGGATGGATGTTCATCGCATCGCACATGAATTGGGCATTCACACGAATGCAACCATGCTCTATGGACACATTGAAGGTCGAGAAGAGCGCGTTCGTCATATGGAAATCCTCCGCGGGCAGCAGGATGCTGCGCTTCAAGATTGGGCAGATTCGGAGGGCATCGATACAACACAGGGTGTCGTATTGACGGGGCCGGATGAACTGTACAAAGGCAATCGCATGCCTACGGTGGAGACTTGTGAGAGGGGCTACTACCAGACCTGCATCCCACTCCCCTTTATTCCGGACGACAGTGATCTTGAGCACTTATACGGCCCAAGTGGGCTCGAGAATCTTCGCACCGTGGCCATCGGCAGGCTGATGCTTGACAACATTCCACACATGAAGGCGTTCTGGATCATGCAGACGCTTCCGCTCTCACAACTGATGCTTCAGATGGGCGGCGCGGACGATATCGATGGAACGGTTGTCTGGTACGACATCACGAAGGTTGAGGGTTGTGGCACCCATCAGGAAACGACAGTTTCAGATCTCCACCGGACGATCCGAGAGGCGGGATTGCGGCCGATGGAACGCGATACGCTTTATCGCCCAGTTTTGCGAAACGGCGCAGAGTGGACGGTGGATAAGGCTATTCAGTAGCCGCGTTGCTGATATCCGGTTCACGCGTGATGGAGACAAGATGTCCGTGAACTTCCGCGATCGCGAGGTTATCCGGATGTGATTCGACAATGGGCTGGATCGCAATCGCGCCATTTCTGGCAGCTTGGTGCGCGCGCTTGAGCGCATTCAGTTCACGCAGAATTTCCACCATCGAACCGATGTACTCCGTGACATCACTGCGTGCGAGCGCATCCTCTGGAGAGGCCACACAACGCTTGATGACAATGGTCCAGCCACTTTCGAGTGCAGCGATGGATTCATCTCGAAGAGGTATCAGCATTGCTGCCCAGCCTTCGTAATACCAGGCCATCGCAAGATCTCTGTGTGCCGGGTCATTATTGGGCTGATCTTCATGAAGTGCTTGAAACACAACGCGAGATTCACGAAGCGTGTTCAGGCTTCGGCGAGCATCCACATCTGCTTCCGAAAGCCCCACACGACGGTAGGCGTGCGCATAATCTCGGCGCACGCGAGCGTTATCCGAATGGGCTTCCGCAAGTTGCGCCAAGATCTCCATGCCCCGCTGCCAACTTTCTCTTGCCATCGAATGGTCATCAATCGCCCAGCGAATATCCCCCTGATCCAGAAGTGAAAGTCCTCGCACACGTTGTGCAGCCAGTGAATTTGGGTGATCTGGCGGAACAGTCTCAAGCAATCGCTGTCCAGCCTCTAGCGATGCAACAGCTTCTGGGAACCGCTCGAGTTCCTGAAGGATGAGTGCTTCCCTCCTTCTCATGATCGCGACCTTGATGCGCGCACGAAGTTTGTCATCCGCATTGTCTGCAAGACTTTGCCAAACTTCCCGGGCACGTCCAATGTCGATCAAAGCTTCGTTCAGTTGTCCAAGATTTCCATGCGCTGCCCCACCACGAACTTCAGCAAGTTCAAAGTAGGCGTCCGCGAGCGCCTCAAGATCGACGTTCTCGGCCTGACCTCGTTCGCGCAGTCCCTCAAAGTATGCGGCAACGTTCGCTGCGATCCGCAGTTTTTCGTCCAGCGCGCCCTCGAGATCCCGGACGGCATGGAATGTGTCACGCAGCTGAGAACGATGCAGAGATTTGGCATCCTGAAGCCTCGATTCTGCAAGATCACGCTGCTCGGTG
>JAKVBW010000049.1 GCA_022446945.1 Phycisphaerales bacterium | reverse complement strand
CCGCTTCGGCATACTTTTCAGTTCCTGGAACGAAATCTTCTCGGTCGGCTTCAAGATCAACGATGACTTCACGCCGTTTCTGGTACTCGGCCTGAAATGACTTGGCTGCCTCTTCAGATCGATCGAGTTCAGCCTGCCATTCATCCAATGCGTTGAGCACTTTGGGCAGATCAACTGTGCCGACTACGGTTGGAGCGGTGGCCTGTCGCGCAGCGTCTGCATCCCAAGCAACCATCGCAACAACACCCAGTACGGCTGCTCCGACTAATCCGATCCATTGACGATGCATAACTCGCTCCTCTTCCCGAGAATCAGGGCTTGTACTTCAGATTCATCTGATTGATGACATCACGCGTGCGATCGATTCTCGGCGCTGCGAATGCAATTCGGCGCTGGGAAATCTGCTGCAACACCTGTTGTTCCAGCGGAGGCGCTCCCTGCTGTTGGCTCTTCACGATTTCTCCTGAACTGTCGTGGACGAGCACCAAATCGATCCCTGAATCATTCGCCATCTCGGCCACTGCAGCCATGATGTCGTAGTAGAGCTTCTCAAGCAGCAAAGCGCGGTCTATGTCAAGATCGTGCCGCATCAGTTCCTGCCACGCCATGAACTGGATCACAGCCGCATCAATCCGCTCCTCTGCAGCGATTTTGGCCGCAGGGTCCGTCATGGCGTCGTACTCTTCTTGCAATTTGCGAACCGCTTCCTGCTGGGAGTTTGCTTCAGCCTGAATTTCCTCAGCTTTGCCGCGAAGCTTTGCTTCCGCATCCGCACGTTCGTTCAACCCACCCAGCACCTGAGAGATATTGACAACCGCCACAGGACCACTGGTCGGTCTCTGCGCAACGGCTCCGGGGAGGATCGCTGCAACTAAAATTGTCGCTGCAAGGACGCAGATCGATGGAAATGACACTCGCGCGCGATCCGTCATCATGACTCTCCCCTCCGCAACCACCTTTCAGAACGGCAGATCTGCGGAGAAACTGAACAACTGGGTCTGATCATATTCCTGCTTTAAGATCGGGAAGGCAAAATCAAAGGCCAGGGGTGTTGGGCCGAGTTGCGGAATATACACCCGAATTCCAAACCCTACGGATAGACGGTACTGATCGAACCCTGGATCGTCGTTCACGGTCCCAGAATCGACAAAGATGACGCCATCCAGGAACTCACCGATGAGCGGACGCTGGTATTGGGCACCCAGAAAGACCATGAATCGGCCGCCCACCGGTACCCCTGGAACGATGTCCCCACTCTTATCAACACCACGAGGCGAAACCGTCCTGAACTGGAATCCTCGCAACGACCGCCCGCCAAGATAGAACTCGTCATATGTGGGCGCCTCGCCGCCGAAAATCTGGCCAACCTGTCCGTCCAAACGAAGGGTGGTCACCCTTCCAAGGAAGTCACGATCGAGCGCCAAGTACGTGGTGTAGTCCGCGGAAACCCTATTGAAGTTCCGATCACCGCCCAGTAGCCCCCAGTTCGCAATATCCCACTGCATGCGGCTACCTCGAGTGGGCCTGCTCATGCGATCGATGGTGGTGCGTGTGAGGATGAGTCCGGTGCTGATCAGCGTTTCCGGCCCAGCATCATTCTGGACTTCAACGGGCTCAACAGCACTCAGTCCAGTCAACTCGACACTAGCGGCATCAAAGCGAAGTGATCCATACCAAACATCGCCGAGTCTTCGGCTCAGGGTGGAGCCCGCCGAAGAACGTTCCTCCGTGTAACCGTCGTAATCCCTTCGGAAATAGCCCGCCATGCCTCCCAACGCATAGGGCGAACCGAATATGCGAGGTTCAGTCAGGGTAATGTCGTAGTTAAAGATTTCCGTGCCAGGATTGAAGTTGATCGCAAACCGCTGGCCTGCACCACGAAATGACCTGCCACGGATGAATTCACCAAAGGTTTCGGGTACATCGAAGAGATCAAAGTTGTTCTGTATCAGTGAGATGTTGCCAAGCACACCGTTATCCGACCCGAAGCCAACCCCAAAGTTGATCGAGCCGGTGTTCTTTTCCTTGATTTCAACAACAACATCGCGTGTGGTTGGCGTGGATGGATCCGGCTCCTGTACGGATACCAATGCATCGCCGAAGAGACCCGTGGCCAGAATGCGCTCCTTGGTGTCTTCGATTTCACGCGCATCAAAACGGCGGCCTGGGCGGAAGCCGATTTCCTCACGGATCACCTTATCCTTCGTCAAAGAGTTGCCTGTGATGGAAACCAGGCCGACATCTGCCACTGCACCCTCATTGATTTCAATGAAAAGCGTCAAACCCGTCGAATCACCGCGGCGATCTTCCTTGATCTGCACGGCGGTATCGAGATAACCCATCACGCCATAGGCATCTCTGATGGTCTGGCGGGATCTATTGACCAGATCCTGCCTGAAGACATCCCCCACCTTGATGTTCATGATCGCCGCAATCTGCTCCGTTGAGAGGACACTCAGCGGCTCCCCACCAGGGGCGGCTGCATACAGTCCAGCAACCGTGTACTGCTTCCCCTCCCGTATCTCGAAGTACACCGAGATATCAATCTGACTGACGCTGCGGTCAAAATCCCAACCCACTTCAGCGTCAATCCAACCACGGTCGTAATAAAACCGCTGGATCGCAGCAGCGTCGGCATCAAGTTGATCCGGATCCATGGCGCCGACGCGAAAGAAAGGGAACCAGGTCCGCGTCTCGATCTCTGCAGCCAACTCCTTGTCACTGTAATGAGTCGATCCCACAAAATTGATCGCCCTCACCTTGCCGCGCGGGCCTTCGTTCACTTCGAAAATGAGGATGTCGTTGTCCTCAAGCTCGGTGCGATCGATCGAGACTTCGGCCATGTAATAACCTTTGCGCTGATACAACTCCTCCATCTCGCGCTCTCCACGCTGAATCAGGAAGTCATCTCGAGGAGAACCTCGATAAAGACCTGTCGGTCCAAGCAACGCGCTGTCAGGCAATACCCGATTGCCCACAACCGATACTGCGGCCAGCAACCGTTCTTCTCGGAACACATAGATCAGATCCACGGTTCCGTCGGTATTCAATGACGCAACGATGTCGATATTCGCGAAGTCACCGAGCCTGGTCAGGCGCGAGATGTCGCCCTTCGCCGTTTCGGGGTCATATGCCCCACCAACCCGGGACCGAATGTTGTTGAACACTTTCTGCTCGGGAACGCGATCGAGCCCCTCGACCTCAATCGACCCAATCGGCCGATCCAGCAGGCTGTCACTTGCGGGAACTTGCCCCGATGCAGTGAGAACGACAATGAGGAGGGCCGCGAAGCCAGTCGAGATGGAAGCAAGCCGGGCCATTCAAGGTCGTGAGGATACCGAGGGGGCCTCTTCGGTGCCGCTTGGCGGGGCTCCCGGTACCCTGACCACTGCTCTTGGCAGGAGGAGTGCTTGATGGGAATGACGTTGCGAGAACTCGCCGACCATCTGGGTGCCTCACTCAGCGGTGACGGGGATCGTGTCATTGAACGTTGCGCCGGCATCGAATCTGCCGGCCAGGATGAACTGACTTTCGTTTCGAACCCTCGTTACAAGTCCTACCTTGAGAAGGCATCTGCAGGCGGTGTCCTCATCTCACCCGATATTGATTGCCCCCCTGACATTTCCGCACTGGTATGTGAAGACCCCTATTTTGCATTTCGGAATGCGGTCATCGCTCTGCAGGGCTTCAAGCAACACCCTGAACCGATCGAAGACGATGGGACTGGGCGTAGTCGACTGGCCGTCATCCATGAATCAGCGCAGGTAGATGAGGGAACGCGCATTCATCCACACGCCGTGGTTGAAGCAGGTGCACGCATCGGCAAAGGGTGTCACATCTATCCTGGGGTATGGATCGGACCTGATGTCAGCATCGGTGATGATTGCATCCTCTTTCCGAACTCCGTCGTACACGAACATTGCACACTGGGCAACCGGGTCACACTTCATTCTGGAACAGTGATTGGCAACGATGGTTTTGGTTATGCGACACATGAAGGTGAACACCACAAGATCCCACAACACGGCACTGTCATACTCGAAGACGATGTTGAAATCGGGGGCAACTGTGTGGTTGAACGCGCGGCCATGGGAGAGACGCGAATTGGACGCGGGACGAAATTCGCCGATCTGATCTCCATTGGACATGGCACCACGATTGGACCGCACTGCCTCTTTGTTTCACTCGTCGGGGTTGCGGGCTCCGTACGCCTCGGTCACCACGTTGTTCTGGGCGGCCAGGTCGGTGTCGCAGGTCACATCGAAATCGGCGACTGTGTGCAGGCATTGGCCCAATCCGGCATCGTCAGCAACATTCCCTCAGGAACACAGATCGGCGGCGCACCGGCAATCCCCGCGGAAACCGCCAAACGCAACGCGATGGCAGGCTCGAACCTCGCAGATCTGTTCCGGAGGGTGAAGAAACTTGAGCGGAAGGTCGATCGGGACTGATCTCGATACGATGCCGCGATGTCCATGACCACCTCGCTGCGACAAACACCGTTCCACTCCTTTCACGTCGATCATGGCGCGAAACTGGTCGACTACACCGGGTGGGAGATGCCGCTCCATTATGGATCGATTATCAAAGAGCACCATCAAGTCCGACGAAGTGGAGGACTGTTCGACGTATCCCACATGGGACGCCTTCGTTTTTCCGGCCGTGATGCGCATCGCTTTCTAGATCACGTCTGCACGAGACAGATTGGAGGCATGCAGCCTGGGCAAGTGCGGTACTCACTAGTCTGCAACCAGTCCGGTGGCTGCCGTGACGACGTGCTTGTCTATTGCATCTCGGACAGCGAATTTCTCATGGTCTGCAATGCAGCCAATCGCGAAAAACTGCTTGGACATTTTGATGACACGCGGGGCGAACACATCTTCAAACTGCGAGATGAAACAGAGACCACTGCAATGGTCGCGGTCCAAGGGCCAAACGTCATGGAGTTGATTGGGAAGTTCTCCCGAGAGATCCCTTCCCTAAAGCGATACAGATTCACAGAGAAATCGATCCTGATTGCCAAACTGCTTGTCTCCCGTACCGGCTACACAGGCGAGGATGGTGTCGAAGTCATTCTCCCGAAGATGTTGGCTGGACAGATGGTCAAGATGCTTCTTGGGAACGTCGACGCAGACGATACGACTGTCAAACCCTGTGGCCTCGGCGCTCGCGACTCACTACGCCTGGAAGCTGGGATGGCGCTCTATGGACACGAAATCACTGAAGAGATCGACCCCCTTACAGCGGGCCTGAACTTTGCAATCAAACTCAACAAGGGTGCTGATGACGACACCCCACGGTTCATTGGGCAGGATGCACTTGAAGCGATCACAGCTGGCGGTGGGCCAAGCCGCATTCTCACGGGACTCAAACTTCAAGGACGACGGGCTGCGCGCCAAGGCATGTCCGTCCTTCAGGATGGGCAGCGAATTGGCGACATCACAAGTGGGTGCTTCAGTCCCACGCTGGATGCGTCAATTGCGATGGCCATCATCGACCGAGATGCCGCAACAGAAAACACGACTGTGGAAGTCGACCTTGGCCGAAGCAAGGTAGAAGGCACAACTTGCCGCCTACCGTTTCTGAAATAGGCAACTACCAGAGCGAAGATCAATCAGATGCGGCCACTCGTATCAGGCCACGCGGCGTTGTTTGAGCCGATGTTGAATACGCCGAAGCGTATCCATCTCGATCTGTCGCACACGCTCGCGCGTCAGACCGATCACCACGCCAATCTGCTTCAGCGTTAGCGGTGCTTGCCCTTCCAGTCCATATCGAAGTCGCAGCACACGCGCCCCGCGTTCCTCGATCGTGTCCAGAATGGACATCACTGCCTGCAGTTCCTCAGCACGCCCGATCGTCAATTCAGGATCCTCGTGACGAGAATCGGGAACAACACTCGCGAAGTCGAGTGCTTCGCCATCTTCCATTGTGGGCGCATGTGATGCTGAACGATGCGCCTGCATCGCCTGAAGAACGATTTCCGCCTTCCGACGAGGTAGCTCAAGCAGATCAGCCATTTCCTCAATTGTCGGTTGACGACTGTGATCATCCTGATAGGCGCGATCAACGCGTCGCCAACGGGTGATCAATTCCACCATGTAGGCGGGTATGTGAATCGGATGACGCGCGTTGATCAATGTGCGTTTGATCGACTGCTTGATCCACCATGATGCATAAGTTGAAAATCTCGCGCCCTGAGCTGGATCGAATCCTTCGACAGCACGAATCAGCCCGATATTGCCCTCCTCGATCAAATCGCTGATCGGAAGCCCCCGCTTCGTGTAATTCTTGCTGATTGCCACAACGAGTCGAAGATTGGCCCGGATCATGTGATCCTTTGCCTCGAGATCGCCCTCGTTGATGATCCGCCAGCCAAGTTCTTTTTCTTGGGCAGCGGTCAATAATGGGACCTGATTGATGTCCCGTAGGTAGGTATCCAATGTCTTATCGAACGTGTAGCGAGCCATGTCACACCAATCCAGACAAGCCGGGTGCCGACCCACCCCACGAGGAGCGGATGTGTCGATGCCTTGCGGCACCCGGTGTTCCCTCCGCAGACAGCACGCTGCGGACTGGGTGCACATCCACTATCGATGTCCGATAGTTATGTGTGATGGATTCATCGAATCTGAAGAATCCTCACCCATCCCTACAATCGAACCAGTGAACCCCCTGATTGACCCCAAGAACCACATGTCAAGCAACTGGTGACAAAATCAGGCCCTTACCCGCCGCATGGTCGGAACAACCCGACCTCTGAACCGTCTGGAGTGCCATGAAGACTGATCTGACTGACCTGCTGGCCCAATGGCCACATGACCCCCACGAAACATCCGTTCGCCTCCTCGAGGGGCAGGATGGCAGGCCGATCCTGCAAATCCGGTTGGATCTGGGGGTCCTGCAACTGGAAATGACGGGCCGCCCGGATGGCCAGCCTTCGGTGCTTCCGAAGGAGGCTGGAGACACCTTGAACGCTGAGTTAGCCGCCGCCGTCGCAGGGGAAATCTCCCAGTACGACACCCGAACCCGAGCCCTCATGTTGCTGGGGGAGTTTGGCTTGGCAGCGCAGGATGCGGATCACATGGTCAGTGCATCCCGGACCTTGCTTGAGTCAGGCCATCATGAGCACACCGTGGCACTCCTGGCACACAGCCTGACCCTCCGTTCACGTGCCATGGCAGAAGCATCATTGGCAACACAGCGGCCGGATCTGGCAAGGATGGCGCTCGACAGGGGGCTCGAGGAATTGGAGGCATTACTAGGAGCGGATGCGTTGTCTTCCAGCAATGAAGCGCAGTTACTCAATGGAATGCGTGACCTGCTTGTCCCTCGGCTCCCCGCTTCTCAGCGCGCAGAACTCCAGGAGCGTCTGCGACTGGCACTGGCAGCTGAGAATTACGAACTCGCTGCGATTCTCCGGGACGAACTTCGCCTGATGCGCTAGATGTCAAGATGGAGCGATGCCTGATGGATCGCTCAAGATTGCGGCAGACCACCGATTGCTGGATCGATCCGACGAAGCCGCTCAAGCCTTGCATCAATGCGCGACCGATCAACACCTGCACGTTGCAATACTTCCAACAAACTGAGATTTGCCGATCGCCACCTTTCGGGATCTTCGGAACGTGGCATGGCAGCGACTCGTCGAAAGCCGTCTGCTGCAATTGCCAATGCGGCGCGGTCATCTACTCCACGCAAACACTCGCTACGCCCGAGGACCGCCTCCAAGAGTGACGGGTCTTCGATCAACGCCGCTTCATACCACTGCACCGCATTGTCACATCGACCGGCAAGTCGAAATGCGTTACCGATTCCAACTAGTTCATCATTCGAACCCTGGGGCGTCAGTTTGGCAAGTGCAGCGAAAATGACCGACTGCACACGTTCCGACCATGTGCGAGATGCCGCGAGCAGTCCGCGGCAGAGGTGTTGAATCGTCTCCTGATCCTGAGCACGGAGCAAACGACGCAATGATTCTGATTGTGATGCCTCGGCAGCCCATCGCGCTTCGAGCCGCAAACGATCTTGAGGTTCCAGCCAATCTGCAACGTCGCGCTCACGCAGAATGGCTTCCGCCTGCTCAATCTCGCCCTGATCCAAGAGACATTCCATCAGACAGACAGTCAACTTCCCCGCTACCGGCGCAGCGGCCGTAGATCTCTGAATATCGTGCCGCTGAAGAGCAGCGGCCATCGCGGCAGCGCGTGCATCGCGCAGTGTCGCCGCATCGGAAGCTGCCCATTGCCCCGCCTTCAATCGCCGCGTATCGAGCATGCCAGCAATTTGGGAGAGCGCAGAGAGATGCTCGGAACCACCGGGGGATATCTGGCAAAGTCTCCCCACCGCATCTTCGACACGACCAGCCTTGGCTTCATGACCTGCCAGAACTCTTGTCCAGCGCACGGGAATGCCCGAGGCATCGCACGCCGACATCAGGGCTTCATGCGCCAGTTGATGATGAGGGTCTCCGCGAAGGAGAACATCAGCAGCACTTGCCACCGTCTCCCATCTGCGCAATCTCCGCTCGCCTCCCGCCTGCGCTGCCTGCACATCAATTGCCAGACGATCCACCGGATTAACGGTGATAGAAGCAAGACAGACCAGGCGTTCCGCCTCCATCGGCGCTGGCCAACGCTCGCCACCTTCTTCAAGCCATTCACGTGCCTTTCCAATCTTGCCCTCCGCAGCAGCGGCTCTTGCCTGACCTAACAGGGCGGCATGGTCGAGATTGAAGAATCCAGGGCTTTGATCCTGAACGCGAGCGGCGAGATTGGACGCAAGATCCACTGCAAACAGCGGGTCAAGACCCGTGCGAACCAGATGCTGACGCATCGGGCCAACCCAAGCCAGCGGCGATTCGGATCGCACCGCGGCAGTCTCTGCCAGCAGCGTCACCTCCCACGGCGTAGACGCTTCTGCGATGGCAATCAGTGTGCCCTCCGGATCAGCCTCGGGTCGGAGAAGCATGGCTTTGGCAGCAGCCCGCTCAAGTGGTGCTGCTTCCGGATTCCGCAGAACCTCCGAGGCAAGACTCTTCGCAACTCCGTAACGCCCCTGTACCTGATGTGCAACGGCAAGCATGCGAAGCGAACGGCCTGACATATCGCGCCTGGCGGTCTTGTCGAGAAGCGAGATGGCTTCTCCCGCCCTTTCAACATGATTGCGAATGGCCGCATCTGCAGCGTAGGCAATGCCCGTCAGAATCTGCCAACGATCGGCATCCACTTCAACTGAATCCTCGAAGAAGTTCTGCGCATGAATGTCTCCTGCGAGGAGATCCGATACCTCAATCGCTTCGCCGATGATCCTCGATGCAGTGGCATCTCGATCTGCATCACGGAAACCGAAAATAGATCCATCGACACACAAAGCTTCGGACCACTGCCGCGCAAGCAGGTCATCCAGCAGCAGGACACCGGCCTCGATCCGCTCGTCTGCAGTCACAGCACGATCAAATGCGTCGCGCTGCGCGGAACTGAACAGGAGAAGGCTCGACAAGATCAATGCTTGCATCATGTCGGCGGCTCCAGCGTGACGTTCGTGCAACCACTGGCGACTGCCGCATTGAAGGCTGCAACCACATGACCCCACTGGACACTTGATGTGGGCACAATGATGATGGGATGGTCGGGAAGAAACAGTGATCCATGGGGCGCTGTCGATGAATCAAGAAACTCACGCAACGCATCGATGGAAGAGGACACTACCCACGGCCCTTGAACGCGAACTCTGACGCCACTGCTGTCAGCGCCCGCCGCTGCAAGTCCGATCTTTAGTGGCTCTTCGTACAGTTCAAGAGCATCGGCCACCTTCCCTGCCTGAGCAGGAAGATCCATGCGAAACACTTCTTCAGCAGGACTGAAGTCTGTGGCGATCATGAAATAGATCAGCAGCAGGAACACCACATCAATCATCGGCGCGATGTGGACCGACACTGCTCCACTGCCCCTCCGCATTCGCCGGCGATGCAGTCTCATGAATCATCACCTCTGATGACAGCCAATTGCACACGAACATCGCTCCCCCCTTGCCTCGCCGCGGCCAAGACAGGTGAAACGAACTCCCAAGGCGTATCGGAACCTGCACGGACGACAATCGCTGCTTCATGATGCCGATCAAGCCGATGGGCAAGCGCCCTTGACAGTGCATCAATGCCAGCATCAGTTGCGGGAACATCCAGATCGGCAAAGTGATAGCGCCAACCCTGAACGTCTGCAGGCAGAACACTGACGATGACTTTCTCCCCAGGTGGAGGGATCAGTGAGGCCAGAGGTGAGGGAGAGGGCAGGTCCAATCGTGGACGATCTTCATCGACGATCCTTGACACGAGCACGAAAAACACAACCAGAAGAAAGACAACGTCAATCAGAGGCGTCAGATTGGCCTGAATCGAATGGTTGGCGCGTCTTCTACGCATCAGTCAACAGCATCCTGAAGCATGCCCCCACGATCATCGTTCGCAGCTCGCGGACGAAATCGGCCGAGAAGATCTTCGGCTGCCAACGTTGCTTCCGCCGTCATGGCATCGATGCGACTTCTCAGAACTGCTGCCGCAGCCAACGATGGGATCGCGACCACCAAGCCCCAGAAGGTCGTGGTCAATGCAGTGCCGATTCCACCAGCCAACATGACAGGATCTGCTGCACCCCCCGATGCGACGATCGCTGTGAATGCAAGGATCATTCCATAGACGGTCCCGAACAACCCGATCATGGGACTCACCTGACCGATGATGTTCAGTACTTCAATCCTGCGTAATCGTGCCACGGTCCTTTCCTCCGAAGCTTGCTCAAGCGTCCGAATGACCGCGCGCCAGCCGTGCGGCGCCTGTCGCATGGCCTCACATGTGATGTTCCCGAGAAAGGATTCGCTCGCCGCGGCTTTATCAATCGCTTCACGGTATCGCTTCGCCTTGATCTCCTTGCGCATCGCTTTAATAAGACGATCCGGCAGAATCGAATCCCGCCGATTGTCGATGGCCAACGCAATCGCCAGACCCACCGCTGCTGCAGACATCATGAGCAGGAGCCAGGTCACGCCCGTGCCAAGAACCTCCACATTGCCCTCTCCATCTCTTGAGACGAAAAAGGCGGAGGCAAAACTGCGCGCAGAAGGTGCCCCAAAGGCAGGTGCAGCAGTTAGGCACAACATGACGACGGGCATGTAGACACGATCTCTCATGGGTCAAGTTCCTCCAGTAACACGGTGGTCAACTCCCCGCTGCCATGCGCGTGAACAATGGTCTCCATCAGTTCCGCTGGCTCAAACACTTCGTCAACCGACAATCTGATGCATGCAATCTGAACGCTGCGTGTGCCGTCACTGCGGCGTGGATTGATCTCCTCAAGCGCGTCCAGGATTGAGGACTCATCTGCCGCAAACCTCCCCCGACCATCAAGGCCTTCACTCAGGAGCATGACCAGTTCGGGTCGCATGGCCATTGCTTCCCGGAGAGCCATCGTGGGATCAGATCCGCCGCCGACGAGATCGTTGATGGTGCTCCGCAGATCTTCAATGGCAGTGCGTGCAGACTCCTCCGTCACAGCGGTCAGTCCGCTCCTGGGTGTGACGTACAGGTTCTCTCCCGCAAAACACACAACCGCAAACCACTGCGAGTCTCTCATGTGCGAGAGCGTTCGCTCAAGTTCATCGATCACAAATGGAAGCCAAGCGGTCATGCTTCCGCTGGCATCGATCACGAATACGACTTCGCGCGCTGATTCCAAACCCGTGCCTGCAAACGCCAGAGATGGCGGGGCCAATTTTGTAACTGCTCCGATCGGTCCTGCGACAATCGGCTGCGAATCAGCAACCAACGACGTGGGTTGCTCCGGAACCATTGGCATCTCAGGTGTCGGGTTTGACATCTCCGGCAGCGGTCGTAACGCCATCAAAGGTGATTGAATCGGAACATCCGAAGAGACGATGGGAGATTCCAGACGCTCCTCGTGCTCGATGATTGACCAGGTCACGGTGAATCCCAAAAGGATCAGTCCGGCATGTACGACAACCGACAGACTCCAAGGGCCGACATAACGCACCCGAGTCCACATGCGCGTTGAAACGGAATGGCTGACGCCTCGACTCACCACTTGCCCTCGCAGCGTGGGAGGATAGAGCACGCAGGGGTTTCGATCACCCTCTCAAATGGAAAGGGGACAACACCACTCAATCACCTTCTGAGTGCTCGGCGAGTGACGAGGCTCGGCCACGCCAGAGAAGGCTGTCCAATGACCAGAATCCACCACCACTGGCCAGTAGCCCGATGGCTAGCACCCATAACGCGGCAAGCAGCAACATGTGCTCAAAGGCCTCGCGTGCGAGAACCCAGTGAAATGGGTCCATGTCGAACATTCCGGCCTGCTCGATCGGCCCCAGCCAGAATGCCACCCCAAGAAGGATGGCGAGCGTCCCTGCCCAAAAACGAGTCAGAAGACCCAAAACGATCATGCCACCACCGAGGAGCAGCAAAACAGCAAATGCCCAAGCGGCTGGTTCTGACCAGTCCCCCCACTCCGCTTGACGAAGTTGCACGGCTACACGCTCGGCCGCCGCACGTTCCACCAGGGCGTTCCCTGAGGCCGCATGCTTCAATGGGCCAATGGGCGTAGGAGGCGTGACATCAGCGGAATCCGCATCCTGAGCGTCTCCAGGCTCATTTTCCGGCGATTCATCTGCGAAGTAAGCAACAGGCACCACAGCCACACCCTCCAGAAGACGCACTTCATGGGAGGTCATTTCCACCTTCTGAAAGCAAAGATGCCACCCCGCAAAGAAGCAAGCTGCCCCCAGTACCAGGCGGGCGAGAAGTGGCAAAAGGCCGAAACCGGTTCTGTTTGCAGAAGTCATGAATGTGATCCTCAATGAAATGAAAGTCAGGAAACGAACAATGCAACGCGTGAAAGGGCTTGCTCCCAAGGTCGGTCGGCCTCCATAATCGACTCCAGGCGGGTGTGGCGGAATTGGCAGACGCGCTGGTTTTAGGTACCAGTGGGGAAACCCGTGGAGGTTCGAGTCCTCTCACCCGCATGGTAACCATCGACTCAAGGAAGTCTTCCATATGACCGAATGGTCAAACGATTCTTGGCGGAATAAATCTGCGACTCACCAGCCTGCATATCCGGATCAAGACGCGCTGACGGAGGCAACAGGGGAACTTGCGGCGATGCCGCCGCTTGTGACGAGTTGGGAAATCGAAGCCCTGAAACAACAACTCGCCCAAGCTGCTGTGGGGCAACGCTTCCTGCTGCAGGGTGGTGACTGTGCCGAATCGTTCTCGGAATGCACATCGAGCGTCATCATCAACAAGCTCAAGATTCTTCTGCAAATGTCGTTGGTCTTAGTCCATGGAACCCACCGCAGGGTGATTCGGGTCGGAAGATTTGCCGGGCAGTACGCCAAACCCCGGAGCAGTGATACCGAAGTGCGGGATGAGGGCACACTCCCGAGTTACTACGGCGACATCGTCAATCGACCTGCTTTCGATGAACGAAGCCGAACACCTGATCCATGGCGCATGCTGCGGGGGTATGAACGCTCGGCGCTGACGCTCAACTTCATTCGCAGTCTCATTGATGGCGGCTTTGCGGATCTGCATCATCCCGAGTACTGGCAACTTGATTTTGTGGATCACTCCTCGCGTGCTACAGAGTTTCATGAGATTGTCGAGTCGATCGGTGAATCACTTCGTTTCATGGAAACACTGAGTGGCATTTCCGTCGCGGACATTTCACGAGTCGACTTCTATACGAGCCACGAAGGACTTCTCCTCCCCTATGAATCTGCCTTGACTCGATGCGTTCCGCGTCGGCACGGGTGGTACAACCTGTCCACGCACTTTCCCTGGATCGGCATGCGTACAGCTGGGATTGATGACGCGCACGTTGAGTTCTTCCGCGGGATTCGGAATCCGGTCGCGGTCAAGGTGGGGCCGTCGGTCTCACCTTCTGAATTGCCTGCGGTCGTTGAGCAACTCGTCGATGTGCTTCATCCGGATGATGAGCCAGGTCGATTGACATTCATTCACCGGTTTGGCCATCAACGCGTCACCGAGTACCTGCCCGCTCTCATCGAGGCGGTGCGTGCCACTGGCCGCACGGTCCTGCTTGTCTGTGATCCGATGCATGGAAACACACTGACAACGGACTCGGGCATCAAGACAAGACGGTTTGAAGACATCCTTTCCGAACTGGAACAGGCCATCGACATTCATGCCTCCTGCGAGTCGGTGCTGGGCGGCGTGCATTTCGAATTGACTGGCGAAAATGTGACTGAGTGCACCGGAGGCGCCCGAGGGCTGACGGATGATGACCTTCGTGATGGCTATCGATCGCTGGTAGATCCCAGACTCAACTACGAGCAGGCTCTTGAAATGGCGATGTTGATCGCAAGACGACTCGCCCCGACTGTGTAAAGACCCAAGCCACCCTGCCAGCGATTCTGTCGATCTCTTCACAACCGCAATCGGGGTCGCCATTGTGAGTGCCTCCTGCTGACATCCACTCATTACAATCCCCCGCATGACCAGCAAGGTCGCAATCACAGGCATCGGCCCGGTCACCGCATTCGGGATCGGAATCGAACCTTTGTGGGCTGCATTGGAAGAAGGCCGTACGGGCATCCGAGCTTTGGAAGCATTTGATGGCAGTCGTTGGGGTTGCCCCTTTGGGGCCGAACTCCCCTCAGATGAATTTGCCATCCGGAAGATCGTTCCTAAGCACTATCGCAAGGCCACCAAGGTCATGTGTCGTGACATCGAGTTGGCGGTCGGCGCTGCCTCCGCCGCCGTTGAAGATGCTGGCCTGATCACCGCCGCCAATGCAGATGGTGCCTCGCCAACCATTGATCCCGAACGCATGG
>JAKVBW010000048.1 GCA_022446945.1 Phycisphaerales bacterium | reverse complement strand
CATGCGTGCTCGACTCCTGACAAACGTTCGTCGGCTTCAATCACCCCATCGCCATTGATGTCGTGTCTCCAGGGTGGCGCTTGCGCGGTGCCAGTCTTGGCCGCCAGTTTGATGCCATCGATGTTGAAGATCGGCTCGTTACCGCTAGGAAGCGGCAGATGATTGGCGCTTCCATACGACATCTCAACCACATCCTCCAAACCGGCAATGGCCGTGGCAACCGTTGATGGATCGAGTTCGCGACTAACGGGAACATCAGGTGAAGACCAACCTCGGACAAGCGTGGGTGCCATGCGCAGACCATGTCTGACAAGCGTGGCATACGCATCCGCAGCATGCAGTGGTGTCCATGTGGTGCGTCCCTGACCAATTGACAGCATCACAGCTTCAAATGTCGCTTCACCGCGTTCTCGGAGGATTTCGAAATCTTCCTGCTCCGGTCTCAGGCCCGCATTTTCGACAGGTGAAGATCCCCACGAAGGACTCAGACCGACATCAGGCTGATGTCCAAGTCCCATATCGCCGAGCCAGCCGGAGAGTCGCTCGAGCCCCATCCGTTCGCCAAGTTCATAAAACCAGCAATTGCATGATCTGGCCAGTGCTTCGATGGGTCCCAGTTCGCCATGTGTCGCCATGTCATACCGGGGCCTGTAGATCCAACATCGCGCCATGTCGGGTTGATCTTCAAAATGATGGCCTTTGCATTCGATTCGCTCGCCCGGTTCAAGAACACCTGCCCCTACCGCAGCCGCCATGACCAATGGTTTGACGATCGAACCAGGTGGAGCGGCAACCTCTACGGGTCGCAGGAGCCAAGGCTGCATGGCCTCCGCCTGTGAATCCTTGAGGCGATCACTGTTGAAGGACGAAGGCGTCGAAGCCATCGTGAGGATCTCGCCGGAGTTGATTTCAAGTACCACAACACTGGCAGCCAGCGGCGTCCCCACTGGAAGGGGTGTATTGCCGTGCCAAGGTTGGACAACTGTCAGTCCGACGAAAGGCTGGAGAACCGCTTCGACTCTGGCCTGCAAACCCGTATCCAAAGTCAGTTGGATGTCCGCCCCCCCAACCGGTTCCTCACGTGAGACATCACCTTTGGCGTGATCGCGGACTAGCAATCCGACTTCCCCTCGCAAGACATCCTCCCACGCCCGTTCGATCCCACGGGCACCGACCTGATCTTCTTCGCGATAACCGCCACGGTCGACTTCCCCGTCTTTCAGATGAAATGGACGGCGACTTGCATCCTCCTCCCATACCTCTGAACGGATGTCTCCGACGATGTCTCCAGCTACTCGTGGCACGCTGACGAGTAGTCGCCCGCCATTTCGCAAAGGCGAGGGCAAGGTCATGCGATCGATCTCGACAACGATGTTGTCCTGGGGATGCGATCGATGTCTCGCGTAGCGCACCTCGACCAAATCAGGATGATCTGCTGCAAACGCCTCAATGGAAGCCGCAGGCGCATCAGAAACCGATGGGACCACAATGTGCGCAGCCACCTGTTCACGAATGGGGCGTGGGGTAAATCGTGGACCTCCACCCTGCCCGTGTAAAGCATCATGCCGTCTCCGCTGCTGATCCCAGACGACTGCCGCCATGCGCTGGACCCTTGCGCGAATCGCATTGAGTTCCAATTCCAGCGCATCCCGATCCATGTCTGCGCCTCTTGCAATTGTCTTCCAGACTGACTCAAGCACAGCGTCCCAGGGTGGTCGAGCCTCTTCGATGGCTGCAACTCGCACTTCGGGCGAGGCCATGTTCCATGCATCCCGCCCCATCGCGTCACGCGCATCGCGAACAGCGTGATCATCCGCCCATTGCCCCGTGATCGCGTCGTAGGCCACCGCGATTTCCCATCGTGGCTCGTCTCGTGCCAATACACGTCCCTCGCGGTCGAAGATCGTCCCCCTCCATGTCGGTAACCAACGGACGGAACGCAATCTCGACTCTGCTGTCAATCGATGCGCATCCCCTTGGATGATGGTCAGGCGAATGGCCTGAGTCAGAAGCAGCAAGAGCACGACACCAAACGCCGCGGTCAGAAGCCGCAGTCGATGGTGGAACAGATGTGGTGCCTTGCGGCGAGTAGCAGTTGGCATCAGGTCTCAAGCAGTTTGGAATCGTCAGCAGTCTACGCGCAGAGAGTCCATGCCATACTGCTCAAATGAGCACAAGCGAGTCGATGATCCCACCCGAATGCTTGATTGATGCCTATGGACAGGGCTTCTTCCCGATGGCCGATCCGAGCACCGGTGCCCTGGAGTGGTATCGACCAGATCCTCGCAGCATCATCGAATTGGACGGGCTTCATATCTCACGCTCGCTGGCCAGAACCCTGCGGCGGGGCGAGTTCTCTTTGACGACTGACACATGCTTTGAACGCGTCCTCAAGGCGTGTGCTGAGCCAGGCCCTGAACGCGAAGAGACGTGGCTTGATCACCGAATCGCAAAGGCATGTCAGGCTCTTCATCACGCTGGAATGGCCCACAGTATTGAGGCATGGCGAGATGACAATCTGGTGGGCGGCTTGTACGGGATCAGAATCGGGGGTGCTTTTTTTGGCGAGTCCATGTTCAGTCGGCCCGCAGATGGTGGCACCGATGCTTCCAAAGTTTGTCTGGTCTGGCTTGTCTCTCATTTACAGCAAATTGGCGGAACGCTTCTGGATGTGCAGTTCATGACACCGCATCTACAACGGCTGGGCGCGATTGAAATCAGCGATTTGGCGTATCAAGCCCGATTGCAGACCGCTATCGGTGCCAGCGTCCGTTGGGATGTTCCCTTGCAGGACCCCTCCCGGACCTGATATCCTGCCCAGTCTTCCCTTGTGAGGAGCCGTCAGTGAGGGTCCGGTTCGCGGATCGGCGCTGCACGGGGCATCGGGTCGCGGCTGACAGATGTTCCAGCTCCGGGAAGAACAGCCGCGGCAGCGCGTCTCGACGCAATCCGCGCCATCCAGTTTCGTGGTGTTCCAGCACCCGAATGTGTACCTAGAAGCGCGGCGTGACGACGCCCCCAACATGAGGTTTCGACCTGAAGTTAGATGATCCAGCGATCAGGCGATAGACGTGTTTTTGAGCATCTCGCCTGCACGCCAACCCCCATTTGGCCCGTGGTGTAATCGGTAACACACCTGGTTTTGATCCAGGCATTCCAAGTTCAAGTCTTGGCGGGCCAGTTCGAAACAATCAGATCCATGACGCACGCTCACTCCAACTCGAACCGACCCTGCGCTGCAGTCATTCTTGCAGCAGGCAAGGGCACGCGCATGGGCGGAGATCTCCCCAAGGTCCTGTACGAAGTCGCAGGTCGCCCAATGGTGCATTGGGTTGTGGATGCATGCCGCCAAGCGGGAGCGAGTCCCATCATTCTCGTGGTCGGCCACCGGAGTGATCTGGTGAGAGAGGCATTCTCAGAAGACTCAGATGTTCATTTTGTTGAACAGCCCGAACAACTCGGGACTGGACATGCTGTCAACGTCTGCCGGGAAGAATTGTCGCCGTTGGGTGGCGACACTTTCGTACTGGCGGGAGATGGCCCACTGATCCGCACGCAAACCTTGAATTCCTTGCTCGCCAAACACACTCAATCCGGCGCGGCTGCAACACTTGCCACGGCTGTAATCGACGACCCCACTGGTTATGGACGCATCGTCAGAGACAACCATGGTGCATTTCAAGAGATTGTCGAGGAGAAAAACGCATCTGCTGAACAGAAGAAGATTGCGGAGGTCTACCCCTCATATGCATGCTTCGATGTGGACGCGATGCTCTCCTGCCTTATCGAACTGCCCCGCGATGACATCAGCGGCGAGTACTACCTCACGGATGTCCCCGCGATGTTGAAGCTCGAGGGCAAGACCGTGGATCTACTACCAGAAGTTCCCCCGGAGGACATCCTGTCCATCAACACCCCTGCACATCTTGCAGAGGTGGACACACTGCTCACTCGACGACTTAGAGCGGAGGCCACAGCATGAACATCGACCATGATCATCTGAAAATCTTCGGAGGCCGCGCAGGACGCGAACTTGCCAGTGAAGTCTGCGCGCATCTTGATATTTCGGAAGGGACCGCACAAACAGATCTGTTCCCGGACGGCGAATTGATCGTCCGAGTTGAAGAGGATGTTCGCGGGCGCGACTGTTTCGTCATTCAGTCCACAAGTGATCCTGTCAATGCGAATCTGATGGAACTGCTGATCTACATCGATTGCCTTCGCAGAGCATCCGCCAAAAGGATCACCGCTGTGATCCCCTACTTTGGCTATGCCAGACAGGATCGAAAAGACACGGGCAGAACGCCGATCACCGCCAAACTAGTAGCGAATCTCTTTGTCGCCGCAGGTGTCGATCGTGTCCTTTGCATGGATCTCCATGCCGCTCAGATCCAGGGCTTCTTCGACATCCCAGTGGATCACCTCACCGCGTCAATGGTTCTCGTGAACTATTTCGAAGGTATTCGCAGTGATCTGGGTGATCTTACAATCGTGTCACCGGACGTCGGCAACGTGAAAGTCGCCAACGCCTACGCCAGCGCTCTGAATGCCGAACTTGCGATCATCGACAAACGAAGAGAGTCCGGTGAAACAGTTGCATCGAAGAATTTGATCGGCAAGGTCAAAGGGAAGACCGTTCTGATGGTCGATGACCTGATTTCGACCGCAGGGACAATATGCGAAGCTGCAAAGCTGGTCATGGACGAAGGTGCGGATCGCGTGATTGCGGCAGCAACACACCCCGTTCTGTGTGGAATGGCCATGGATCGGATCAAGAACTCACCCATTGAACAAATTGTCGTCACGGATTCCATACCCGATCGTGGACGACTCGAACCTCTCCGCGACAGACTCGTTGAACTATCCGTCGGGCCGCTTCTCGGAGAAGCGATCTACAGAATTCACCACGACATGTCCATCTCCGCCTTGTTCCAGCGTGGGACAGGCGTCAAGCGTTGATACATCCGCCGCGACAGTTTGTCGCCGCGTTCATTGGAGGACCCAACCATGGGCCATGACACCCCAACCCTCGAAGTCGCAACACGCGAGCGTACTGGAAGTCGGTATGCCAAACGCCTTCGAGACTCCGGTCGCCTTCCTGCCGTGATCTACGGGCAAGGCGGCGATCCGGTACACGTCAGCGCCGATGCCGATCAGGCAATCGGACATCTTGAAAATGGCACTCATGTCATGGATGTCTGCGTTGACGGCGGCAAATCTCAAACGTGTCTCGTCAAGGAACTTCAGTTCGGTCACCTGGGCGATGATCTGGTGCACTTCGATCTTGCTCGGGTCGACTTAGACCAGATCGTCACAGTCAATATTCCCGTGAACCTCACCGGTACGGCAAAGGGCACGAAGGAAACTGGCGCGATGCTCGTTGTGGTCAGATCCGAAATTGAAGTGCGATGCAAAGTTAGTGAAATCCCTTCGGAGATCAAAGCCGATATCACAGAACTTACTGAGGCACTCACGATCGGTGAGCTTGATCTGCCTTCAGGAGTTGAGCCCACTCTCGACCTTGACAAGCACATTGCACATATCGCCTATAAAGCCGAAGAAACCGAAGCTGAAGGTGAAGAAACTGATGTCGATGCCGAAGGCGCCGAACCTGAAGTTATCAGTGAGAAGTCTGAACCAGAAGAGGAGTCTGGAGAAGAAGGCTGATTGCCTGGCATCTTCATTACACCATGCGACTCGTGGTAGGAATTGGAAATCCCGGAGCCCAATACGATGGAACCCGACATAACGTCGGATTCGTCGCGATTGATCGCCTTGCGCGTCGCTTGGCCACCGGAGAGATTGCGCGAAGCCGGTTTCAAGGCGGGCTCATCGAGACCAATGCCAATGATGACCGGCTATTGCTTCTCAAACCCTTGACCTACGTCAATGGCAGTGGCCAGTCCGTTGCCGAAGCCGTCCGTTATTACAAACTCCAACCAGAACGCGACTTGCTCGTACTCGTGGACGACACATCACTTGCATGTGGCCGCATTCGTGTGCGAGAAACTGGTGGTGCAGGTGGACACAACGGCTTGCGTGACATTGCAAATTGTCTGGATACGGACAATTGGGCAAGAGTTCGCATCGGAATCGATCCACCTATGGACATCCCCCTTTCGTCCTACGTACTTGGTCGGTTTCGACCAGATCAAGTGGATGCTGTCGACCAAGGCATCGAAGAAGCCGTCGAAGCAGCTGACTGCTGGATACACCGCGGCCCCACTGCCGCCATGAATGCTTTCAACCCCGACCGGACTGCTGAGCAGGCTCCGGAGGAGACCCAACCCAATGTCTGAAAACAAGACAAACACATATGAGGGCCTGTTCCTCTTTCCTCAATCCGCGACAGCCGATCTCGGCGCGAGCAGCGAACACATTCTCGAACATCTCGAGAAGGTGGGCGCAAACGTGATTTCGTTCCGCAAATGGGACGATCGACGACTCGCCTATCCTGTGAAAGGCAACAAACGCGGCGTCTACTTTCTTGGTTACTTCGAGATCACCGGCGACAAGATCGCCACGCTTGAGCGGAATCTCCTCCTTTCTGAGGCAGTCCTGAGATTTCTGATCACTCGAGCTGATCACCTCACCAGCGAACAGATCGAAGCTGCCGAGGGACGCGCCGAACTCGCTGATGAAATCAAACTGCGAAGCGAACGACGAAGCGATGAGGCTGCTAGTTCCGTTCGTGCCACAACACGTTCTGAACGTGACAGTGAGCCGGAAGAGACTGCTAAGAACGAACCATCTGAAGAATCCGATACTGAACCGGCCACGGAAGAGGAAGAAGCTGCGACTTCCTGAACTCATACGCAGTATTTGCGACATCTGCTCTCAGGGAGCGTTAGGATGTCACATTGAGAACCGACTCTGAACACCCTTTGATTGAAGGAAGAAAATGATGGCAGGTAGCGTGAACAAGGTGTTCCTCATGGGAAATCTGACCCGTGATATTCAGGTCAAGCACACAGCCAACAATACGGCTGTCGCGAATATCGGTTTGGCAGTCAACCGGAGATATCGAAACAACGCCGGCGAAATGCAAGAAGAAACAACGTTTGTTGACTGCGAAGCATGGGGACGGACAGCTGAAACAATGGGCAAGTATCTCTCCAAGGGGAGACCTGTCTTTATTGAAGGACGCCTTCGACTTAACGAGTGGGAAGATCGCGACGGCAATAAGCGTTCCAAGCTTCTTGTTGTGGTTGATACCTTCACCTTTGTCGACAGCCGTGCAAACGGCAGCGGTGGCGGCAACAGTGGCGAGTCTTTCCAATCAGCGAGCACATCATCCGCCCCGAGCGGCGATGACATACCATTCTGATGTCGGACGGGCGGCAGTGCCCCCAACCACATCTATCACAAATCGCTGGGGCATCCATCACGATGCTCCTCAACTCCTCAAGGAGGACAACGAACATGAGTAAACGAACGATTCAATTGCTGCTTCTCGAAAATGTCGAGAGCCTTGGCATCATTGGCGATGTGGTCAAGGTGCGTACCGGCTATGCACGAAACTTTCTGCTGCCCATGGGCATGGCCGAACCACCGACCGAAGCCCGTATTGCAGAACTTCAGGCTGAACGTGCTGAAGCGCTCGCTCGCGTCGAGGCGAAACGCACAGAGCGTGAAGAACTGATCTCACGCATGGAAGAAGTTGAGCTGACACTCGTCCGATCGTGTAACGATCGGGGAGGTCTCTATGGATCAGTCACACAACGAGACATTGCTGATGCCCTCGACGCTGTTGGTTATCCCGGAATTGATATCCGTGCTGTCCGGCTCCCCTCCTCTATCCGGCGAATCGGTTCTTATGAGATTCCCATTCAGTTTGATGCCGATCTGCGAGTCGAAATCATGGTCGTTGTGGAACCTGATCAACCGCTGGAAGAACGTGAGGAAATGGAATTCGATGACGAAGGGGAACTCATCGAAAAACCCATGGTGCCTGCTAAAAAAGCAGAACCAGAGACGGACAAAGCAGATGCTGAGGTCTCAGAGGCGGCAGCTGAAGCCTCATCTGAGTAGACATGCTGCCTCATACGAGGCGATCATGAAGGGCACCAGATCTGAGTGAAGCAGGCCGCCTGCGAGCAGAGGTCAGGCGACTTCTTTGGGGTCCGGTCTGCCTGCGAGGATGTCCCGTTTCTGTTGAGCGCTGAATTCAGACTCGAGATACCTCGCGATGTAGTCCAGAATACTCGTTGCCTGAGGAATGTCGGGATTGCTCGTTGACCCTGAGGGCTCGAATCGCATTCCCTTGAATCGCCGAACTGCTTCCTCAATGGGAAGACCGTATTGCAGCGAGATCGAGAAACTCCTGCAGAAGCCCTGCACAAGCCCTGAGAGGGTTGACCCCTCCTTGCTCATCTTGATGAAGATCTCGCCTGGCCGGCCATCATCGAAGAGCCCCACTGTCAGATAGCCTTCAAAGCCGCTGACTGAGAACTTGTGGGTCGTCGACTCCCGAGTCGTGGGGAGAATTTCTCGATGATGATCTGTTCGCATCAGGGCATCCGTGCTCTTCCGCGGAAGTGCCGCGGATCCTGCTCCATCTCTAGGCAATCGGAAGTGCTCCATCGCCCGAACTGCGTCCGTGCAGCCATCGGTGGAATCGGTTCAGTGCACGACTGAACTTGAATCAGCGCGTTTCAGAGGGCAAAGACCACGCCCACCAACACTGTCGCCACACCCAGCACCACCGCAGCAAATCCAGCCCAGTGGGGCCTCCACCGGGTGATCCCGCTCAGAAACCCGCTGTACGCAAGCAATAGAAGGCCTGGTGCTGCCAGCCACTCCAATCCAACCGCCGAGCGATATCCCACCCTCGGAAGCACAAGCCTCACATCATCGATCGCACCAGCGAGTCCATCAAGTCCAAGCGTTCCGACGCCGGCGGTAGCGCTCCACATCGCAGTCCATCCCCCACATGTCAGGGCGGCGGCGAGGCCCATTCGTCGCCGCACACCGCCCAGCACAACAACCGTCATGATCAGCACGAGCCAGAGTCCTGCTGGGCCCCCCATCCCTGCAAGCCAGCCAGTGCTCCCTGCGAGCAGGACTGCCAGCAACAAGTATCCCCCTGCAAACTGCTGTGGTTGCTGTTGGCCCGCAATGCAGGTCAATGAAATACAAAGAAGACCAATTCCTAATGCTGTCAGCAACACGAACTGCGGCGCTGCCCCAGCAACGGCCAGTGACATCAACACCACGCCAAATGCCGCCCAGCACAAGGGCGGGCAATCCACGGCCTCCGCCTTCCACGATTTCCCCACAACGCTCATCAGCACCCCCCCCGCAGCAACAGCACAAGCCGCCAACGCAGGGCCTGAGATGGCGAGTGCCACTTCCGCAGTCAGTCGATCCCCACTATCTCGGAGCAGGCCAATACAAGGCACCGCCAAGACCAGCGGCAACCACACCCTTATCCAATCCTGATTGACTTCAACTCCCGAATCGCGCGTCTGATCATCGTGTTTGGCAAGTTTCGCAAGACTCAAAAGCACGCAGACTGCTGAAACCAGTGCCAGCAGGAGATAGAGATGCGGATTCATGAAGTGCAGATGGTAGAGCCAGTGGACAGGCTCTCGCAGAGGAGCTCCACCACGTGGTCGAAGGACGTGAGTGACTCTGGCGGCCTCCACCAGACTTCACAGAGTCCCTCGGATGACGTCTCGCCCACGCGCCTCACGACGCCCGGCAACGTTCGCATGGTCGCCAGGAGGGGTGAGGGCCGGGGTGTCTGGAGGACGAAATCGCGCTCGCGCCGAATCAAGGAACGAATACCGAGCCCGGCCAGAACGATAGCCAGCCTTCTGCATGCATGGAGTCGTCTCGCGGGCTCCGGAATCTCCCCATAGGCACTGTGAAGATCCTCCATCACTTGCTCAACCCCGTTGAGATCCGTTGCACGTGAGAGACGACGATATGCGTCAAGCCGCCTGGAAACGCTGGGAATCCACGGCTCGGGAAACCAGCCGGACCAACCCACATCGATGACCGTCACCTGAGGGACAACACTGCGGCCTTCTCTGAGATCCGCAACTGCCGTTTCAAGCAGTCTGCAATACATCTCATAACCCACCGCTGCGATATGCCCCGACTGTTCAGGTCCAAGCAGATTGCCCGCCCCGCGCAATTCAAGATCGCGCAGCGCAATGCGAAAGCCCGCGCCAAGCATGGCAAATGCCTCCACCGCCTGGAGACGACGACGTGCGTCTGGGTTCACCGTGCGGTTCATCGGAAGAAGGAGATAGCAGTAGGCGCGATGTCGAGACCGCCCCACCCTCCCACGAAGTTGATGCAGATCTGCAAGTCCGAATCGATCTGCCTCATTGATGATCATCGTGTTGGCATTGGGGATGTCGATACCGGATTCGATGATCGTCGTGGAGACCAGAACATCGGCTTCATGCCGCATGAATGCGAGCATGGTCCGTTCCAAAGCTTTTGCAGACATCTGACCATGTCCGGTCAGAATGCGCGCATCTGGAACGAGTTCATGAATGGCCTCTGCAATGTCATCGAGATCAGAAACTCTGTTGTGGACCACGAAGGCCTGGCCCTCTCTGGCAAACTCTCGTTGGAGTGCTCTTCTCAAACGCTCCTTGTTCCAAGGCATGACTTCGGTCACAACAGCCCGCCGATCTACCGGTGCAGTCTGGAGACTGCTGATATCCCGAAGGCCCATCATCGACATATGCAGCGTCCTCGGTATAGGAGTGGCCGTCATCGTGAGGACATCAACCGTTGCGCGAAGTTGGAGCAGCCGCTGTTTGTGCTCGACGCCGAATCGCTGCTCCTCGTCAATCACGACTAGGCCGAGATCCTTGAAATGAACATCAGCACTCAGCAATCGATGTGTCCCAATCAATACATCGACATCTCCTGAAGCGAGACCTTCTAGTATCTCACGCTGCTCAGCACCGGTCTTGAATCGACTCATGGACTCCACCCGGAACGGGAAGCCCGCGAAGCGACTGCTGAATGTCCTTGCATGCTGCTCCGCCAGCACGGTAGTCGGCACCAACACCGCAACCTGACGTCCCGCTGCAACCGCTCGAAACGCGGCGCGAATGGCAATCTCTGTCTTGCCGAATCCGACGTCACCGCAGACGAGACGATCCATCGGCTCAGACTTCTGCATGTCGGCCCGAACCGCATCAAAGGCATTTCGCTGATCCGTCGTTTCCTCCCAGGGGAAAGAAGACTCGAATTCATGCTGCCAAGTGCCATCCTCCGGACATGACATCCCTTGGCGACCCTGACGGACAGCTTGAATCCGTAGGAGTTCTGCCGCCAGATCCCGAACACTCTCCGCTGCTTTCCCCTTGCGATTGGCCCATGCCTTCCCCCCGAGAATCGAACGCTCCGGAGTGGCTTTCACCGCACCGATGTATCGGTGAACTTGTTCAATATCCGAAGCTGGAACCAGCAATCTCGCAGACTGGGCAAACTCGAGAACGAGAAACTCCTCTGTGCCTTCTTCTACGCCTGCATGCCTGCTCTTCAACTCGAGTCCAAGAAAGGTCGCAATCCCATGATCACGATGCACAACATGATCCCCCGGAGCAATTTCGACGAATGCATCGAGATCGCGACGCTTTGATGCTGCGTGTGACGAACGGCGTACTTGATACCGATGAACGACCTCGTCGTAGGACACGAGTTCAAACGCTCGATCACCCTCATCCCAGATGAAACCTCGATGAAGCGAACCACCCGTGATCGTCACACGCGATACTTCATTGCCAAGCAACTCACGCACTCGCGTGACATCCCCTTCCTGACGACAGATGATGATGACATCCCGATCCTGAGCACGACGACGTATATCGTCCACTGCCTCTGCTGCCTGATCCGGAAAGGGAGGCAACTGCCCGACAGGAATGTGCAGATCCGCTGCACCCCCGCTCGGGACGATGCCTGCAACAGCCCTCAAGCGGTTCACTAGACGAGCTTGAACCTCATCGGCATCTGCGATCCATCCACCTCCAGCGACACGGTCCGCATAAGCGCGCCCCTGCTCTCGAACCTCAGCCGGGTCATCAATGATGGCTTCCCATGATTCATCCAGGACATCCACAAGCAAACGCAGATGCTCCTGATCATCATCCTGTCCATCTCGACCACCAGCTGTCACCAGATCGACCCTCTCAAGCCGATGCGAAGAACCCATGGTGTCCAGATCAATCGCATGCAACGATTCGACAACATCATCGAACAAGTCGATGCGTACGGGATCTCCGATCTCGGGGAAGACGTCCACCACATCACCCCTGATGGCGAACTCACCCGGTCTTTCCACCGTGGCAGCACGATCCCAAGAGGCATCCGTCATCCATGTAGCGAATTCGATGAGATCGATCCTGTCTCCCTTGAGAATGGTGCGGAAAAACACGCCCATCCGATCAGCAGTGGGGATCGGCTGCATGAAAGCCGCAATCGGCGCAACAAGTATGAAGGGTTCATCTGAAGACAGATCCCGAATGACGCTCAATCTCTCGGCAAGCAAATCGGACCGTGCCGAACTTTCACCTGGCAGGGTTTCAAGCGCGGGGAATCGCCTAGCGATCAATCCCTGCGCTCTTAACTCCTCCACGGCTTCATCCGCCTGATCCAGATGAGCGGTCAGAAGTACACGTGGAACGCTTCGCCGACGTGCGGCTGCAGCAACCAGCATGACCGTCGAGGAGCCTCCTCGACCTCCGACAGTCTGCCCCCGGCTGAGATGCAAGTCCGCTGCGGCTGCGGCTTCACTTGCATCCATCCATTCATACCAAGCTGACGCTGTCATTTTGAGTGCCATGCAAGCAGCGGTTTCAGTCGTCGTGACAGAACCGGACCAATTCCACGCACTTCAATGAGATCTTCATGCTTCTGCAATGCCCCAGATCTGACGCCATGGACAATCCTTCTGCTGAGCACTTCGCCAATTCCGGGAAGAACCTGCCACTGGCTGCTTGAGGCTTGAAGTGCCTCTAGACGCTCACCTGTACCCCATCCTGTTTCGGAAACGGGACCACTCCAGCCTGATTGCACGACAGCATGCAAGGAGGAAACGATCAGGATCGACACAATGACGGCGACCGACCATCGACTGGCCGGTCGATGTTGGCGGCCCGAGAGAATCACGAACCACCGACAGGTTGAAGTGGCTTGGAAAGATGCTTGCGGATTTGGGCCACGATCTTGAACACCTGCTTGGCGGCACCTGTATCACTGATGAGCCCAGCTCCGGGTGGCCGAGTCTCATCATGATCGTAGAGATCCGTCCAGATCACAGATTCGATTCGTGGCTTGGATAGCAGCAGAGGAATCACCTTGGCGGCCCACATCGCCTGGCGGTCCCGATCCCATGCCCCCCGCCATCTCCCTCCGCACTCTTCCGGCACTGCATCTGGAACACCCAAATCTGTCACGATCAGAGACGCATCGAGCGGCATGTAGCGATCCAACAAGCGGCTGATCTCCATGAGGTCCCGCATCGTGCGACCATCGGAAGAATCGCCCATCCGCAGTCTCAAACCGATGGCGTCGAGGCGAATCCCACTCTGGACAAGACGTTCAACAAATTTTCCCGGATCGACCGCATCACGCTGACTGAAGAGATACTCCGACCAGGGCTGCTCTATTTCAACGATCACACGCCTGCCACGGTTGTCCTGCCGGATTCGCAGTGCGAGCGTCCGGACAAGATCGACCATCTCCTTGGGCTGAAGCGAGATCAGGGTATTGGTGTTGATGCCGGCTCCGATCGACCACATGCCGATATGGTCGCCATAGCGGTTGACGACTTGTTTGACATGCTCGTAAGCGAGATCCCGCAGGTGCTCATAGGACACTGCACGGCTGGCGACCCAACCAGGCAGACCATGGCGCCCCAGATCAACCAATGGGCCAGCGATGACGCGACACTTGTGATCTTCAGCCCAGCCGATCCAGTCATCAACATCATCCCAGTGATAGACCCCCTCCTTGGGGCAGAGCCGGTCCCATCGAAGCGGCACTGCCAGGAGGCGGAAGTGCCTGCGAGCAAGTTCTCGGAGAGCTTCCCCACGACGTGCTGGATCCACCCGAACCCCGATCGCGGTCGATGGCGCTGGCCGCTCACTGAATCGACGGCGAAGAAGAATTTCCCCATGGGCGACTGCCAGCCTCTCCGAAGCACGGATGGCAAGCGCCAGGGATGCCCTTCCCGCTCGGTCTGCCTGGACAGGGTCCGTCGTGACCATGGCCTTGGTGAAGATACGCCGTGCCTCATCCCAAAGCTGCATCGCTGGATGTGCTTCGTCAAGATTGACCATGTGCCAATCCTCAGCCTTGTGCACGAAGGTGCCAATTCGGTGCCGCGCCAGTTCCACTGACAGAATGTAGGGCTCCTCACGCTGGGAAAGAAGGCAGGTGCGGAGTGCCAACTCCCCTGGATCCCCTGCGTCGTAAAGGAGACTCAAGGCAGTCGCTCCATCTGACCGACGCTCGCACGAAACGACCCCATCTCGGAGGCGAACACGTCCAGGAACGACAAGTTCATCCTTGTCGATCAGGACCGTCTGTCGGAGCGGCCTGTCATCCGGATTCCCTGCGTTGTCGAACGATGAAAATTTCAACATAACTTCGTTCAACCATTCTAAATCGGAAATGCCCGCAGCCGTATCCGGACACTGAAAGTGCTACAATTCGCCCGCGAATAAGGAGATTCCCAGATGCAGTCAACTGCCAACGCATCCGTCCAAGTCACCGACCTCCCCCTTCCAGGACGCCGTCAGGGCAAGGTTCGAGATATCTATGAGGTCCCAGCCAAGGATGGCCAGCCCCCCAATGTGCTGATCATCGCATCGGACCGAATCAGCGCCTTTGATGTCGTCATGCCTACGACAGTACCGGGCAAGGGGCGTGAACTGACAACAATCAGTACGAAATGGTTTGATTTGGTCCGCGAATGGGATCTCATTCCTGACCATCTGAAATCAACCGAACCGACGGATGTCGATGGAATCAGCGAGTCTGAATATGGCCAATTGGAAGGCCGGATGATGTTGGGGCGTGCCGCCCAGGTGATCCCCGTGGAGTTTGTTGTTCGGGGATATATCACGGGCTCGGGTTGGAAGGAATACACGAAGCAGGGAACCGTTTGCGGAATCACCCTGCCGGAAGGCCTCAAGCACTGCGAACAACTCCCGGAACCGATCTTCACTCCCGCGACAAAGGCTGTTGAAGGTCATGATGAAAACATCGACTTCGATACCGCTTGCACGATTGCAGGACGGGATGTGATGAATCGCCTTCGTGATGTATCTGTAGAGATCTATCGACGAGGTGCGGCCTATGCGAGAGAACGAGGCATCATTCTTGCTGATACCAAATTCGAATTCGGATATGCCATTGATGCCTCAGGCAATCCCACTGACGAAATCATGCTCATCGATGAAGTACTGACACCTGATTCAAGCCGGTTCTGGCCCGCTGAAGATTAT
>JAKVBW010000047.1 GCA_022446945.1 Phycisphaerales bacterium | reverse complement strand
CACCGCATCAGAAGGCCATCTGCCTCCTGCCCTGTTGTATGGCAGTGACACTGATGCGCTGAGTGGTGACATTCGCGCTTGGGACTGGTGGAAACTTGCTGATGGCCGCGTACAACCTGGCCCACTCTGGGCGTATGCCGAAGGTGGCGAACGTCTTGTGCTGGAGTGTCCGACTGCCAGACTGGCTGAAGCGTCATGGGATGGTGATCCCGTCACGGGATACAACTACAACGTGGCGTTTGTCGCTGGAGAAGCGCGCCTGCCACATGCGGGCGATGCAGGTCTCGGCGCATGGGATCTCCTCGTCCCAAAGGCGAATCTCCAAGGAGGTATCGCGCTCAGATTGTCGCAATGCCGGCAGTCAGGAACGACCGCCCTCTTTGGTACCGGGGGTCGGCGTGGAGGAGTCAACAAATTCATGCGATCACCTGGTGATGTCGGCTCGCTTGACATGGCCTATGCCGGAGGCCAGTCCTTTCCGGCAGGAGTGACGAACGTGGCGTGGATCGATGGTCATGTGTCGAGCTTACGCCAACCCTACAAGGGCGAGCATTGGGACATGCTGCCTGATTGGGTGACTGACAGTCTGGATTGGCCTTCGAACGGTTTCCTGTCGGAGAAGAGCGAGGCTTATGATCCACGCTAGGTGACCACACGCCAGGCAAGGGAACCATCCATCTACCATGGAAGCATCTGACTCCAAGCAACGACCTGCGCATCGACAACCCACGGTTGATCGATGCATTTGTCACGGCGTCACGTTTGACACGATTCTGAAATGGACACAGTCCCGCAAGAGTGTCACCTTGGATGACATCAAGGATCACTTTGGATGCGGTGGCAGTTGTGGAATGTGTCGGCCCTATCTCGCAATCACGCTCAAGACGGGAGAAACAAGACTTCCGCTGATGATCCCCAAGGACTCCTGACCGGTTGCTACCGTGCGGAAATGCCGCCCGACATGGAATTCAATGACGCGATAGATCGGCTGGGAGAACTCTCTGTCCCGACGCTGATCGAAGAAACGGTCAGGCTCCATGAATCCCTTGATCGAATTCTTGCCAAGCCTCTCTTTGCAGATCGCGATCTGCCACCATTCGACCGCGCGTGCATGGATGGCTATGCCTACGCCTCGGGGCGTCAGGAAGCCATGCCCGTGGTCGGAGAAGTCCAGGCAGGCGATGGTCAAGTTCTGCGCGTCCCCTCGGGAAGTTGTGTCAGCATCTCAACAGGCGCCCCTCTTCCACCGGACACCGATACGGTTATCCCTCATGAACTGACGGATCGAGGAAGTCCGCTTCATGTTCTCGGAGAATGGCCGCATGCGGGAGCCAATGTCCACCGCCGTGCCGCTGATGCTTGTGCAGGAGACTGTCTGATCAACGCCGGTACCCGGATCGGCACTTCTGAAATCGGGTTGTTGGCGATGGCTGGAACCAGCACCGTGTCAGTCCGCGCCAGACCCCATGTCGCGATTCTGACAACAGGAAACGAAGTGGTTTCTCAGGAAGACACCCCCAAACCACATCAAATCCGGAATTCAAACGGACCCATGCTCGCCTCGCTCGTTGACCGTTTGGGAGGCCACATCATCAGCATGACCCATCTCCCAGACGAACTTGGCAATACCACGCAGAAACTTCGCATGGCGATGGAACAGGTGCCGATCATCGTGACGACAGGTGGCATCAGCGCGGGGGATCATGATCACATGACGGGCGCACTCGATGATCTCGGTATTGCATGGAAGGTTCAAGGTGTTGCCATGCAGCCGGGGAAACCGATTCGCATCGGACAGTGTGGCACAACAACGATTGTCTGCCTCCCTGGTAATCCCGTATCAGCACTTGTGACAGGCACCATTTTTCTGTCAACGATCATGCGACTGCATCTTGGCATTCCATCCTTGCCACAGTGGCGACCTGTGACGCTTGCAGCGCACACCAGGTGCAACCCACGACGCGCTCTGTTCCGCCCCGCTGCCCTGACCTCGACAACAAGCGCGGTTGTTCCCACATGGCAGGGATCCGGTGATCTGGCCCATGCAGCAGGAACAGATGGCCTGGTCAGACTCCCACTTTCACCCGAGTGCGTAAGCGGGACAGAAGTTCCCTTTATGCCATGGCCCTAAGAAAGTCCACGCATGCAGATCACCATTGAGTATTACGCAGTTCTTGCTGATCGAACTGGAGAACGATCAGTCGTCAGGACGGTGCCTCAGGGTGCAACTGTCCGCACGGTTGTGAATGAACTGATTCGGGAACATGAAATCGTCGATTCTCTGCAGGACGCCTTGGCAATCGCGGTCAATGATGTCTGGAAACCGATGGATCAACCTCTTCAAGACGGAGACGTTCTCGCACTCATTCCACCGGTCAGCGGAGGGTGAGTGCCGATCGAAATCTCATCTGCGGCCGAATTGACGTTCAAGATCTTCGATCGTCAACCGAATGGTGGTCGGACGGCCGTGAGGGCAGTTGCTCGATCGCTCCACTGTCTCGCGCATGCGGAGCAGATCCGCCAGTTCGATGTCACTTAAGGACTCCCCTGCCTTGATTGCCGCCTTGCATGCCATCATGTCCAGCACATCTCGAAGTGCGGTTTCTTCGTCCGCCATGTTCAGGAGAGATGATGCGCGATCGAGAAGATCTGTCATGAATGGGCCTATCGAGACGCGGCGTTCTGCCAGCAAGGAAGGGACCGCATGCACGACAAGCACTGAAGGTCCTCCTTGTACGACATCGAAACCAAGACGTTCCAAAAGTTCGCCGATGGACATCAACGCCTCGATCGACTGGGGCTCCGCATCGATCATTTCAGGCACAAGCAACCGCTGACTTGGCAAGGGCGATGTCGAAATGCGAGACAGAAGTCGCTCGAACATCACACGTTCATGCAAAGCATGTTGATCAATGATCAGCATGCCTTCGGCATCCTCAGTGACGATAAACATCCGGTGTATCTGCAATGCCGATCGAGCAGCATCAATGACCGGCACTTCAGCAGTTTGTGGAACGGAAGCCATCACGGCTCGCGCCTCGGGCGCAGAGACGGATTGACCAGTTGAAGATCTGGCCCCGAAGAGCTGTGCCGAAGTAGTCGCAGGCCGAACCTTGTGCGTCGATCCTTCGCCCAATCGACGCATGCTTGGCACGATGTCCGCTTTTGACAAAGTCGCTTCCAAGGCTCTACGCACAAGAGAGAATACGAGTCTATCGTCGCGGAAACGAACCTCGGTCTTAGCAGGATGCACATTGACATCCACACGATCAGGCGGCACTGAGAGGAAAATCGCGCAGGTGGGGTGACGGTTGGGTTCGATCAGCCCACGAAATGCTTCACGCACGGCGAAGCGGAGGCTTCGATCCACGATGGGCCTCCCATTCAGGCACAACAACTGATGCTGCGCAGTGGGCCGCGCAAGTGCTGGCCTTCCCACTAGGCCCCACACCGAAATGTCCCCTTCCGCATCATTGATTTCCAACATGTCGCCAGACATCTCACTGCCAAGAACTTCCTCCAGGCGTCTGCGGGGTGTCGTCACAGACAGATCCAACAACGTTCGGCCCCCCGAGGCGAACAGCCACGAAACCTCAGGATTTGCTGCAGCACAATCTCGAATCACTCGCCGAATCCGGGTCGTTTCTGCTTGTGCGGTCTTCAGAAACTTTCGTCTTGCAGGAATACGGCCGAACAAGCCGGAGATCACCACGCGTGTCCCCGGAGGACAGGGAGCAGGTGTGGGCACCGAGGTATCTCCATGATCAACGACGATCACAGAGCCGGCATCCTGCTCTCGAGGCCGGCTGCGGATCTCCAACCTTGCCACGGAACCGATCGATGCCAATGCTTCACCACGGAATCCCATTGTGGCAATGTGCTGAAGATCCTCAAGCGATGACACTTTGCTGGTTGCATGGGAAGCGACAGCGGCGGGAAGTTCCTCCATGGGAATGCCACATCCATCATCAATGATCTCGATCCGATCGATGCCGCCCCCTTCGACAAGCACTTCGATGTGCGTGGCGCCCGCGTCCAGGGCATTTTCGATGGTCTCCTTGACCACACTTGCCGGACGCTCCACCACCTCACCTGCCGCAATCTGATTGACGACTACTGCAGGCAATTGGCGAATGGGCATGGGACCATCGTATCGAACTGCAGATCACGAACAGGGTTCATGGGAACGCACATGTCATCCACGATTCATGGATCGGATCTAGCCAGAACCTGCGGATCTCGACACAAGAGGCCAACGACGTCCTCGCCCAAATGCCCGGCGAGAGACTTTGGGAATCATCGCCGCCTGCCATCGCTTGTGTTCATTGCGATCGATGACTTGGATCCATTCGCTGACAACATCAGTCGGCACTCCCGCCGCTGCAGCAGTCTCCTCGACTGATAAATCCTGTTCAACCACCCCTTTGATGATGGCATCCAGCACCGGATACGGAGGCAAGGAATCCTGATCGCATTGATCCGGCGCGAGTTCTGCTGAAGGCGGCCGTTCAATGGTCCCAAGTGGAACTGGCGATCGTTGCAAACCGATCGCGTGCGGATCCGCATTGATTGCCAGCGCCATCGACTGCACCTGCGTCTTGAGCACATCCCCCAATACCGCCAGCGCGCCACACATGTCCCCGTACAGAGTTGCGTAACCGACTGAAAGTTCGGACTTGTTACCCGTCGGGAATACCAACCACCCTGACGCATTGGAGAGCGCCATGAGAATCTGTCCACGAAGACGCGCCTGCAGATTCTGATCCACGATCTCGCCATCGCATGTTCCGTGTCCGGCTTTCTCGAGCGTCTGGCGAACCGCTTCATGTCCTGCCCCGATCGAAATCTGATCAGGTGGAGACATGCCCAATGCCTCACAGAGTGACGCTGCATCATCCAGACTCTGCTGAGAGGAGAATTTGGAAGGCATCGCGACACCTCGCACCTGAGAAGGACCCAGAGCCGCAACCGCCATTGTGGCCGTGATCGCTGAATCGATTCCCCCGCTCAAACCAATCAATACCCCGGGCGTCCCCGTCTTCTGGACATAGCCCCTGATGGCGTCGATCAAGGCCAGACATGTGGTGATGTCTTCCGAACGATGGTCACCCTCACCCGCATCGCCTCCCCCCAATTGAATCATGCAGATCTGGTCGTCACGGAAAAAAGGATGCCTGCCAACACGTATCACACCCGCGGTATCAGCATGGATCACCTCACCGCCAAACACCAGATCATCGTTGGCTCCGGCTTGATTGACTGAAATGACCTCGCAACCCGTCTCTCGCGCAACTGCGCTCACGCGGTCAACCTGCCGCGCATGTTTGCCTTGCACCCATGGACTGGCTGATGCGGCAAAGATGACTTCGCATCCCTTCTCCACCACATCGCCCACCGGATCACAGGGCCATCGGCCCTCGACCATGGCATCTCCCCCCTGCCACAGATCCTCGCAAACAAGCAAGCCCATGCGGATTCCACAGTGCTCCAGAACGGTCGCGGAGTTCGCAGGCGTAAACCATCTGTCTTCGTCAAAGACATCGTAATTCGGCATGAGCCTCTTCCCGGCCATCCCGACACGCACGCCATCGCGTATCGCGACAAGGGCATTGAGAACCGTTGAAGGTGTTTCTCGAACCGGACTGCCGATCAGCACCAATAGATCTGGTGGGAGGCGTTGGGCCAGACGATCCAACGCCCTTTCACAGTCATCGACAAAGCCACTTCGAAGAAGCAGATCACGCGGTGGGTATCCGCAGATCGCCAGCTCCGGCAGCAGCAGGAGATGCGCACCCTGGGCTGCGGCCGACTCGGCGGCTTGCAGGATCAATCCGGCATTGCCTTCGACGTCACCGATAGTGGGATCGAATCTGGGTACTGCGATGCGCACGGAGGCATGGTAGTGAGCGGGCAAAAAGAAGCCGCGGGAGCCCGACCTGCAGGCTCCCGCGGAAGAGTCGTCTCAATTCAGCTTCAATCAGATCACTGCGTTTGCACCTTCGATGCAGTCAATCGCATCCCTTACCGTAAACGGCTTGTGAAGGGAACCGCAGTAACCCATCCTGGCCAGTCCGGCGGCCTGACCGTCGGTCAGACTCCCGCTCATGGCGATCACGTTCATGCCTGAGAGATCTTCGTTGGTCTGAACGGACTTGATGAAACCTGCAGCGTCGAAGTTGGGCGTGCTGAGATCAACCAGCAGCACATGCGGGCGGAACCGCTCGCACTCAACCCCCAGCGCAAACTGATCGCTAACTGCTCGGATTTCGTAATTGCTTTCTTCTGCAAGAACGGTGCACATCGCGTCACAGACTGAAGCGTCTGCATCGCACACGAGTACACGCGTGGTGCCGCACATCAGCCCATCCAATGGGATTCCATGCGCCTTCATGAATTGCATGAGATTGGCTACCGGGATCCTGCGGTCTTTCGAACCAGGGATTCGGTAACCTTGAAGTTGACCGGAGTCGAACCATTTGCTGACGGTCCGTGCAGCAACATTGCAAATCTTGGCGACTTCGCCGGTCGTGAATACATCCTTGTCAAACATGGTCATCGGAGGTTGGCCCTTGTGTCTGTTTCCCTGGGGCTTGATATGCCCTGCGAACTGAATCGGTTCGCCAAAGAAGACAGTTCATTCGGACTCACGCTTCTTTCAAGAACAGACAGAAGATTCGACAAAACCCTCCAAAACGTTCCATGAGGGGTGGATTTGGACGAGATTCTCGGATCCAGAGGCAAAAATTCGGATCAGAACGGTCCTCAGATTTTGGGACCTGCCCCACGCACTGCCTCTGAAAGGGCAAAACCGCCGTCATTGGCCCTGAATCGACTGGCCAGATCGGCTGCCGCAGCGTCCCAGTCCGTCGGATCAGCCCAGGTCATGCGTGGATCGAGGACCTCGGAGGGGACGCCATCACATTGATCTGGCATCCTCAGACCGAAAATGGGACCGGGCTTCCATGTGGCATTGAGAAGCGAACCGTTCAGGATCGCTCTGACAAATTGTCGCGTCCATGAAAGTTTGAAACGAGAGCCCACCCCATAGGGGCCTCCCGTCCAGCCTGTATTCAGCAGCCAGACATGGGCATCTTGATCCTGAACGCGGCGATCGAGCCACTCTGCGTAGACCATGGGCGGCCTGGGCAGGAAGGGCCCTCCGAAGCATGGGCTGAAGTTTGGCGTCGGTTCCGTCACCCCCGCTTCCGTTCCCGCGAGTTTCGATGTGTACCCGTTGATGAAGTAGTACATCGCCTGCTCTCGGGTCAACAGGGAAACTGGAGGCAGAACGCCAAATGCGTCCGCGGTCAGGAAGATCACATGTTGCGGATGTCCGCCTGTCGAAGGGATCCGGGCACCGGGGATGAACTCCACCGGATACGTCACACGTGTGTTCTCTGTTTTGTCAGAACGGTCATAGTCCGGGACACGTGTGTCGTCATCGATGACCGTGTTCTCTAGAACGGAACCAAACCGGATCGCGTCCCAGATCTGCGGTTCACCCTCGCGGGATAGTTTGATGCATTTGGCATAGCAACCACCCTCGAAATTGAATACGCCGCTTTCGGACCATCCATGTTCATCGTCTCCAATGAGGGGACGCTCTGGATCTGCCGACAGTGTCGTTTTGCCCGTCCCCGACAAACCGAAGAAGAGGGCGACATTTTCCGGATCATCCTCAGCAACATTCGCTGAACAGTGCATGGGAAAGACGCCGACATCCGGCATGTCGTAGTTCATGGCATAGAAGATGGATTTCTTCATTTCACCGGCATACTCGGTGCCCAGAATGATCACCTTCTTTTGTTCGAGTGATTGAATGATCGCGACCGGACCATTGAGGCCATAGGACTCCCAGTTCTCCACTTTGCAAGTTGCTGCGTTTAGGATCGTCCAATGGGGATCGAATCCCTCCAAATCCTCGGCTGGCGCTTTGATGAACAAAGTTGCAGCAAACTGACAATGCCAAGCGAGTTCAGTCAGAACACTCACATTGAGTCTGTGTGCCGGATCCGCGCCGCAGTAACCGTCGAATCGATAGAGTTGCTCTCGATTCGAAAGATGTTCTCGGGCCATCTTTTCCAGAGCAGCAAAGTTGTCAGAACTGATCGGGCGATTGACATTCCCCCAATCGATTTTGTCGTGGATACTCGGGGTGTCCTCAAGAAACTTGTCCTTGGGACTCCTGCCGGTTCGATCGCCGGTGTCGACAGCCAACGCCCCATTCGCCGCCAGCACACCCTCACCACGGCGCAGCGCCTCGGCGATCAACCATGCCGCCGATTTGTTGGCATGAATCGTGGTGGACAGTGCGAGCGACTCTGTGGTGGCGGTCGTCATGCCTCGTCTCCGGTTCCAATCAAGCCCAGTGGCGGCTCCATCCGCCAAAAGGTCGCGAAGAGGAGAATGGTATCGAACATTGAAGCCCTTCGCCTCAAAAACAAAGCCTCTTTCGTGGTGGAGAATCCCCGCCTGAGGTACCCTGCCCCACTTCAATGGCGACCGTAGCTCAGGGGTAGAGCACCTGGTTGTGGTCCAGGATGTCGCGGGTTCAAATCCCGTCGGTCGCCCTTTCACCATGCGAATCACGAGCGTTCAGTTCGACATCGTCTGGGAGGACAAGGACGCCAGCCACGCGGAGGTGGAACGACTCCTCGAAGCCTCTCCGCCCGGCCAGGGAGATTTGGTCGTTCTCCCAGAACTGGGCGATGTTGGATTCAGCCTGGCTTTGGACCGGATTGTGGATGAGCGTTCGGCACTGTGGGCCCAGCAGCTCGCAGCCCGTTATCAGTGCTGGTTGCTCCATGGTTGGCCTGAAAGACGCGGAGAAACTGGTCGCAATGTTGCTGGATTGGTAGCACCAGACGGCACACTGCGGGGGACTGCCGAGAAGTTGCACCCCTTCACTGCTGGACACGAACATCGCGCATACGAAGGTGGAGACGGCCCCTTTGTCTTTGATGTCGATGGAGTCGCCGTCTGTCCATTGATCTGTTACGACCTCCGATTTCCAGAGGCCTTTCGAGTCGCTGCAGCAGCAGGCGCAGAGGTCTTCATCGTGATCGCCAACTGGCCGAAGAGTCGGTCGCACCACTGGCGTGCACTCTCCATCGCACGCGCCATCGAGAATCAGGCCGCGCTCGTTGCATGCAACCGTACCGGGAGCGATCCTCACATGGTGTACTTCGGAGGATCTCTTGCCGTAGACCACACGGGAATTGTCTTGGCTGAAGGAAGCGATGCCCCTTCCACAGTCACGGCGGAGTTTGATATCGCCGCGTTACGCACATGGCGGAATGAGTTTCCCGCGCTCAAGGACATGCGGACCGATCTGATGCCCAGCAAGCCAGCTGAGTGACGAATGGAATCAAATAGCCCTCGCCTCTCATAGGACGCGACGGTTCTGCAGAACGTCTGACACACCCTCGAAAGTGCAGAACGCCGCCCAGCGATGGACGGCGTTCTGAAGTGGCGAGACCCGGACTTGAACCGGGGACACCGGCATTTTCAATGCCGTGCTCTACCAACTGAGCTACCTCGCCGGTGGAGCGCAGCCTATTCGCATTCAGATGTTGGATCAACCACAGACGCCAAGCTCACTGCGATCACAATCCTTCGCAGTAAGGCCAGCCCTGTTCAGGCAGCTGTGCGACCACGCGGTTGGTCGTCAGATGGAAGGACTGCACCAGGCAGTGGGTAGGCCCGATCGAGTGCCGCATGGAGATCATCACGATCCGTCATCACGAAGATGACGGGGCATCCGACCGCCCGAGTCACAAAGCGATGTGCCCGAACAAGCAATTCTGGACAGGTTGCGACAATGAAATCAGCACCTTCCCATCGAAGGGGGATCGCCCCGAATTGCCAGGCCTGCCTGCGGGTGAGCCGCATGAGTGCCTCTGGGTCAATGCGCTCCTCATGGAGGCAGACACGCTGGGTGATCGTGGCATACTGGTCGGCCCAAGCCTGCTCGATGACTGTTGGATCGAGTCCGTACAGACGCTCACAGGCGACGCCAAATGGCACACCTGTCCTTTTCTGCTCCTTCAACGCTCGATCAATCTGATCGGTGTCCAAGAGGCCCTTGCGTACCAATACGTGTCCTAATCGCATATCCATCAGAAACCTTCCTCCGAGGTTGTTGATGAGGTCGTCCACCTGCCGAGGTCTCTGAAGTCCCACACCCATCTGATGTGATGGAGAAGGGGCAGAAGGTGGGGTCGTGCGGGTTGGTAGGACCGTCTCGGTCCTGATCGGGGCGATAGCCTTCTCGACGGATGCATCAAGTACCTCGACATCGCCTGCTTGGCAGCTGGGGCCATTGGGTCACCACCTATCCGGGAAGAACACTCCTGTTATGCAGCCTGCTTGCTGTGGGTTCGATTTTGACGGCAGTACTCACCATTGAGGTCAAACCTGATCGCAATGCATTGATTTCGGAGGATCTGGACTGGTCTGGACGCTATGCCGACTACCGCCGGGACTTCCCTCGCTGGGATGATGTGATTGTCTGTTTGGAGGGCGATCCGGAAGATGAGCGTGTTGATGCACTCTCGCGCCGGCTTGCAGCATCCCTCTTGGAACATGACGACGTCTCTGCCGCAGACGCAGGTTTCCACTTGCGTGATGCGGGGCCTGGCCTTTGGAAGATCGCGCCGCAGCCCCTGTTTCAGGACACCTTGGAGAAACTGAGGAAAGGAAGGAATGTTGCCGCATCCGAAACGGCTGCGTCCGCCCTTTTGACAATGTTGGAGCAGGAAGAAGATGATGCGGCAGCAGATGCTGCAGATGCCGCGACAGCGATGACGCCTTTCATCGATGCAATCGCAGGCCGACCGGTTACTTTCGACCTGCTTGCACCCCTGCAAGGAGAGTGGCAACCACTTGAAACTGCATCCGGGCGCATCAGGATCATTCAACTGACACTTCGCAAAGCAAGTGAAGCATCGGTTGCGGGCATCGCGGAAACTCTCTCCAGCGTGAGGACACACGTTGAAGAGTCCCTGCACGCATGGGATGCGCAGGACATTCCTTGGGGCATCACCGGAATCCCTGCGATTGAGTCTGATGAAACACAACAAGCAACCTACGACTCGACCATTGCCTCTTGCATTGCTTTCGGGCTAATCACAGCCATGCTAGTGCTGGTGTTCCGACGCATCCGCATACCTCTGATGGCAGCGATCTCCCTCGTGATCGGAATTGCTTGGAGTTTCGGGTGGGCTGCGCTCTCCATCGGACATCTGCAACTGCTGTCGATGGTCTTCTCTGCCATTCTGATCGGATTGGGCATTGATTTCGCACTTCACATCGTCACTCGTCTGAAAGAAGTCCACACGCAGTTCACCTCGCTTCCAGAAGCAATGGCTCAAACATTTCGTGATGTAGGGCCTGGGCTGTTAACAGGTGCGGTTACCACCGCAGTCGCATTTGGATGCACCGCCACCAGTGCCTTTCTCGGGATGGCTGAAATGGGCATCATCGCGGCGGGCGGTGTACTCCTCTGCCTCATTGCCATCATGAGTTGCTTCCCTGCGTTGCTTGCCCTGAATTCGAGGTGGCGACAGGATCTGGATGTGATTCGGCCGGTGGGCACTCCCCTGTTGCGTCGACTCAGCGGACCTCTGCACAACCACGCGGGCGCAATGCTTGTCGTGGCAATCCTTGCCACGGGTCTTCTGGCCGCTGCAGGAAGCCGGCTCGAATACGACTCCAACATCATGAATCTTCAGCCACCCGGTCTGGAAGCCGTTTCCTGGCAACAGAAGCTTGCTTCCGAACCCGGCGAGGATCTGTGGAGCGGTTTGGTTCTGAGTGAGCCCTCCAGCGCGCCTGATCTGGTTGCAAACTTGCGCGGCCTAGAAAATGTCAGTGAGGTCGGAGGAATGGGATGGTTGTTACCTCCCGATCTTTTGGAACGTCAGCAACTGGTGAACACAACAGCTGCACAACCTGTTCATGCGGAGACAGCACCAACAGGACTGGGATTCGTCGCAAATGTGCTCATGAAGATCAGGGACCGCTTGCCTGCGAACGCTTCCTCTGAGATGGCCGATCTGGTACGCCAAATCGATCAGGCACTGGACGCATGGCGAGATCTGGATCGCGACACCGCGACCAGACGCCAACGCATGGAGACACTGGAAATCGCATGGGCATCCGCGCGGACGGAACTCATGTCATGGATTGATGCAGCGCTTGGACCTGAGCCACCTGGACCGAGCGATCTCCCCCCCATCCTGAGATCAAACTGGATTGGAGAGGATGGAAGATGGTTGCTTCGCGTCGCCCCGGTTGTCTCAAATCAATCGATTCTCGATCCTGATCGTCTTGCTGATTTTGTCGAACAGGTTCGAACCGTCGCGCCGAATGTGCTCGGACCTCCAGTCCAGATCTTCGAATCTTCCCGCCTCATCGTGCGTGCCTACACCAACGCTGGGATCCTTGCTTTGGCTGCAGTGCTGCTGGTGTTGCTTGCAGACTTCCGTTCAATATTCGACGCGTTTTCCGCCATCCTGCCGGTGCTAGTCGGATTTGCCGGAACGCTGGGCATCATGGGACTCAGCGGAATCGATCTCAATTTCGCCAATCTGATGGTGTTGCCGATGATCTTCGGCATCGGTGTCGACAGTGGCGTACATGTGGTCCACCGATGGCGTTCGAATCCGGACATGCAACCTCCCGGCCTATGGGGAGGAACAGGCGTTGGCATTCTGTTGACGACCGCCACAACAGCGATCGGTTTTGGAACGCTCATGATCGCGGAGCACCGGGGCATTCAATCTCTAGCGATCGTCATGGTGGTCGGTCTCGGACTGACACTTGTTGCCTGCTGGACCGTGCTGCCTTGTGTCCTACGCTTGCGACAACAAGTTGTCCGGGCATTCAGGAAGCCGACAGCTGATCCGCGTTGAGTGGAAGAAGATCGTCAACGACGAACTCGCCATTCCGTCGAATGACTTCGTCATCAAAGACAATCTCACCGCCTCCATAATCCTCACGCTGTATCAGAACAAGATCCCAGTGAATGTCGCTCCGATTTCCGTTGTCGGCATCTTCGTAAGCTTGCCCAGGCGTGAAGTGGAGTGAACCCGCGATCTTCTCGTCGAAGAGAATATCCATCATCGGCTCGCGAACGTACGGATTGAAACCGATAGCGAACTCTCCGACATAGCGTGCGCCCTCATCGGTATCAAAGACTCGAGCAAGATGTTCGGCGCCAACCTCCGCATCATGATTGACAATTCGGCCTTCCGAAAACTCGAGCCTCACATTCCGAAAACTAATCCCCTGATACACCGTTGGTGTATTGAAGTGAATGACGCCCTCGACGGATTCACGTACTGGCGCTGAAAAGCATTCTCCATCGGGAATATTGTGAGAGCCGGTACAGGCGACTGCAGGAATATCCTTCAGAGAGAACTTGAGATCCGTATCTCCAGGACCTCGCAGATGAACACGGTCGGCCGACTTCATCCGTGTTTGCAGTGCTTGCGCAGCGCTTGACATCGCTGCGTAATCGAGCGTGCAAACATCGAAATAGAAATCCTCGAAGGACTCTGTCGATTTACCCGCCAGCTGCGCCATCGAAGGTGTCGGCCATCGCAGGACACACCATCGGGTGTGATTGACACGCTGCTGGAGATGCACGGGCTTCATGTAGAGACCGCCCCATGATTTCATCCGATCATCGGCAACTCCCGCCATCTCATTGATGTTGTGGCCACCTCTGAGTCCAATGTACGCATCCATGCGTTGCATCCGGTCGAGATCGGATCCGGCCATCTCCTTGAACTGCTCGTCTGCGCCCGATTCAACAAGTGCCCTCATCACACGGCTCGAGCGAATGGCGACATGGGCATGGGCGCCTCGCGCACGCGCTGCCCGCACCAGTTCCACGACCATGGCTTCGGGCGCATCAAACGCCTCAATCAACAGATGTTCGCCAGCCTGCATGCAAGTCGAATGAGACACAAGCAGTTCGGCCAATCGGGTCATTCTCGGATCGTGCATCTTCTCTCAATTCCTGTCATTCACATCGATAAGTAGGGACCGCACAGCACGGTGCACCTCAGCATCGTGCCACCGATGATCCCGCAGATAGAGGTCAATCTGCAAGTCGGAGGTCGACGGAAGCGACCAGGACCAGCCACAAATACGTGAATCGGATCGACTCCCTCCGGACCAGAAGCCATCCGATGCCCTACCGACGGGGGCACGACCATCACGCGTCGGATGCGCATCCCACCGTTCCTCGCCAGCCCCGAGAAGAGCGGATTCGAAATCAATGGACTCATCCGGCCTGGTGCCAACAACCAGTACTACATTTTCCGCCTTCGGCATGAACTGCCGATATGCCCTGTCCAGCAATCTCCTAATGCGTTGTGTTTGATCGACGAAACGCTCTGGCAAGCCGATCGCCAGTGAAACGTGCGACCCCTCCCATGCTGCAACTACCCGCACGGCGCCGATTTCCAAACCGGACTCATCACGCACTGTCAGCTCATCGCCGATCCTCGCCATTTCCAGAAATGTGCTCGCTCTGACGACCAGATCCTGCATCAACTCATCCGGAAGACCATCAGCCCAACGGATACGCGCGATTAAGGGCCGCTCGATGTTTTCGAGTATGCGCAGCCTTGGCGAGATTGCCAAAGAACGCTCAGCCACATCACGCTCATGCAATCGCTTGACATGCAAGTACCACTCGACACCATCACGCTCAACACGAAAGTCGCAACTGCGACCAGCCGGAGTCTCCACTTCGACATCGAGCGTACAGCCCTGTCGATTGAGACGATCCGCTATGAGCGCTTCAACCCACAGATCAAAAAAACGACGTGGACTGTCCTGGGATCGAAGTGAATCCAGCAAGGGTCTCAGGCCCGGTGCACGCTCCCACTGACGCACCCTTGCAACAACATCAGGATCAAGTTGCGACTCATAACGAGCAAGCCCCCCTGCTGTCATGACACCGTCCATCGGCCACGCAAGCGGTGTGGGGGAATACGACAGGTATCTGCAACAGCGGTTTCTGTAGGCCAAAGTGTTTCCGTCAACTCGGCCAATGGCGTATCGCCGATGTTGACCTGACGAGCGCAAGAAAGGAGCTGCCTTGCTTGACGCGCACCCAGCGATGTCTGAATCGTGACAACGCCGTCGCCATAAACGCGATCACGAACAGGCGTTCGACGCTCAAGAAATGACACTGCCCGGGAATCGGCCGTCGCGACCGTGACCTCAACATCACACTGTGGGCCGATGGCATGATCACGAACGATTTCCTCGAGTCGATCCATTCCTTCCCCTGTGGAAGCACTCACCGGTACTGCATCAGGATGCGCGCGAAGCCATGCCAACATGGTGTCTGGTCGTTTCAAACAATCACACTTGTTCAGCACCAGTTGTCTGGGCTGTGTAATCGCTCCAATGTCGTCGAGCGTTTGCAATACCGATTCAAACTGCTGCGGTGCCGTCTCGTCAGCCACATCCACAACGACAAGGAGCAACTGACACTGAACAGTTTCTTCGAGCGTCGATCGAAATGAAGCAACGAGATGATGTGGCAGATTTCTGATGAACCCGACAGTATCGCTGAGAAGAGCTGTATTCCCGTCACCGAGCGACCACTGCTCAACGCGCGTCGAAAGTGTTGCGAACAACTTGTCGTTTGCAAATGCGCCTCCAGCTGTGACACGGTTGAAGACACTTGACTTGCCTGCATTCGTGTATCCGACAAGACCCACCGTGTAATGATCTTCGTTGCGGTGAC
>JAKVBW010000046.1 GCA_022446945.1 Phycisphaerales bacterium | reverse complement strand
ACCCGCAGCAGATCCGCCCGCGTTGGTGGTGTCCAACTCGACAGCACCTGCCAAGGCGATGCCACCCGCAGCAGATAGCGTGATCGAACCAGCGCTTGTCGTGATATCCCCTGACGTAATCATCCCACCAGCACCGCCGTCAAGATCGACATTGCCAGTACCCGTGATATCGCCGGCCGCGGTGATGATCATACCCCCGGCTGCTGCAGTACCGGTGACGGCCGCTGCATCAAGCGCTGCACTGATCTGAATCTGATGGCCCTCAAGATCAAGATCGCCGCCAGCAGTATTGATAGCTTGGCTGATGGTGAGGACGCCCGCCCCGCCCGTGTCGTGGTCTGCAATCAGGGTGATGTCCCCTGATGCCCCTGCCCGGTTCATTGCACCATTGATATTGATGTTGTTGTCTGCCTCGGCGAGGAACGCACCTGACCACGTTCCAAACGTCATGCTGGTCACAGTGATGTCATTGACCGCTTGGGCGGTGAAATCTCCTGTCCAAGCATCGAAATTGATGTCCGTGAAAATGATGTCATTGTCAGCAATAAGCGTGATGCTGTTACCGGCACCGCCATCATTAATGCCTGTCGCAGTGTTCCAAGTGATGTTGCCAGTACCGGCCTCGGCACTCGCGGTCGTGATCACAACATTGGCAACTGCCAAGGCTGCGTTGAGGTCAGCAATATCAACATTCGCTGTTGCCGCTGTCCCTGTGAAGGTGTCAGGATCACCGCCATCAAAGGAACCATCAGTGGTCGCGTTATCGTCGATCGTAATGTCTGTCGGATCCAACAGCAGTGTGCCGGACATGCCGCGGCTGGAACCACGCAAACTTACTTTGCCGGCAAAGCCAAGTAGTCGCTTGCCAGAGATTTCAGCAAACCCACCGCGGTGGCCGCTACCAGCAGAATTGGCGCGCAATGTGCCGAAGTAATTGGTGAAGTCGTCAGACCAGATGATGATCTTGCCGCCGTCGCCATCGATGTAGGCGCTGGCGTCCAAGCGGGCACCCCTTGAGATGTGGGTTCGCCACGCATTGCGGACATCTTCGTTGTTGCCCTGGTAGTCACCGCCGACGAGGATTTCGCCGCCGCCGTTGGCGCCGCGGGCGTCAAGCCACGCGTTGCTGTCGAGCCAGACCTTCTCTCCTGTGACGACAATCTTGCCGCCGACGTCGGAGTTGTTGGCCCAACTTCCGGCACGCAGGGTGCCGTCTACGCGAACGATGCCATCGTCCCCGCCGGTGAGCTCGATGGTCTCGCCGATGATCGTGCCTTCAATATCCATGGCCATGGAGTAGAAGTCGCCAGCCGAAGCCCGGACTTCACCGCCACGTGCGGCCAGTTTCCCTGTGTTTTCAATGCCGGCCTGATCGGTACCGCTCACCTGATCACGCTCGATCTGCACGATGATGCCGCTGTTGTCGGGCGCAAGCACGACGCGATCTGCTGCAGCAAGGGTGATAAAGCCGTCTGGCGCGAGAATGGTGCCATGATTGGCCACGTGCTGACCGAGGAGGGCCACGCCGTCGCCGGCGATCGTGCCGAGGTTGGCCACGTCACCGCTGAGGTTCGTGAAGCGGTTGACACCGTTCACAAAGTCTGCGTTAGAGATCGAACCTGCGGCCGCATACAACTGGCCCGCATTGACAACTGCATTCTGACCAAAGGTGATACCCGCGGGGTTGACGAAGAACAGCTTGCCGTTCGCAGTCAGCGAGCCGTTGATCGTTGATGGGTCCGCACCCAGAATTCTGTTCAGAACTGCGGCGTTGGCATGTGGCTGAATGAACTCGACATGCCCGCCCTGATAGATGTTGAAGGCGGCGTATTCGATGATTGCCTGATGCCCTGCAGTAAACACCCATTGGTTTGCTGACGCATTCCAACTGACCTGCCCTGCGATAACCGCAGGGTTCTGAATATCAACCGCCTGTGCGCGCGCAGCTGTATCTACTGTCAGGACAGAGACGGCTGCGGCGGCTGCCAATGCCAAAGGCTGGCGGCCGAAGATGCGGGAAAGCAGGGAAGGTGTCGTAACGTTGCGGGTCATGGCTGACTCACTTTTCTCATGCCGCCTGCTGGCGACGTTGGTCGAATGAAAACTGCAGTTCTGCGAAGTGTGGGTATGCATAGGGTTCAAGCTCAGAAGGAAACACTGCCCAGGAAGTAGAAGCGGGCATCACCTGATTCAACGCCGATGGTCTCGGCGTCCTTCAGTGCCCAGCCGTAGTTCACGGTGAACTTGAGGTTCTGTCGGATGGAGAGCTCGACGCCAACGCCGGCACCCATCAAAGTCATGTTGTTCTCGTAGGAGTAGGCGTCTGAGAGCCAGACCGCACCGGCATCAAAGAAGCCGAGGAAGGCCAGATCCCAGTCAGGCATGGCACCTGTGGCGGCATCCGGTGACCAGCGGAAATCGTCGTCCCCGAACAGCCCTTGGCCAGCCGGTTGAGGCTGGAAGGTGCGAGGAAGATGGAAGCGGTACTCCACAGTGCCCTGCACCGCGGTGTCGCCCGCCACGGCGGACTGGGGATAACCCCGAACGGTGTAGTAGCCGCCCAACGTGGTCATTGCCAGTGGCGTCAACCGATGACCGAAGGCGTATTGGCCTTGGCCCCGGACCGTCAACTCATGCACCATGGGGTGGACTGCGGCGCCATCGACCCCGGGGTCGAAGAGCTGGTCCAGATAGACGGAAGCCTGACCGGTTGCATAAAGGGTGTACCAGTCGGGGCTCGTGTTGTGACGACCGAGATCGTTCAGATCTGTTTCGGTTCCGCCCGCGGAGGTGTAGTTGAAACCGAGCGTCGCTTGAATAGATGACTCGGGCTTAATTTCAAAGAGGCTCAGCGACAGGCTCGGTGTATAGAAGTCACTGTTGCCGTCTGCCAATGTCACGGTGTTGAACACGACGTTCTTGGCGTGACTATTCCAGTAACGGAAACCAATATCAAGATCGATGAACATCGCCTGATCCTGGAAGATGTTCCAGATGAGATCAGCCTGCGCGCCCCAGGTGCTGCCTGAGAAGTCCTGCTGCATAAAGCCGACATCTTCACTCGTGTAATCGCCCCAGTTACCCGTGACGCGATACCTGAGTCCTTCCATGTCACCGAATCGGGAGTCGTAGTAACCCGTTAGAGAGCGAGTCGACTCCTCGAAGTTGCCAGTCATCGCGGTAATCGACAGGATGTCGTCGTTTCCGCTGATCTGCGTGAGGAAGAGACCGAACTGCTCCACCCATTCACTGGTGGACTCAGTACCCGTATTGGAGACTTGTGCCCAGAGGTTGAAGGTTTGCTCGCGTGTGACGAGGTAATCCAGCAGGATGGATCCCGGGTTTTCACCGGCGGAAATCGATGCTGTCACGCTGCGGCCCGGGAATCGGTTCAAGCGATTCAGATATTCGTTGACCTCTTCGACATTGAGCAAAGCTGCTTCTGTGCCGCCTGTTTGAACGGGCGACCACTTCTCGATGTTGTCTGCGGAAGCGGGACGATCGCCATCCTCATTAACCGCTTTGGCGCGAACGTCCTCGACCGTTCCCGCCACGACATTGACGGTCGCGCCGCCGGTGTCGCCTTCAGAAGGCGTCTTGAGTCGCACAGCAACGGAGCCGATGCCCATGTCGTTGACCTTCTGAACAACAGCTTGCTGAACAGCGTTGACTGCGCCATCGGACAATTGATAACCGCGAAGTTGCTTGACCTGCAGCGTGATGGGCTTGGCACCACTCGGCGCGTCGCCGCTTGCATAAAGGCCGGTGTCATCCTGCATCAACTCGACATTCGTATCGCCGACTTGAGATGCGGTTGGCATCTTGGAGTGACTGGCGGGCTGGAATCGCACAGTGATGTACGAAACCGTTCCACTCATGTCACCATCAGCGGCTGCCAGCGAAGCCGGCGCGACGGTTCCTACCGCCAGCGTGGCTAACAAGATCAGGCACCGACGTGACCACATCCAAGGGCCACACTTGCTTGCACGCGCGATCGTCAACGACATCGGTTGATTCTCCTGCAGGGAATTGTTGAACCCGGATGAGTCCCGCTTCACCTTCCACCAAACCTAAAATGCAAAAACGATAAGAACAACGGCGGGACGCTCCGCTCCACGCGGCGAACGGTATCAGTCTCAGAGGCTCCCTGCAACATGTCGAGGGGCATTCAGCAGCCCTCTGGATGAAGGACAACTTTGGATTTGAGTTCGATTTTGACCCAATAATGGATGTTGCGATGGCGACTCAACACAGACTGCTCGCATGCTGGCGAGTACCCACGGACGGGCATGGCCAAGATGAGGAGAGACGTGGCTCCTATAAGTCTTTGATGAACAGTGAAATAGCGATCTGGAGCCCCCTAGGGCACATGCTGGGGCAAGCACCTACCACGGCTGCCTGACAGATCGGTGCATCAACTGAAAATAGACACCCAGAATCAACAATCGATGCCATGAATCAAACGCATCGCATTCCATATATATGGATCAATCGCTGGCTTCATTTCCAGAGCGAGGACTGCAGACCCTCTTGGATACACCCTGTGCGGTCACTGACAGGGGATCACCAGATATCTCTTGCGAAATGCTGCCACCCACATCTATAAAAGGCATGAGAGGAGAAGGGATTTGTCATGAGACGATGCTGGGTCACCCTCGCGACCATTCTCTGCACACTTGCCTATGCACGTGGCGACTGTCCCTCTGACATCAATAACTCCGGAACCACGGATGTCGATGATCTTCTTGCACTCATTGGTGCATGGGGCAACTGCCCGGCACCGCCTTGCAGTGAAGACATCGATGGAGATGGTGATATCGATGTTGATGACATGCTCATCCTGCTGGGTGCTTTCGGACCCTGTGACCCAGAGTCCATTCATGGGTGCGGCGGCACTGCGGGAACTTGGGCAAGAGGAGGTGCCGGTCGACCGGTCTTTGACGCGATACCCAATGGATTCCGCAACACAACTGCCATCATCGAAGACACCTTCGCCTCCACCCAGCTTGGAGATTGCGTCCTCCCGGAGGGAGGCGATGGGCCGACGATCGTCACCTACCCGATCGAGGGTGGCGATCTCGTGGAAGTCTCCGAAGCAATCTTCGACCCCGTAACGGGCGCCGGTTTCCCTGACGGCGATACGCGATTTGCGGGGCTCACTCGATTTCACTACACGTACATGGGCAGAGTCACGAATATCGTGAAAGGCAAGGCCTTCTATCAGATCACTCAAATCCGATTCTCACTGACAATCGAAGTCCCTGCGTGGAATCCACCCGACGATGCGCCCGATGCGCATGTTGCTGAATGGGAACGGTTCTCCGAGAAGTTGATGGTCCATGAGATCGGGCATGCGGACTTGTACGAAGCGCAATTCGGCAACATCAAAAACAGATTTGAGAATCAGCCCGCCGGACTGATCTCGGTACAGGGGATCACCGAGCCTCTGTTCGATGATGAGAACAACCCCAATCACGCCATGTGGGATTTGATCAATCAAGCCGCAAAGGATGCGATACAGGCGAATCCGAACTTCACTGCGATGGATGAAGCGAACGAAGCATATGACGCGCCACCCAGCAAACAGAACCCGGATGGCACGGATCATGGTCGTACGCAAGGCGCTGTGTTAATCACAAATCCGTAAAGACGCTTTCCTTCGCGGAAGAAGTCAATCAGTGCTTCCTGTTTGCTTGTTCAGATTCAGGAAGGCAATGTCGACGCCGCCCTGCTGCAACACGATCGCCATCGGTCCATCTGTTGACTCGTTGCATTCTTCGGCGACAAGCAGCCCATTGAGCATGACACCCACGCACCCGGCATCCACAAAGACTTCAAGGTCGTACCAGATGTCCGAGGGGATGAGTCGCACATCAAGATCCACAACGCCAATCACGCTTCCAGTCGTGGGTTCTGACGCGCGGCCTTCCGCAATCGCGACGCGTGTACCGCCGACGACCAACCACGCTGTTGTGCCGCTCTTGAAGCGAATCTTTCCTTCAATGACACAGCGATCCGAGCAAGTCGCAGCGAGCGGCACTTCTCCCGCGCCGCGGAGCATCAAGCCTTCTGTACCCACTCCGCCCCACAACGCATCGGTCAAAGGCATTGAACCGCTGATGAGCGAAGTGCCCCCTGGCCTGACTGAAGACGCTTCGATCTTGACGCGTATGTCCGCCACACCAGCCGGCCCGACATCCCCGAGTACCCCGAACCACGGTTCGGATGAAGCGGTGTCCAACTCCAGACCATCCAGCACACGGACACCATCGAGGCGCACTTCACCAAGTCCGCCCTCCTGAACATGGAATTCCATCTCCTGCCATTGCCCGGGCCCGCGCCATGCATCACCATCCCCTTCAAGGAGGTCGCGCCCGTCTGCCGATTGCACACCGATCCAACCACCTCCCGGCATATCTCGACAGACCAGTCGGTTGCCCCCCGGTAGACCGAATGCGATCGAGCCACTTTGCGGCAACATCACCGAAGCGCGCACGCGTACGGGCAACGCGACTGGTGACATCAATGCCAGATCGTGATCAGTCTGGTCGTTGACCAACACGTTGTTGCCGGCAGCATCGGTAAAGCGCGAGCGGTTGACCGGGTCCAGCGCGTCCTTTGTCAGTCTCCAATTGCCTGACCAGAGTTCCGTCGGGTCATCCCACATCAGACGCAGCCATCCGGATTCATCCTCGTCCATCGATTCCAGTGGCGGAGGGCTGACCTTTCTCACCACATGCCGCACAGGTCCCTCCGGAAGTCGGTTGATGGTGTAAGCCACCTCCTCTGTGCGGAGCGGCTCCCCTTCTGGCGTTGCAATGCCGCTGAGACGCATGCGAACGACGCGGCCGGCCTGAAGTTCCGGAATGGTCACATGCAAAGTCATGCCATCAGCAGACAGCCGTGCACTACTCACCTGCAACGTGCTCACACGCTGCTCGGGCGAGCCATACTTCCACCACCAGTTGTAGTCGTATGTCCGAACGTCGATCTCGTCGACTGGAGGCGCTTGAGACACAGACTTCGTGAATGTGATATCGAACCCATCAGATGTGATCCGGACATGCTTCATTTCAAGCGGCGTCTCTCCGTTCCAGCGGATCCGCTTGAGTCCATGTCCCGGAGCAAGCCCCCCCCAACCACGATTTGTCATGCCGCAGACAAGCGATCCGTCCGGCGCAAAGGCCACTCGCGCGACGGAGCCGATCCGATTGATGAACGGCCAGACTGCACCTTGGGGCGTGCCGTTCACATCCTCGATGTCCGCGCGTAGCACGCGGCCCGTCGTGAGTTCGGCCACAAAGAGTTGATCTTCAAAGGGACCGAAACGACCACCGGTCGTGTCCGTCACCAGATTGCCAGTCGATCGAGACCAGTCATAGGGAATCCAGATCGCCGCCGGTACACGCTCAACATCAGGCGGTTCCCGGTTATCGGGAATGTGTTCTGTCGATTGAAACGCCTCCGTCCAGCGCAGACTGTTGGGGTGACCATGAAAGCCGCCCTTCTCAACCACGAAGATTGGAGAGCTCGGCATCCAGTCGCCTTGATTGTCGGTCGCAAGCAACCGGCCCTTTGCATCGAAGCCGAGACCACAGGGACTTCTGAATCCATGTGCCCAGGGCTCGACATCGCCTTCGGGCGAAACACGGAGAATCCAGCCCCGATACGGAACGACTGACAGTCCGTGCCACCACTCCGGTGACATGAAGCCGAGATTGAGAGACACAAAATGGTGGCCAGTGGCATCGCGTGGGAGACCGAAGGCGAATTCGTGATAGTTCTCCGAAAGCCCCCAGTCCTGCGTGATCGTGTCAATGTCATCTACAAGCCTGTCCCCATCCACATCACGCAGACGGGAAAGTTCGCCCCGCTGCAGAACGATCAACTCGCCCGACTCGGCAGTCATACCCAGACCTTCATAAAGGCCATCTGCATACCGGGTCCATCGTGCATCCGCGGGATCGTCATCCAGTGCGCTGTCAATCCACCACACACGTCCGCGACGCGTGCTGACGGCAACCACATCGGTTTGAGGAAATGCAATACCACCCACTTCGACGGTCTCACCCTCCGGCGAAGGAATCGACTCGACAACCCAGGGCTGACTTGCCAATGACACCGCGACGACAATGGATGAAACCATCATGTCCCCGCGCCCTCCGGAATGCCGGCACGACGTGCCGCGTCAACATCCACGCCCGGAATGACAAACAGTTCAACGATACCGTTTGCCGGAAGGGCCGCGCCATCCTTTGTGGGCGTCGCGCCACGAACACCGATCAGATCTTGTCCTGCACGCCACCAGTGGAAGTCGTGTCCCTTGCCCACCTGCACAGGTGACTCGAGAGTCGGGAGTTGCAAGGTGTAGGGACTAGCGTTGCCTTCGATGTGCAGCGTTCGAACATATCCAGGAAGAATGCCGAGGCTCCGGATCACGCCCCATTCCCGAACATCTGCTTGTGGCAAACTGAACCGGAGTTCGGCGCGACCATCACGGATCGATGTGCCCCTGAAACGCGCCTGAACCGGTTCGCCATCCTGCACGAATGCAGGGCCGAAGCCGCTCCAGTGAATCTCGCGCCCGAGTGGCTCGATCGGTGTTCCTCCCCTGCCTTCCCAATCGGTGCGTCTGGCAAATGCGCCTTGTCTGGCGACGCGAAATCGGACGTCATCCACGTCATAAGCAAGCGTGAGTCCATCGGTCCCCCCGAGCAGAACTCCTCGTGGCTGCACTTCTTCAAATGGTCCCCTTGCAGGGAGCATGCCACGCAAGACCAGTGGCCGGTCACGCACTTCCAGAAGCGCATCCTCGACATCAAGTTCCGCTGCAGGCGCCATTGCCAAGACGTACTTCACCACTGCTCGGGCCTGGGCTGCATTAAGCGTTCCGGCAAATCCGGGCATCGGTGTGCCCGCAATGCCATGTTGCACAACCCGTCGCACAGCCTCGGTGGTGTTGCCAAATGAGAAGCCACCTTCCAGAAAGGACCTCGCCGGACGATCCAGAAGCTCGGTGCCCTTGCCGTCTCCGCTTGCCCCATGGCACTTTGCGCAATTCGCCATATAGACCGTCCGCCCCGAAACCGGCGTGTGCGGTGCGGGGCGGATGACTGCCGCTTGGGCCGGGGTCATGTCGACCGCCGGAGGAGGTGCCGGTGACTCCGGTATGAACACATAGGCACCCCAAATGATGAGTGCTGCAAGAATCGGCGACAAGATGAACACGCACACAAGGTTCGTGATGATCGATTTGGCAGTCATTCCATGTCCCTGTGACATACGGATCAGGATAGCGAAGAATGACCCGTGAGTCTGGAGGCATGGATCTTGAAGATCATTCCCGTGACTTCCCCACTCGGGAGCCGAAGCGGGAGTTTCGCTTGGAATCACTTCCTTATCATCGTGCCCATGTCTGACAGCATCATTCGCGTCTATGACCCAAACCAAGATCGTTCCGCATGCGTTCGCATCATGGAAGAGGTGGGCTGGGGACTGGGAGACCACAAGGAGACTGGGACGCTGTGGGACAGTTACATCAGCGATTGCAGTGTCCTTGTTGCGGAAATGCAGGGCGAAGCGGAAGCATGGGCCATTTGCCGTGACGGGGACATGCGGTATCTGAATCAGGTGCTGCCGCTTGGCTTTATCACCGGTGTGGCGACGAGCAGAATTGCGCGCGGCCAGGGATTGGCACTACGCACCACGGCAAGCATCATCGCGGAGGCTGCAGAACGCGGATCGCCGATCGCCCGACTGGGCATCTTCGACCAGGGTTTTTACGACCGACTGGGATTCGGCTCACTCGGCTACATTCGGCTCAGCACGATCGACCCCAGCTCACTGCGGGTGCCCAGACTGACACGGCCTCCTCACCGACTGACCATCGACGACGCAGAAGTCATGCATGCCTGTCGCGAGCGTCGCATGCGATGGCATGGCGCCTGCAACTTGACGGGCACTGGGGCCACCCATTCTGAAATCCTCTGGGAGAAAACGAAATTCGGTCTTGGGTTCAAGAATCAGGATGGCCAACTGAGTCACTGCTTGCTACTGAAGCCAAAAGGTGAACACGGCCCGTACGCATTGGATTGGATGGCATATGAAACTTCAGAACAGTTCATCGAACTCTTGAGTGTGCTGAAGTCACTGAGCGATCAGGTGCATGGCATCTTGATGGCTGACCCCCCCCACGTACAGATGCAGGACATGATTGAAACGCCATTCCGAACGCTTCGAAGTCGGGAAGGCGGCACGTTCGACATGAAGCCGCGAAGCAATGCATACGAGCAATTGAGAATTCTCGATCTGCATGCCTGCATCAACGCGGTCACTCTCCCTGGAGAGACCGTGCAGTTCAATTTGGAACTTGACGATCCGATTGCCGACTGGCTGCCAGCAGATGCCGCGTGGAAAGGGATCGCGGGTTCTTATCGGGTCACGCTCGGATCGTCGTCAAATGTGGAGGAGGGTGCTGAACCCTCGCTTCCGACTGTCACTGCTACCGTTGGCGCGTTGAGCCGGCTCTGGATCGGCGCCAGATCAGCAGCGTCACTGAGCATCAGCGATGACTTCAGATGTGCACCAGAACTTTGTGACGCGATCGACCGCGTCATGCGGTTGCCCCGACCCATCACAGACTGGGATGCCTGAGCAGGCTCAAGCGCTGAAGCTGCTCCCGCACCCACAACTGCTCGTGGCATTGGGGTTGTTGAAGACAAATCCGCGGCCCATGATCTCGTCCTTGAAGTCGATCTCTGTGCCATTGAGATAGAGAAGGCTCTTCGGATCACAAACCACATTGAGAGTGAACGGCTCAGGGCCGCCCTCATCAGTGGGCTCCAACGCGTACTCGAATGCCCATGTCTCGTCACTGTCCCGCACGGTCTCCGTCAGGTCGAGGAGATAGGAAAAGCCGGAGCATCCACCCCCCTTGACGCCCACCCGAAGACGGATGGCTTCGCCGTCAAGGTCCTGTTGACGGATGATCGTGGCAATTTCACGAGCAGCGGTCTCAGTCACGGTGACGCTCATTGGCAAACTCCTGAAAGGCTCAGTGTCGAAAAAGAATCCCAGAGACGCTATTCTAGCGGTTTCCGGCATTCCCGGACATCCCTACCTGCGAATCAGTCTTAAATCTACCCTCTGCCCTTGAACGACGAGATGCCCACCATGGAAACCGATCCCAACACGATGCTCGATCAGTGGGCCGAGGACTCGGAGTACAAGTGGGGCTTTGTCACCGATATCGAATCTGAAACAGTCCCCCCAGGACTCAATGAGGATGTCATTCGGCTGATTTCCGCCCGCAAAAGTGAACCCGAATGGCTTCTTGAGTGGAGACTCGACGCGTTCGCCAAGTGGCAGGAAATGACCGAGCCTCCTTGGGCGCACTGGCCTGACCACGACTGGCGACCGATCGACTACCAGGCGATCTCCTACTTCTCCGCACCCAAGTCGGACGATGACCGCCCGAAGAGTCTCGACGAAGTCGATCCCAAGTTGCTTGAGACCTACGAGAAACTAGGGATTCCCCTTGAAGAACGTGCCGCACTCGCCGGTGTTGCCGTCGATGCGGTGTTTGACAGCGTGTCAGTGGCAACCACCTTCCGTGACAAACTTGCAGAAGCGGGGGTCATCTTCTGTTCCTTCTCCGAAGCCGTGCAGGAACATCCCGAACTCGTCAGAAAGTATCTCGGGAAGGTCGTCCCCCGCACCGACAATTTCTTTGCGGCACTTAACGCTGCTGTCTTTACCGACGGTTCGTTCGTCTACATCCCGAAAGGCGTCCGATGTCCGATGGAACTGAGTACCTACTTCCGCATCAACCAGATGAACACGGGGCAGTTCGAACGGACACTCATCATCGCTGAAGAAGGTTCTTATGTCTCTTATCTGGAAGGCTGCACCGCACCTCAACGAGACGAGAATCAGTTGCACGCCGCCGTCGTCGAACTCATTGCGATGGAAGACGCGGAGATTAAGTATTCGACGATTCAGAACTGGTATCCCGGCGATGAGAACGGTGTCGGCGGGATCTACAACTTCGTCACCAAGCGTGGCCTCTGTCAAGGTGACCGAAGCCATATTTCATGGACGCAGGTGGAAACCGGCTCGGCCATGACATGGAAATATCCATCTTGTGTGCTCAAGGGCGACGACAGCGTCGGCGAGTTCTACTCCGTTGCACTGACCAACAATCATCAGCAGGCTGACACCGGCACGAAGATGGTGCATGTCGGCAAACGCACGAGAAGCAATGTTGTCTCAAAGGGAATCAGTGCCGGCAAGGGCCACAACACCTACCGGGGCTTGGTGAAAATTCTTCCAGGAGCGGCTGAGGCTCGCAACTACACCCAGTGTGATTCCATGCTGATGGGTTCGGCCTGCGGCGCACACACCTTCCCTGTCATTGAAGTCGAGAATCCGACTGCCCAAGTCGAGCATGAAGCTTCGACGACCAAGATCGGGGAGGACCAGATCTTCTATTGCAACCAACGCGGCATCTCTTCAGAGGACGCGGTGTCAATGATCGTCAACGGGTTCTGCCGCGAAGTCCTCGCGGAATTGCCTATGGAATTCGCTGTCGAGGCAAGAGCACTTCTCGCTCTGAGCCTCGAAGACAGCGTCGGCTGAGTGGAGTGTGTTCAGTGAGTCTGCTTGAAATCAAGAATTTGCATGCGTCTGTTGATGGAATCGAGATCCTGAAGGGCATCAATCTCACGATCGAGCCCGGCCAGGTGCACTCGATCATGGGACCGAACGGCTCGGGCAAGAGCACACTTGCCAGAGTCATCTCCGGAGAAGAAACCTACGACGTCACGGAAGGCAGCGTGCTGCTGGGCGGGAAGGATCTTCTTGATATGGATCCGGAAGAACGAGCCCGCGAGGGCATCTTCCTGGCATTCCAATATCCGGTGGAGATCCCCGGCGTCAGCACGAAGTATTTCCTGCGTACAGCCGTCAATTCGATCCGCGCGCATCGCGGACTCGATGAGTTGGATGCGTACGGATTCCTCAAACTCGTCAAGGAAAAAGCGGCATGGGTGGAACTCGACCCTGCGCTGCTCGATCGACCCGTCAATGAAGGGTTCTCCGGCGGCGAGAAGAAGCGTGCCGAGATCTTCCAGATGGCAATGCTCGAACCGACGATGTGCATTCTCGATGAAACAGATTCCGGACTCGACATCGATGCACTTCGCATCGTCGCTGATGGTGTCAATCAACAGCGCAGTCCCGATCGCGGCTTCCTTGTCATCACGCACTACCAACGCCTTCTTGAATACATCGTGCCCGATGTGGTCCACGTCCTTCTTGACGGACGCATCGTGCGCAGTGGCGGCAAGGAAATCGCACTTGAGCTTGAAGACAAGGGCTATGGCTGGCTCGAAGAGGAGGTCGCCGCAGGCGCCTGATCATGTGCATCAAGACCCTTGACAACACCTGTCCTCTTTGTGACGCAATCGATTCCCTGGCAAGCCAGTCCATGGGCGAGCAGCGGCGCGCCGCATGCGAACGACTGAACGAACTGGGATGGCCGACAAGGAAGAACGACGCATTTCGATACTGCAATCTGAAGCCGCTGAGCGAGACTTCATGGCATCCCGCCCCATCGGCATCACCGGATGCCGCCACACTGGATGCCCTCAACATCGCCGGCACAGGTGCACGACTCGTCTTCGTCAACGGAAGATTTGACGAAACCGCAAGTTCGACACTGCCTGATCAGGCCCGTCTCCTTGCCCCGATGCTCAATGAAATGGAACTGGATCGGGTCGCGGACTTCACCAACGATCCTTTCGCCCAACTGGCCACGGCACTCGTCGAAGACGGGGTCGTGATTGAAGTCCCTGACGGACAGGAACTGTCGGAACCGATTCACATTGTGCACCTCTCTTCCGGCAACGATGACCCCATTGCGAGCACGCTCCGCATTGTGATTCGTTTGGGACGAAATGCGAAAGCTTGTGTACTCGAGACATGGGCCGGAGATGGCCCGACACTCGTCACGCCCATGACAGAAGTTGAACTGGGCGAAGGCGCTCACTGCGACCATGCCCGACTCGTCGAGCATGGAGATGATGTCTGGCACATGGGAGCGATCGCTTCGAAACAGGCGGCCGACAGCACGTTCGAGTCAGTCGTCCTGACAGTGGGCGGTAAGACGATCCGAACGCTGGCACATTCATCACTTGACGGCGAAGGTGCGCATGCGGCGGTACGTGGATTCGGTATCGGTGATGATCAAAGACATATGGATAGTCGGCTGCATGTCGCGCACATGGCGCCAAACTGCACGAGCCGCGAGATCTTCAAACATCTCCTTCCCGATCACAGCACTGCCGCCTTCACCGCTCGTATCTATGTCAACGAAGGCGCTCACGGCACCGATGCTGTTCAAACGAGCCGCAATCTGCTCATGAGCAACACTGCGAAGGCATGGAGTAGGCCGGAACTGGAAATCTATGCCGACGATGTCAAGTGCACACATGGCGCTACAACCGGAGAGATTGATCCCGGCGGACTCTTCTATCTGCGCGCCCGTGGTGTGCCTGAGGCAACAGCTCGCGCACTCCTGGCTTGGGCCTTTGCTGCAGAGGTCATCAATGAAGTCCCTGTAGCCGACTTGCGAACGCATCTCGCCCGCCGCATCCTTGCGCAGTTGCCAGGAGCGGAAACGCTTGATGAAGGCGTCGTGTCCCTGTGACACATTCGCCTGCGAATGATTCTTTGAATCCAACGGCTGTCCGCCTAGACATCCCCGCGTTGAGTCGAAGTGTCCACGGCAAGCCTCTGGTCTATCTCGACAACGCCGCGACGACACCGAGGCCCAAAGCGGTGATCGAAGCAATGAACCGTTATGAAATGGAATACCCCGCCAATGTCCACCGGGGCGTTCATACCCTGTCAGGCGAGGCGACCCATGCCTATGAGGATGCGCGGCGTCGCATTGCATCGTTTCTTGGTGCAGACTCCCTCGTCTTCACCCGCGGGGCAACCGAAGCCATCAATCTAGTCGCCAATGCATGGGGAACATGTCATCTGAAGGAAGGCGATGAAGTGCTGATCTCCGCACTTGAGCACCATGCCAACATCGTCCCTTGGCAGATGTTGTCTGCGACATGCGGCTGTGTGCTCAAAGTCGCGGATGTCGATGACGCAGGCGAGTTGCATGTCGAAACCGTTCTTGATGCCATCAGCGAGAAGACACGGCTGATCGCCATGACCGGTGTCAGCAATGCGCTCGGCACCGTGACACCGATTGCCAACATTTGTGAAGCCGCGAAGGCGCGAGGTATCACAACGCTAGTGGACGGCGCCCAGATGGTGCCGCACATGTCTGTTGATTTCGCAGCGCTCGGCTGTGACTTCTTCACTTTCAGTGGCCACAAGATGTACGGGCCCACTGGCATCGGCGGGCTGCTCGCCGGCAAGGACACACTGGACAACATGCCGCCATGGCAAGGCGGAGGCGACATGATCGAAACCGTGTCTTTCGAAGGCAGTACATGGAATACGGTTCCGTGGAAGTTTGAAGCCGGCACACCGAACATCGGTGGCGCAATCGGCCTAGGTGCCGCGGTTGACTGGTTGAGCAACATCGGCATGGAGAACATTGCCGCGCGTGAGAAGAACCTCCTCGACAACATGGTCAACCGGCTCGACGGCATCGAGCGCGTCGAGATCGTCGGCCGCCCTGCCAATCGCAGTGGTGCTATCTCCTTCCTGATTGAAGGCATGCACCCTGCGGATGTCGGGGCCATGCTTGACAGACATGGCGTGGCCATTCGCGCTGGACATCATTGCGCCCAGCCCATCTTGCATCGCATGGGGCACCAGTCGACCGCTCGCCTCGCGCCCGCCTTCTTCAATACTGAAGATGAAATGGAAACAACTGAAGCGGCCATCCGGAGAGTCATCGATGTCTTCGGATAAGGCTCAGGAAGAACATCCCTTGCGAGAAGCGATCATTGAAGCGATCCGAACGGTGCGTGATCCCGAGATCCCGGTGAATATCTGGGAACTCGGCCTGATCTACGAGATCCGGATCGATGATGGCGGCAACGTCCACATCGACATGACCCTGACCACACCGAACTGCCCCGTTGCGGAGTTGATCCCGCAGCAAGTCGAACAGGCTGTCGCATCAGTCGATGGTGTCGCCCATGTCAGCGTCGACATCGTCTGGGAACCCGAATGGACGCCTGACATGATGAGCGAGGCCGCCAAACTCGACCTTGACTTCACCGGCAAGTTCGATCCCAAGAAGTTTGCACCCAAGACCAACCTCACCATCGGGCGCAAATCAACTGACGCGGACTGAACGGCGGTTCTTGCAACCTGTGAGCTTGCGACTCTCCCAGAACTTCTGATATCTGACTGTTTCGCTTACCCTCTCGACTGATGGCGAACGATCCGAATCACGATGATCTCCAAAGCCCTGAAGAAGCGGAAACATTGGCCCAATCAGAGGCAATGCTGGCACGCCAGGAGAGCGATTCCCCCAGCATTCTGACCGGCGCGAGCGACCCCATGCTCAACACGGTCGTCGGTCGCTACAGGATCAAACGTGTGATTGGTGAAGGCGGAATGGGCACCGTGTATGAGGCACTGCAGGAGTCGCCTCGCAGAACAGTCGCTCTCAAGATGGTGAAGCACAGCATTCACTCGCCCAATCTCCTGCGTCGCTTTGAGTACGAATCCCAGACACTTGGACGACTCAAGCATCCCAACATTGCGCAGATCTACGAAGCAGGCACACATGATGTGGGGCATGGACCGAGACCGTACTTTGTGATGGAGTACCTCGTTGGCGCCAAGCCAATCACCGAATATGCGAGAGAAAAGAAACTCAACACACGAGATCGA
>JAKVBW010000045.1:10932-17290 GCA_022446945.1 Phycisphaerales bacterium | reverse complement strand
CCGCTTGCTTATCAGGGGTGGTCAGCATCAGGATGGGCTTTCCCGGACTTCCTTGACGCCCACGGAACGTTGTCAACAGCGATTGGCGAAATGCCATCATCAGCCGGGCAGTTGCACTCAGCACGCGTTTCCAAGCAGTTGCAGGGATCCGTTCAATCACCAGGATTCGTTATTGAAAGGGACAGGGTCTTTGTGCGCGCCCGAGGCGAAGGAGCCAAGGTTCGGCTTTATGTGGATCACTTCTGGCTTAACGAATTCAATCCACTTCTTTTTGAAGAGATGATTCAGGCAGTTGAGGACCCTGATCAGTGGGCGACGCTTTCGATCGATGTCAGTCGGTATCAGGGGCATGATGCCTATCTGGAATTCATTGATGATGGCGATGGATTTGTGTCTGTTGATTGGGTGGCACATGCCAACGCGCTTCCTGAGGAGTTGATGGCAAAGTCGCCTGTCGAGCGCCTCTCAGTCGATCTTTCCGGCGATCATGTTGATCAAATGAATGAGTTAGTGGGAACGCTGCCCAAACCCATTCGCGCTTTGGCGATGCAGGAAGGCCATGCCGGGGATGCGCATGTCCTGCATCTCGGAGACCATCGTTCCATTGGGCCCATTGCAGATCGAAGTCGGGCAGCCAGATTTCTGCTGCCTGGAACGTCGAACATCGAGGGATCAGGCCGCATGGAGTTGGCGGAGGGGATACTCGATGAGCGGCATCCACTCACGGCGCGTGTGGCGGTGAACCGTGTGTGGCATTACCTCTTTGGCAGAGGTCTGACAGCAACACCCGATGATTTCGGCGCGATGGGTGAGCCGCCAACGCATCCGGCACTTCTGGATCATCTTGCCGCAGAATTTCAAATGGATTGGGATTACAAGGCCTTGATCAAGCGCATGGTCATGAGTCGAAGTTATGCGATGGCGTCGGCTCATCCAGATCCCATGGCCTATGAGCAAGATCCGGATTGTCGACTGCGTTCGAGATCGGCGGTACGGCGTCTGACTGCGGAAAATCTGCGTGATGCCATGCTGCAAGTTGCAGGATCGCTGGATCGTCGTCTCCATGGTCCACCAATAGCGGTGCGACTTCGCGAATCCATGCAGGGCAGAGGCAGACCTTCCGAAAGTGGGCCGCTTGATGGGGGCAATCGACGCAGCATTTATCTGGCAGTGCGTCGTAACTTTCTCGACCCCTTCTTGACATCCTTCGATCAGCCCGTCCCGGCAACTACACAAGGCAGGAGAAGCGTGTCTAACGTCCCAGAGCAGGGACTCATGTTGTTGAACGACCCTTTGGTTCAAGAATTGTCAAAGAGATGGGCTATACATCTGCAATCGTCCGGATACACACCTGAAGCAGCAGCGTCTGCAATAGTGGAATCCGCCTACGGACGTTTTGCAGAGGAAAATGAATTGTCGATGTTGGCTCAAGTGATCCAAGCAAATCCTGATGACTGGACACCAGTCACACAGGCGGTGCTTGCGAGCAAGGAATTTCAATACCTGGAATGACGATGCATCATTGTGGACGATTTCAATATGGCGCCATTTCTCGAAGAGACATGCTCAGTCGCTGCGCTTGTGGATTCGGGGCGTTGGCTCTGGGTGGCATGGCATCGCGTCTTGCCGCGAGCCAGCAGGGAGTCGTCCTTTCTGGAGGAGGTCTTCATCATCCCGCTTTGGCGAAGCGTGTTGTTTTTCTATACATGGATGGGGGTCCATCCCAGATCGACACATTCGATCCAAAGCCCGCTCTTCAAAAATTGGATGGCAAGCCGTTTCCTATGACAAAGGAACGCACGCAATTCAACGACAACGGAAACACGATGGCCAGCCCATTCAAGTTTTCTCAGCACGGGGAGAGTGGCATCTGGGTCAGTGATTTGTTTCCGCATGTGGCAACGGTCGCTGATGACCTCTGTGTGGTCCGTTCGATGACCAGCAAATTCTCTGAGCACACCAACGCGAACTATTTTCTTCACACGGGCCATGGTCTTGCGGGTCGTCCCAGCATGGGGGCGTGGATGAGTTATGGACTTGGATGTGAATCGGACAACTTGCCTGCATTTGTTGTCTTGAATGGTGGTTTGGTGCCACCGGGCGGACAAGACTGTTTTGGCAGCGGTTTCTTGCCGGTCCGGCATCAGGCCTCGCGATTCAGGCCAGATGAACACGGTCTTGACTGCGTGCAGCCACTCGTTCCAGATGAGCAACAGAGTCGCATGCTTGAGACAATGCAGTTCTTGGACGCTGCGTATCTTGAACGCGTGCAAGGCGATTCAGGTGTGGAATCGGCGATTCGCAATCATGAACTTGCGTTTCGCATGCAGGCGAGCGTGCCGGAGCTGATGGACCTATCCGGAGAGTCGAAGGCGACACACGCGCTCTATGGAACGGATTCCTCGAACGATGCCACAGCCATCTTTGGACGTGAATGTCTACTCGCCCGTCGCATGATGGAGCGTGGAGTGAGGTTCGTCGAACTGACTTGCCCTGTGACCGCGAACAACGATCGATGGGATCAGCATTCCGGATTAACAAAGGGACATCAGGACAATGCGATGGCTGTCGATCAGCCGATCGCCGGCTTGATCAAGGATCTCAAGTCAAGAGGCATGCTGGAAGACACACTCGTTCTGTGGGCAGGAGAGTTTGGTCGAACGCCCTTTGCGCAGGGAGCTGATGGCCGAGATCACAATCCGTTCGGATACACGATATGGATGGCAGGTGGTGGCGTGCGGCCAGGTTTGGTCTATGGATCAACGGATGAGTATGGGTACAAGGCGGTCGAGAATCCGCTTGAAATGTACGACTTGCATGCAACGATTCTGCATCTGATGGGGGTTGATCACCGCCAGTTGACTTACCCCTTCGGTGGCCGCGACATGAGACTGACGGATGTGCACGGTCACGTCGTTCACGATCTGATCAGATCCATCTAATCGATGGGGTCGTCTTGCTTCATAATCTGGTCGTTTTGTGTGGGCAGGGGAGATAACTCCCACAGTTGCTTGACGAGCGCGCCGCCATCTGGATCCGCTTCAAACAGCTCGCTACGCACATAAGGATAGAAGTCGTTCGTGCCATAGAGAGCTTCTGTCGATTCGGCGAACCATTCCATTTGATTAGTCAGCGCGTAGTGCTTTCTCGGCTTGCCTGATATATGACTCACGGAGTCATAGATGCCGGATTCCTCCACGCGTTTCCATGCGCGCTTGATTTCCGGATCTTCATAGCCGAACACCTGATCGTGATAGCCGTGCGCAAGCTCGTGCAGCACCATCCAGGGCTGTCCCTTCGTCCACTCGAGAAAGGCTCTGGCATTGCCGATCTCGACGTCGCCTTCCTTGTCTCCGTTGTAGCCATTGGGAATCAGCCACTCTCTTGAGACGTGGTAACACATGCACGCAGTCTTGGGCATCTCCAACTCCACCCAGATATCAATCTGGCGAATTCGCTGGAGGGCTGTGGGGGGGATGACGCGCGTGATGGCGTAGAGTTGCTTGTCCAGTTCTTCGATGGTCGCCGCAAGGAGTTCAGGACTTTCTGATTCGATGGCGGGATTGACTCTGACCGTCCATCCGCGAAGTTGCACGCTCTGATACTGATCAGTCGGAGTGGGTGCGTGGATGCGACTTTTCATCGCTTCTGTTGAAGGAGAGTGGCCTTCAGCAGGATCAAGGTGTGCAGTGAGCATGGCGACTGCTGTCAGGAATTCAAGCATGCGGACATGTTAATCCTGCGGACGTTCGGGAGTTGTCTGGGGTGATCTGAATTCGGTTCTGGTGATCTGGCAAGAAGCCGCCATCAACAAGAAACACCGAAATGGTCAATACACACGATCACATCCTTTACATCAACTAGACCATCACCGTTGAGATCAGCAGGTTGTCCGCCAGATTGACCAAACACCTTCAGAATCGACAGGAGATCTTCAATTGCAACAACGAGATCACCATTGACATCACCAGGACATGCGGGCTCTTCGTTTTTTCCGTGAAGCAACATGTATTGGAGAATGGCCTCGCGGCCTGCGTTGGTCATGGAAGGTCCGTGAGAGGATCCCTCAAGAGACCAGAGTTCAACTGAACCATTGGGTTCGCAATCATTGGCGGCTCTGATCGTCGTCTCATTCCCGCCAACTGCATTGTCCATATTGATGGTGTCGATGACTTGGGATTCAACAGGACCACATCCATTCAGTTCGGCCCACAGATCCACTGTTTCCCACGCGCTGGGGTAGTACGACCCGAAGATCCAGCCCCCGTCATAGACGATCACATCATCTGCTGTGCCATGGAGATGAAGAACGTTGACAGTCTCGCTGGCTTGGCAATCATTTTCAGACGCATGGATGACACCTGCAAGTGCAGTAATCGATGCGATCAGTTCTGGATGGGCGCATGCCATCGCATGGCACATGAATCCGCCATTGCTGTGACCAATGAGATGGATCTGATCAGGGTCCACGTTGTAGTTGTTCTGGACTGTTTCGATCAAGGATCGGATGTAGCCGACATGATCAACGTTCATATTGAAGAAGTCGCAGCAGGCATCGGTGGCATTCCAGAAGTTGTTGCCAAGAAAATCCTGACTACCGGTCGGAGAAACGTAAAGGAAGCCCATTTCAGAGGCCATGGGCCAGATGCCGAATAGGCTTGTGGAAGCATCATCGCCAGACCCTGTGTAACCGTGAAGTGCGACAATCAGAGGTGCGGGCTGGCTGGGGTCATGGCCTTCTGGCAGGCGGACCGGCACTTGTTCCGGGGAGACTTGGGCGTTGGAATGGCTTGCCATGGTCGCGATGAACGCGGTGGCGAGCACTTGCACTGGTCGCGTGCTGGGCATGGGCGGAGTATCCGATTGAAAGTGATACTGGATCCGAGATCTCTTGAAAAGATTGCTCATTTCCGTAGGACAGTCGATTCAGATTGCACGAGTGATACAAGGATGTCGCGTCAAGTTGCTGGCCTTGGCGTGTGCGTGGGCGACCGTCAGAGCCGAGTCGGGCTGGTTGGCCCCAAATCTGCTTGCATCATGTGGCTCTTCGTGGTCCACTGAAGGGTGGTATGAGGTGTTTGGGGCACAATCTGTTTCGGGCGTGTGGGCCAGCCATCATGCTGGCCGCACAGGCCCAGTTTGCAACAGCTGGTGATTGGACAATCGTCGCCAGTTATCCGCTGCCTGAAGGTGCTTCAGGGCTGGCGTTTGATGGCACTAATCTCTACTGCGGGATTTATGGAGTCAACGGCAGCCACATCTATCGCATCGACCCTGCAGACGGTTCGTATGCCTTGCAGTTCACCGGCCCTCAGGAAGACGCCTTCGGCCTGACTTATGACGGCACCTGGTTGTGGACGACGGACCACCCGGGTTCCAGTTCCACGCCCGCCCAGGCCTTGCGACTAGGTTGGGACGGTTCGGTTCTGCAGGCGATCGATCTGCCGGATCACTACATGTCGGGGATCGCCTATGACAATGGCGAACTCTGGGTTGCCAGGTATTACCCCGATCCAGGTCATCTGTACCGGATTGACATGAACGGCCAAGTGCTCGATGAGTTTGATGGTCCTGATGATCAACCCTGGGATATTGCGATCCATGAGGACATGCTTTGGGTCGCCGACTACTGGGGAGATCGTCTGGATCAACTCGATCGCACCACGGGTGCGGTGATCGCCAGTCATGCATCAGAAGATATTGATCCCGCAGGTGTCGTCTGGGACGGGCAGCATCTGTGGTACTGCGACAACGGTGGGAGCTGGGATGAGGACCGACTCTACAAGGTGGACATTGCTGGTGGCGGGACACCAGTGATCGACATCAGTCAGTCAAGTCATGACTTCGGGGTTGTCACCCTCGGAACAACCGCGAGCTGGACGATGTCGATTGCCAATACCGGCGATGCAGCGCTTGTCATTGACAGTGTGGTCTTTGAAGACCCCGATCTCAATTGCCCTTCGATCCTGCCCATGACAATCGATCCAGGCCAGACCAGAAATGTCAACATTCAGTGGACACCGGGCTTGTTCGGACTTCTGGACACGACCGGCATGATCGAGTCGAACGATCCGATCAATGGTTCTTTTGAACTCCAGTTTGCTGGCCATGGTGTCTACTCTGGGCCTGCACTTCATCTGGAAGACAGTGGGCACATGTTCGATGATGTTCGGCTGGGCGCCTCTTCTCGCTGGGTGTTCGAAGTGATCAACCACGGAGATCAACTGCTCGAAATCGACGCGATCACGAGCAATCAGTCCGTCTTCACGATCGATGCCACGCTGCCGATCGTTCTGGATACGTTGGAGACCGCGTTCGTCGGAGTCTGGTTCACGCCCACAGGCACACCACTTGTTTT
>JAKVBW010000045.1:0-10922 GCA_022446945.1 Phycisphaerales bacterium | reverse complement strand
GAACAGTCCTCATGTGCTGACCCTTGGCGGAACAGCTGTGGAAGCCAACTGGCCGATTGGATCGCAGCTCTGGTCCTATCAGATCACGGGCGGCTGGGATAACACACCCAAGGCGATGGCGCCCATCGAGGATGTTGGTGGAGATGGCTTGGCAGATGTCATCGTGTGCAGCGAGGATGGATTCATTCGATGCTTCCACGGCAATGCTTCCGGGCATGGAGATGTGCTCTGGGCGCACGAGATCTACAGCGGTCCTGTTTACTCCGGGAAGGGGCTGGATATCGTTGAGGATCGTGATGGCGATGGCGTGCAGGAGATTGTTGTGGGGACCACAGGGGGCGCGCGGTTGGTGCGCATGCTCTCGGGCGCAAGCGGTTCAGAACTCTGGACATTCCAGACGAATGTCATTGGTGACGGCGGATGGGTCTATCAGGTCGATGGTTCTCGTGATTTCACAGGCGACGGGATCCGGGACGTCATTGCCTGCGCGGGAGATGATGGTGCTGACTCGGGCCCCAAGCGTGTGTGGTGTCTAGATGGTCTGACGGGCATTCCACTTTGGGAACGGCCTGTAGGGGGTCCCGCCTTTGGCGCACTGGCCATTGACGACATGACAGGAGACGGCGTGCCGGATGTTCTGGCAGGGGCATCGGACCAGTGGGAAATTCAGGGTGCCGCATACGGCATCGATGGGTCGACTGGTGCAGTGCAGTGGACTGTAGAGACCAGTGGATCTTCCGTCTGGGCACTCGCGCAAGTGGGAGATGTGGATGGTGACAGTGTGCGGGATGTCATGGTGGGTGATTTTGGCTCAGGTGAGATCCTCATTCTCGACGCAGTCTATGGTTCGGTTCTGGCAAGTACTTCGGTGGGGGCATTCCTGACAGGCTTTCAAGTGATGGAAGATGTCAGTGGCGACGGGTTGCCCGATATTGCGATCGAGTACTTCAGCAACACTGCCCGGGTACTTGATGGCGCAACGTGCGCGACGGTGTGGTCAACGCCGGTTGCGGACAGCCCATCTGTATGTGCGCCGATTCCGGACATCAGCGGAGATGGCATCAATGATTTGATCGTCGGCACCCTCTTCAGCAACAACAGGGGTTACGCCTTGGACGGAGTATCCGGTGCGATCTTGGTAGAGATGTCATTCGGGACACCGATCGACTCGGTGGCTGTGATGCCAGATGTTGTCGGTGATGGCTCGTGGGAGTTTCTCCTCGGAGGTCGTGATGGATCTGTGTTCTGTTTCTCAGGTGGTCTTGACGCCATCGCGCTGGATCCTGCAGATATCAATCAGGATGGGATGGTTGATGTCAAGGATCTACTGATCTTGCTGGGTGATTGGGGGCAGACAGGATCACCGGCCGACATCAATGGTGACGGCATCGTGGGTGTGGAGGACATTCTTCAGCTGCTTGCCGCGTGGAATCCCGGGGGCTGACGCAGTCGCGTTTGTCATCGATCAAGTCATTCACCAAAAGCCACACACTGGTCAAAGCGGCCGATCCTGATGCTGAGTGGGCACACATCAGGAGGGTTCGCCTTGGTTCATCCCTTGAGTAGGGATGACAAGTAGAATCCACGGGGCAAATGTGCCAACGCTGGAGCGTCATGGATGTCTGGATCTGAAAAAAAGGCACGGTCAATCGCAGATGCCGCGCTGAAGCTCGGCGATGAGAAGCGAGAAGGGTTCATCGCAACCTCCTGTGGGAATGATGAAGCACTGTTAACAAGTGTCCGAGCGATGTTGGCAGAGGAAGCTGCGGATATTGCCGACGCGCCGACCATGGCGCCTGTCCCCAAGACAGCGGCATTTGCAGATCCATCGCCTCCATCCAAGATCGCGCATTTCACGATCCGGCGCGTGATCGGTTCGGGTGGCATGGGAACGGTTTACGAAGGTGTGCAGGACAATCCTCGCCGCAAAGTCGCGGTCAAGGTCATGCGGAGTGGGGTCACATCCCGGGCTGCGCAGCGGCGATTCTCGTTCGAGTCACAGGTGCTGGCGCGTCTGCACCATCAAGGCATCGCGCAGATCTATGAAGCGGGTACCTGGGACGATGGCAGCGGAGGTGTGCCTTGGTTCGCCATGGAGTACATCGTCGGGTCAAAAAGCCTCAGCCAGTACGCGCACGACAAGAAACTGGGAACCCGCGATCGACTCAGACTCTTCGCCAAGGTCTGCGACGCGGTCAGCCACGGGCACCAGAAGGGCATCATTCATCGTGATCTGAAACCCGGGAACATTCTGGTCGACGCCAACGGCCAGCCAAAGGTCATCGATTTTGGTGTTGCCCGCGCGACGGATTCGGACATGGCGGTGACGACACTGCAAACCGATGTCGGTCAGTTGTTGGGAACCGTGCAATACATGAGTCCGGAACAGTGTGAGGCTGATCCGGATCTACTGGATACGCGAAGTGACGTGTATTCATTGGGTGTGATTCTCTATGAACTGCTCTGCGAGGCGCTTCCCTATGACCTCAGCAGTGTGCCGGTTTTTGAAGCGGCCCGGGTGATCCGTGAAGATGCTCCCGGCCGGCCCAGCACGATCGATCGCACCTTGCGTGGTGATGTCGAAACAATGGTCATGAAAGCCCTCCAGAAGGATCGGGACCAGCGTTATCAGTCTGCTCACGAGTTGCAGGGCGACATCGAGCGTTATTTGAACAACGAGCCCATTCAGGCGCGTCCTCCCAGCATCACTTACCAATTGAAGATCTTCGCGAAGCGAAATCGGGCCATCTTCGTCTCGATTGCCTCGATCGCAGCTGTTCTGGTTCTTGCAACCATCGTGAGCATCGGTCTTGCGATCAGTGCCAAACAGAGTGCGGCTGCGGCGGAAGAAGCTCGTCAAGAAGCAACTGCCAACGCTGAACGTGCAGAGACATTGCGGGATGAGGCTGTTGAGAGCTTCAACATGCTGGTAATGACTTCTGAGTTGACTGAGGATCTGTTTGCGCTTGGCGCGCCTCGCAATGCGCAGGGTCGATCGATGTCCGTCCATGACATCGCCCTTCAGGCAACTGATGAGATCACGAAACGATTCAGTGACATTCCCCATCTCGAAGCACCGTCGCGACGGGCCATTGGCACCCTTCTTTGGGAGATGGGGGATCTTGACAATGCAGAAGTCCAGTTGGATCGAGCAGTTGATGTCTTCAACAGTCTTATCCCTCATAAACGCGCAAAGGAGCACGTTCAAACGGCTTTGGCACTAAGTCGAGTGCTCGTAGACAAGGGGGATTACGAAACTGCAGGAGAAAATGCGCAGGCAATACTGGATTTGCCTTATGCAGAGGTGATGGACGAAGAGGATCGCCTCGGAGCGCAGGATGTGCTGGCAGACATCGCATCACTCATGGGCGAAAGAGATGCCCTGCGTCAGCGGCGGGAGATTGTTGGCGCCATCGAGTCAGGGGCGAAGGTGCCTTTGGCATTTCATCTCGGTGCTCAGGTTGATCTGGCAGAGTCGCTGATTATCGAGAATGCGATTATCGGTGATGACAAGCGATTCGAAGTCGACCATCTTGGGGAAGCGACTGCCCTCCTTGAATCGGTGAGTAGGGAGGCAGAGGCGGAATTGGGACATATGCATCCGGTCACCATTCAGGCCCGTGGTCTGATCTGTTCGATGGATTTGCAGGAGTCGCTGCAGACTCTTAATTTCGAAGGCATTAAGGCGAAGTTTCAGCAGCAATTTGACGACTGTCGCCTAGTCTTTGGTTCCCGCCACACCAAGACTGCCCAGGCTGCAACGGGTCTCGGAATGACTCTGATGGCTGCACATCAAGATGCGGAATCTGCCAAGAATGCGACAGAACTTCTGAGTGAGGCAGTTGAAATCTTTAACACTGCTGGCGGATCGGGCTTCGATCTTGCGAATGCTGAGCAATATCTGGGGATTGCTTACATGCGTACTGGCCGTACTGAGGAAGCTGAATTGCTTCTACGCAAGTCGGTCACTACTTATGCGCAGTTGTACGGTGAGGACGCCTCCCATGTCATCACTCTCAAGGCCGCTCTCAGTATCGCCCTGTTGTCGAAGGGTAATTTCGAGGAAGGCGAGCCAATTTGGCAGGAAGTGTATGAGTTTTTGTCGGCAGGCGAAGCTGGTTCATCCGCTGCTGCCGGCGCCTTTCGCATGAGGATGGCGCGTGCGTACATTTACATGGAGTATCAGCAGGAGGGACTCGACACAGTCATTGAGGAACTCATTCAAGATATGGCTGAATCAAATGGTGCGGCTGATCCGGTCACGCTTTCAACTGCAACGGGTTTGTGCGTTGGATATCACAACCTTGGTCTTGGTGTAAATGCGATGGACATATTGGAGTCGCTGCTTGAAAAAACCCGTCTTGAAGTGAGTGCACCCAACCCGCAGTACCTCCTCGCGGAGCTTTCCTTGGCAGGCGGTCACTGGGATCTTGGCAAGTTTGACAAGGCTGAGGAGCTGGCAGATCGTCTTGAGCCGGAGATGGTCAAAATCATGGGGCCATGGCATCGTGAAGTCATTACGTTGCAGACTTTGCAGACCAAGATTCTTGAGTCTCAGGGACGGGTGGATGAAGCCATTGCGCATGCGGAAGCGCTTCACGGAAGTCTTGTGGGGGGGCTTGGAGAAGAAGACCCCTCGACTCTGCGAGCAGAGGGGGCACTGAATTCCCTCTACGTGGATACAGGGCAATGGGACGCGGTTGACTCGATCATGGCTGCCAGGCGAGCGCGTTGGCACAACAATCCGGATGAGCTCCTGAAACTCGCATCGATGATCAGGACGAACGACAACGGTGAGTACGCGGAGCGGTATCTGAATCTTGCGCTCGACTCAGCTCAGCGTGCTGTGGCGATTCGGGGAGAAGCATCGCCCGAGGTGACCCATGCCTTGGCGGAGGTGCATCGAGACCGCGGCGAGCATGCGGAGGCAGTCAGATGGATTGAAACCACGATCGCCAACGCTGGCGAGGATCACGAGGACATTGAAATCTACAGATCGATGCGCGAGGCCATTCCACAACAGGATGACCCGGCCGTTGAGGGCGAGGAAGCCCCTTAATCCCGCAGCGTGGTGCTCAGTCGTTCGATGAGCAGCTTTTGCAATTGAAGATAACGGCGAAGAAAGCACTGAAGAATCCGGCGATCGTGACGCCCGTGTAGACATTGGATTCGATGAGTGCCAAGCCGAAGACGCTGAAGAGCAGCCAGCAGACAAGAAGGGTGATGACGCCGCCGATGATTCCGCCAATGATTGCCTGACCAAAGTTCATGATGCCATTCTCCTGTGGGATCGGATTAAGAGCGTTCGATGGGATCATACTCATTGATGAGATCCAGCATCAGGTCTGGCATCCGCGAGAGGGTCAGTCTTGCTCCATTTGTACGAGGATTTCTCGGTACTGAGCAGTAATGCGATCAGGGCTGCATGGGGTGTCAGTCAATCCGAGACGCGCTCAAGGAAGGTGCGCATGATGGCATTCACGCGATCGCCGTTGAAAACGGTGATGAAATGCCCGCTTCCCGGAATGCGCTCACTTGTGGCACTTGGCACAAACTCATGGAATGCATCCATGTCAAGCCAGCCATGTTCAGAAGCGACAAGATGCACGGGCACATCGATGTCCGCCAATTGACGCTTCCATTCATAGGCGCAGATCTCATCAAGCAGCCCTATGGCGAGTTCATGTTCATGCGAACACATCCCACGCATGATCGAGTTCTGGATCTCGCCTGCTTCATTCTCTGTGAAGAAAGGACTTTCGATCCCGGGGAAGACTTCGTCCCAGGGGCCTGCTTCAAGTGCTCTGGCGGCAGCCTGCCAAAGCGATCGTATTTTGGCTGGCAAAGGAAGTGCGGAGTCCAGAATCAACAAGCCTCGGATCGGCAATCCGTGGTCATAGGCCAGTTGTGTCGCGAGAAAGCCGCCGAGACTGTGGCCACAGAGGACCGGTCGTTCGATACCCGCTTCAGCAATCGCGTCAATGATGTCATGGCAAATATCATCGAAGGAACAACCGCCTCCACGCTTTTCCAGACGTTCCTGCCAATCAAGAACATGAAGGCGGCAGTCATCGGCAAGGCCTTCGACCTGAATGGCAAAGTCCCCGGTCCTGCAGCACCATCCATGCAGGCAGACGAAAACGTCTGGTCCCTCTCCCACATCCATCATTGTCGTCGTTTCGAGCAGGGGGTTCATCGATGCATTCCTCTCGCCTTCCCACGCGGGGCTATCAGGCAAGCTCCCCTCGATACTCCACCTGAAGTGCGTTGTTGAACCAGTTGAGCATGTTGATGTAACCCACAAGGAAGGTCAGCTCGACAATCTGGGCCTCACTGTAATGTTCGCGCAATGCGTCAAAGGTGGCATCAGGAATCCGATTGGAGTCGGTCCGTACTGCGCGGGCATACGTCAGTGCGATGCGGAAGGCAGGCGACATTCCGTCGTGATCATCGACGATCGCCTTGGGATCATCGCCCAATCCAAGATTCCGCGCGATGTCAATATGGCTGTTCGTGCAGAACTGGCAGGTATTGTCGATGGAGGACTGCAGAATGACGAGTTCCTTCAATTCGCGCGGCAGTGTGCCGCCCGGGTAGATGCCCTCGCCCATCGCTTCCATCGCTGCAAGCACCGGCGGATAAGTAGCCATCGCTCGAAACATCTCGTGTGGCGCCTTGCCAGCGTTGAGTTGTTGCAGTGTTTCCTGAAATGCCGCGTTGGAGATCACGGAACGGGCTGCATCAGTCAGTTCATGGTCGGTCGTCTGGATTCGCATGTGGCGGATGATAGAGTTCGCATCCACTCAGCGCTGCCCGGATCGCACGACGAAGAGGGAACTGGATGCGTGGATGGCCACTTGCCTGCGCGGAATCCAGAGAATGGCGTGCCGCCCTTGATTCCCATCGGAATGACTGCAAAGATGGCAAGCGATGTCGCCCGTGCAACATCACGATGGACCCTCTGGCCCCAGTCATCCCAGCAGCAAGCAGGATGCGCTGCGAGATCAGGCTGCGGAGATCGCGGCCAGAGAGTGGGGCGCTTCCCCTGATCAGGTGGTCAGGCTCTCGGGCGAGAATCTCAACTATCTCTGTGATGTCGGCGTCCTCAAGGTGTCAGTCGAGGAGGACTGCGATCTGGATCTGGAGGAAGCGGTCCAGCACGTGCTTGAGCAGGCGGGGCTACCCGTTCCCTGCGCTCAGCCGTCGAAGACGGGCGAGAGGGTTGTGGATGTTGAGATTGATGGTGTGCAGCGTCCGGCCCGCATGCAGCGGCGTTTGCCGGGGGTTCAGTGGCGTGAAGCGCCAGCGACGCCGGACCTGCTTGCCAATATTGGCAGCATGATCGCGCACATCCATCAGGCACTGGCAGGTTTCAGTCACTCGGGAAGCGGCCGCACCCATCCGTGGTCACTCGAAGGGGCGGGGATGCACCGCAAGTGCACGCCTCATATTCAGGACGAGGCCTTGCGGCGGGCTGCAGACCGCGCGTTCCAACTCCACGCCGCGCTGGATCTCTCGGATTGTCCCCGCGGGATGCTGCATGGTGATGTGAACAACGAGAACATTCTGGTCGACGGCGAAGATGTGACGGCAGTGCTTGATTTCGGTGATTGTCTCGAAGGACCACTGGTTGCAGATCTGGCGATCACGCTGGCCTATGCGTTTCAGCACGAAGGCATGGAGCTGGAAACCGCTGCCGCGATCGTCGAAGGCTATGACCGGGTGCGCCCACTGGATTTGTCCGAACAGCAGGCGCTCTTCCCCCTCATGCTCGCCAGGCTCGCAACCAGCGCCTGCTTTGCCGCGGTGCGCGAGGAAACCGATCCGGCGCACGCCACCTGGTATGGGCAGTTGCAGTCCACACGGGAGCCGCTCCTCAAGCTTGCCGAGACGGCGCCCCGTGATGCGGAGACCGCGCTTGCCAGCGCGTGCCGTGTGCGCCGCGGCGCGTGCGAGGAGACTGCCTCACTTGTGGAACGTCGCAGGGCACATCTGCCCGGTGTGTTGTCACTGAGTTACGCCTCGCCGCTGCACATCGTTCAAGGGCGCGGCCAGTACCTGTCCGCCGCTGACGGAAGGGTCTATCTGGATCTGGTCAACAATGTGTGCCATGTGGGGCATTGTCATCCGCAGGTTGTCAGAAGTCTGAGTGAGCAGGCGGGCGCGCTCAATACGAACACGCGTTATCTGCATGAGAATGTGTTGGCCTACACCGAGCGATTGACCGGGACGTTGCCCGATGGGCTTGATGTCTGTTTCCTAGTCAACTCGGGTTCCGAAGCCAATGAGCTTGCGCTGCGTTTGGCACGCGCCGCGACAGGCCGCCACGATGTGATGGTGATCGATGGTGCCTATCACGGCAGCACGGGGACCTGCATCGAGATGAGTCCCTACAAGTTCAAGGGGCCGGGCGGGGCGGGGAAGTCGGAATGGGTGCATGTCGTTCCAGCCCCGGACACGTATCGCAGGGGCGTTTCTGGGGAAGGACTGGCGGGCGAAGTGTCCGAGGTCATTCAGGCCGCGGCTGCGGATGGACGCTCGATTGCGGGCTTCTTTGCAGAGCCACTCCTTTCCTGTGGTGGGCAGATCCCGCTTCCGGCGGGTTATCTCGCCGAGGCATTTGCGCATGTGCGCGCAGCAGGCGGCGTTTGCATCGCCGATGAAGTGCAAGTCGGATTTGGCCGGGTCGGCGAGGCGATGTGGGGGTTCGAACTGCAGGGCGTCGTGCCGGACATCGTGGTGATGGGGAAACCCATCGGCAATGGTCATCCACTGGGCGCGGTGGTCTGCACCCGCGCGATCGCAGACGCCTTCGACTGTGGCATGGAGTTCTTTTCGACCTTCGGCGGCAACCCTGTGTCGTGTGCCTGCGGACTCGCAGTACTCGACGTCATCGAGGAGAAGGGCCTTCAGGATCGTGCACAGAAACTCGGACAACATTTCCTAAAGGGTCTTCGATCACTCAAGAAACGCCATGAAATCATCGGCGACGTCCGTGGCTCGGGACTCTTCCTCGGAATCGAACTCGTGCGAAACCACGAAACGCTGGAACCCGCAGACAGCGAAGCGACGGAAATCGTCAATGCTATGCGCCAACGTGGCGTCCTCCTGAGCACGGATGGACCACTCCACAACGTGATCTAGATCAAGCCCCCCATGGTTCTTGATGAAAACGACATTGACATGTCCATACGCCTTCTCGACGATGTCATGTCGGAACTCCAAGAGAAGGGGTATCACTATGAATAGATTGGCTAGCACGCTTGCTGCAGCTTCTTGCTGCACAGCATTCTCCGACACCAACTACTTCGATCCACCTGTACCCCTACGTGCCAACGGCGAGATCATCAACGTCACCACTGGCCACGCAGCCCCCTGCATCTACGATTTCGATGGCGACGGCATCCGGGATCTCTTAGTCGGCGAATTCGGTGACCAGTCATTCAAAGGTGAAACCACCCAGAAAGCCGGTGCAGGACATCCATGGGTTGCTGGGAAACTGCGGTTCTATCGCAACCATGGAACTGATCTCGCACCGATCTACAAGGACTACGCCTACGTCCAGGCCGGTGGCCAGGATGCGCAAGTTCCCATTACATGCTGGGTGAGCTTTGTCCCACAGTTCATCGACTTCAATGCTGACGGCCATGACGACATCGTCACGGGCTCTTATCCCGGTGACATCTACTTCTTCCCGGGTAACTCAGAGAATGGATTCGATGCACCAATACTGCAGCGCAACGTGGACGGTGGTCCCGTTCACGCGCAGATGAAACATCGCGGCGAGTATCACGATGTGCACTCGGTTACGGCCGAATTGCACGACATGGATGCCGATCAAGATCTTGATATGGTCATCGGATCTCGATTGAACGGTTGCTTCGTAATCGAGAACATCGGGAATGCGAACGAACCCAAATGGGCACCACGCAGCGAACGCCTCGAAACTGAAGATGGCAAGAACATCGGTGGTTGGGAATATGGATCCAATGTCCACTTCACAGACTGGGATGGTGATGGGCGAAGCGACATCCTTGTGGGTTCAGAAGACGGCGGAATCTTCTGGCACCGCAATCTCGGTAATGAAAATGAACCAATTTTCGGTGACATGAAGACGCTCATTCCCGAGCAGTCACTCGACCAGAGATTTCTGATGCTCGAAACCCCCATGCGCCCGAGCTCGCGCGTCAAAGTACACGTCGTCGACTATGACGGCGATGGCATGAAAGACATGCTTGTCGGTGACTTTGGCTCCAAATGGAGCAGACAGCGAACTCTCTCGGCGCAAGAGAAGATCAAACGCAAGCAACTCGAGGAAAAACTAGACAGTCTGTATGAAGAGTCGCAAGAAGGTGCCGAGGCACTCAGCAACAACAAGGAACGCGAAGCATATTTCGACGAGTTCAGCAAGAAAATTGACCCGGTACATGAAGAACTCAATAAGTACGAAACTCATCGCGACTCCTCGACCGGTTATGTGTGGTACTACAGGCAAATTTCTGCACCCGAGCTGGACTCGAAGGAGCAGACCACTGACGCAAACATCGACAGCAATCAGGGCAAACCATCGACCGTCAAGTTGCTCTCGCATGGCGCGACGCTTGATCCCAGAACTTCGTTTCCAGTCACCATTACGATCAGTGTGCCTGAAGGATGGGCCGCATGCGGCAACAAAGAAGCGATGGATGCAGCCAAGGCTCAGGGGCTTCCAACAGTAATCGAGTGGGACCTCCCCACTGGCTGCACCATCTCCAGTGAGTCCTGGCAAGATGCCGATGAGAACGCGCTCTACGACGAACTTTTTGCGATCGAAGCCATCATCGATACTGCCGACATCGATTCCGTTGGAAGCAGCGTGATTGCTGCTGACGTTTCATATCAACGCTGCGACAAGAAGAGCGGCGTCTGCATTCTTGAAAAAG
>JAKVBW010000044.1 GCA_022446945.1 Phycisphaerales bacterium | reverse complement strand
TGGAGGCAAAGGCGCGAATCTGGCTGAAATGACATCCATTGGCCTGCCGGTTCCGCCCGGTTTCACGATCACGACCGAAACCTGCAAGGTCTACAGCGATCGTGGCAACAAAACGCCGGTCGGACTCATGGATCAGGTGAAGACTGCTGTTCGGCGGCTCGAACGTGAGACGGGCAAGACATTTGGTTCGATCGAAGACCCTTTGTTGGTCAGTGTCCGCAGTGGTGCTGCAGTATCCATGCCGGGCATGATGGAGACCGTGTTGAATCTGGGTTTGAACGATGCATCCGTCGAGGGGCTTGCAGAGTTGACCGGTAACCGCCGTTTCGCCTTTGATGCGTATCGCAGACTCATCAACATGTTCGGCAGCGTCGTCTTCGAGATTGATCATCACCACTTTGAGGCGGAATTCGATGCGGTGAAAAAGAAGTGTGGAGTGACGGAAGACACAGATGTTCCCGTCAGCGGTCTCGAAGATCTGTGCGTGCGGTACGAAAAGGTTTTCCGCAAGTATGCCAAGATCGACTTCCCGCAAGATCCTTACGAGCAACTGCAGCACTCCATTGAAGCGGTCTTCCGATCATGGTCTTCCGGCAAGGCAATCGCCTATCGCCAGATCAACGAGATCTCCGGTCTGGCGGGTACAGCGGTGAATGTGCAGACAATGGTGTTTGGCAACATGGGTGACGATTCAGGTACGGGTGTTGCCTTTACGCGTGACCCATCGACCGGCAAGAATGAGTTTTATGGCGAGTTTCTCGTCAATGCTCAGGGTGAAGATGTGGTGGCAGGCATTCGCACTCCTCGGCCCGTCAGACAGATGACACGCTGGAACAAGAAGGTCTACGACCAGCTCATGAAGGTCCGGACGAAACTTGAAAAGCACTATCGCGATGTTCAGGACATCGAATTCACAATCGAGCGTGGGGTCCTGTGGATGCTTCAGACGCGTGCGGGCAAACGGACTGCTGCTGCAGCCGTGCGCATTGCCGTCGAAATGGTTGAAGAGCGGTTGATCAAACGCGATGAAGCGATCATGCGTGTGCCCGCAGGAGATCTGGTGCAGTTGCTGCTGCCCAGCTATTCAGCGAATGACAAGAAGGGCGCCGACATCATCGCACGGGGCCTGCCGGCCTCACCCGGTGCTTCGTCTGGAACCCTTGCTTTCAGTGCAGAAGAAGCCACAGAGCGCACCCAGGCCGGTGAAGATGTCATTCTGGTTCGTCGCGAAACATCACCTGAAGATGTCGAGGGCATGCATCATGCCGTCGGCATCCTCACGAGTACGGGCGGCATGACATCGCATGCAGCGGTGGTAGCGCGGGGATGGGGAAAATGTTGCGTGGCAGGTGCTGGAGAGTTGGAGATCGATGAGAAGGGCCGGAAGGTCCGGATCGGCAATCGGACTTTCGGACCCAAAGACGCATTTTCACTTGATGGATCAACAGGCGAGGTCATTGCTGGCGAACTCGCGGGTTCAACTCCGAAGATGTCGAAGCACTTCTCCACATTGATGAAGTGGGCGGACGCGAAGCGACGCATGAAAGTGCGCACCAATGCGGACACACCAGCGGATTCGGCTCGTGCGAGGGCATTTGGCGCAGAGGGAATCGGATTGACCCGGACTGAGCACATGTTCTTCGAGCCGGATCGGATCACCAACATGCGGAAGATGATTCTGGCGACGGGCCGCAGTGAACGAGAGAAGGCACTCAAGAAACTGCTTCCCTATCAACGCAAGGATTTCATCGGCATCTTCACGGCGATGAAGGGCCTGCCTGTGACGGTGCGATTGCTGGATCCGCCGCTTCATGAATTCCTTCCGAACGAAGACAGTGCCGTCAAGGAGGTGGCCGCGTCGCTGGATGTCAAACCCCGGGAAGTTCGCCGATTGGTGACAGCATTGCACGAAGCCAATCCGATGCTTGGCCATCGAGGATGTCGTTTGGCCGTGACGTATCCGGAAATTCTGCGTATGCAGGTTCGGGCCATTGTGGAAGCGATGATCGCGTGCAAGAAGAAGAAGATCGACGCCAGGCCAGAGATCATGATTCCCCTCGTCGGCACTCGGGCGGAACTTGACATGTTGCGTGAGGAAACACTCGCGACGATCTCCGAGGTCAAGAAGGAAAAGAAATACACAGGGCGGCTTGATATTCCGGTCGGCACGATGATCGAGATACCTCGGGCTGCCGTGACTGCCGATGAAGTCGCTGAAGTTGCTGACTTCTTCAGCTTCGGGACCAATGATCTGACACAGCTGACATTCGGTTACAGCCGAGATGACATCAACGGCTTTTTGCCTGATTATCTACATCGTGGAATTCTGGAGAAGGATCCATTCCAGTCGATTGATGTCGATGGGGTTGGCGCACTGGTCCAGGCCGGATGTCGTAAAGGCCGCATCACGAAGCCGAAACTCAAGCTCGGTGTGTGCGGGGAACATGGTGGCGATCCGTCCAGCGTTCACTTCTTTGAACACTGCGGACTCGACTACGTCAGTTGTTCACCATTCCGCGTTCCAACAGCACGTCTCGCCGCGGCGCAGGCAGTCATTGCGCAAAAACAGTAGATCATCTTCGTCGCGATTGATGTGACTGAGGCTAAGGCGTCCCCTGCGCGCGGAGGCGTATGGATGCCGTGTTGGACTCATTCATAACGCTTCACTGATACTGGCAGCAAGCGACTCGCCATCTACCAGTTCGTTTGCGTTCCACTCGATGCCTAGTCCACTTCCATCAGCATGTTTGGGAATGATGTGAAAGTGCACGTGGAATACGGCCTGATGCGCAGAGGCACCATTGTTCTGGAGGATGTTGTAATCGCTGCAGCCGGTGACGGACATGACTGCCCGGGCAATGCGTGGCAGAACACGTCCAAGAGCAGCGGCAGCATCATCGCTGAGTTCATGCAGGAAGGCGACCCGTTCCTTGGGAATCACAAGTACGTGTCCGGGGCTGATCGGTCCGACATCCAGAAATGCCAGAACATGAGCGTCTTCATAGACGCGGTGGCAGGGAATCTCACCATCGATGATGCGACCGAAGATTGTGGGTTCGCCAATCATGCTGACAGGCTACCGCAGGCTGGTAGGCACTTGCATCGATCTATACTCTGACTCATGGACGCTTCTGAACTGCTATCAACTGCTCTGATCGTAGAAGATCTCGACCGATGGTTGCGTGAAGACGGACTGGATGCTGGGGATGTCACCAGCGAAGTCATTGTTGAAGCCGACAATGAGGGGACATTTCGTCTGGTTGCAAGGGAGCCGATGGTCGTTTGCGGGCTGGAGCCACTTGGGCGCGGCTTGGCGGCACTTGAATGTGATGTTGCTTTGGCGGCGAGCGTCGATGAAGGGGATCAAGTCGAATCGGGGACTACGCTGGGAACCCTGACGGGTGAACGGCGGACAGCACTGGCCTTAGAGCGGAGCATCCTCAATATCCTCGGGCGGACCTGTGGTGTGGCGACACTCACCCATCGCTATGTGGCTGCGGTGACAGACACGCGGGCAGTGATCACAGATACACGCAAGACTATTCCCGGTCTGCGTCGTTGGGACAAGTACGCCGTGACTTGTGGCGGTGGGATGTCGCATCGCATGGGTCTTCACGACGCGGCGCTCTTCAAGGACAATCATCTTGCATCGCTACAGGGTGCGCAGATGGCCGAGCAACTTGCAGGGGCCATTGCCCGTGCGCGTGCGGATCGATCACTTGCGTTTGTCCAAGTCGAGGTCGACACGCAGGACCAATTGGCGGTGGTATTGGGCGTTCCGGGTGTAGACATCATTCTTCTTGACAACATGCCTCCAGATGTCTTGAAAGAGGCCGTTGCGACAAGAGACGCTGTGGCGCCAAATGTGCAACTGGAAGCTTCCGGTGGAATCACACTTGCGTCCGTTCGCGCCGTCGCCGAGAGCGGCGTCGATCGCATTGCCATTGGGGCGCTCACCCGTGATGCGACGATTTTGGACATCGGTCTCGACGCGTGAATGCAGCCGCGTCCATTACGCACTGGCCTGACAGACTTGACGCTCTCATTGCGCACATGGATTCCTCGTTGACTCAGGGGAGAGTGATGGCTGCGTGCGCCAGCACACAGGATCAGGCGAGGATTCTCGGTCGGGGCGCTCTCGTTGTTGCGGGATCTCAGACGGAAGGGCGTGGACAGCGTGGGAACACGTGGTTTGGCGGCGGCGATGCGGGACTTGCGTTCAGCCTTGTATTGCCCGCGACGACACGACCGGAACTGTCACGGGAGATGGCGTCAGCGATCGTCGTAGCGCTCGGAGACTTGCTTCCACGAAGGCTGCGTGTCAAGGCGCCGAATGATGTGCTCCTCGACGGACGGAAACTCGCTGGCGTGCTCATTGAGCAGTCCGATGGCAACGCTGTCATTGGCGTTGGGATCAACGTAGGCCCGATCGATTGGCCACAAGAACTTCACGGGCAAGCGGTGAGCCTCCACGAAGTGGGAGTGGAGATCGACCGCATTGAAGTGCTCGAAATGATTGTTCCTCGTCTGGTCGATTCTTGGCAAGCGTGAAGACAAAGCCGCGTGAAGTCTCGAGGGACTCCACGCGGCTCCGGTACATCCAAACAGTAGAAATCAGAGTGACCAGTTGCCGATGAGAATTAGCAGATCCTCCATATCAACTTCTCCGCTCTGATCGAGATCTGCACCCTGACAGTCATTGTCGGTGTTGTCGCAGATTTCACCCCAGCGGCTGATCACTTCCATGAGATCGTCGATATTCACCAGCCCGTCCGCGTTGAGATCGCCTGGTAGCACAATGATGCAGTTGGGCAGATCGATGCAGACCGTTTCTTCGCAGATATCACCGTTCCCGAACCGCACTTCCATATCAATGCACACGGTGGAACCCTGCGCCGCACCCTCCAGCACGGTGTCGAATGACCATGAGTGCAATGGGGGGAGTGACATCGTGACATGATCTGGCGTGAGGGTGTTGCCAACCGGAGGTGCAAGGGTGACACTTGTGATGGTCTCGACCGGATCCATGTTGCTGATCCCGATCGTCAGGTCGAAGTCCCAAGGAGCGGTTGCGCCGATGCAGTCCACACCGAGTACCTGAACGGTTGGGCAGGTCACATCAGGTGTGCCACTGCTGGCGACGACGACGTCGCCCAGCATGGTCTTGTCACCATTGGTAAGAATGTCCTGATAGTCGATCAGAACGCTGTCGGCAACGGTTCCACCGGTAGTGGGCAGACCCTGAATGCCGTACATGCGCTCAGTGGCAGTGAGATGCATCGCATCTGCTCCGCACCAGGTGTGTTCAGGTGTCGCGTCGACACCGCCTGTTGAACTGTAGATGTAGCCAGCGCCACCAACTTCATAGGTATTCGATGACGGAGTCCAACTGCCAGCAACGCATTCGTATTCAAGTAGTCGTGATTGATGAGCGCCGAGGCTGGTATTGCCCTGCATGGAGCGTTCCGCGAGCAAGAGCGTGCCTGTTTTTGAGAAACGCATGTCGGCAACGGGTGCCGAGCGATGTTGGTATAGCTCTGGAATTGTGATTTCGAGTGTCTCTGTGCCGGCGATGAAACCGCCAGCAGCGTCGAGCTTGATGGACCAGATCTCATTGAAGTCTGCGTTGGTGTAGTTGACAGTGTCCTCGTTCCACATGCTGTAGTAGAGGCGGCCGTCGTGCACTTCGACGGACCAGGGGCGATCGCGTAGCGCAGCCCATCCAGCGTTGCCATTCCAAGGGATTCCATGGTCGAACGAGTCGATGATGGCACCGGACATGTCGAGGCGATAGATCTTGCCATCGCCGAAGTTGGTGACGAAGAACTGTTCATGATTACAGTCATAGGTGATGGATCCGAGGCTTGCGTCCTGAGCGTTGGGCAGCAAGGCGAAGGTGCTGATCGCGCCGCTGTAGGTGTCGAGTTTGTAGACCGCACCCCAACCAGCGGGACCCATGTCGTCTGCGTTCCATGTTTTGGTGGACGAGACATAGATGTTGCCGTCACCGTCCAGGGCGAGCCCGAAAATGCTGCCCAAGTTGTCTCGCGTCCAACTCGGGTGGGCATATCGGTTCAGGGCGAACCAACTGTCCAGTGGTGCCGTTGCCACACCAGAGAGATCGAACACCGTGACGACGAAGCCTCCCAGAATACTGGGGGAAGCTGTTTGGACGGCAATGTCACCATTGCCGAAGAGGGCGTAATCGGGATCCTGATACTGGGGCCTGCCGGCGCAATCTGCACCCTCAGTGATGCTGCATGCAGGGTCGCAATTGACACCGGGGTCGGTGCAGAGCGTTCCTGGGCCGTACCAGACACCAAGTGCGTTGTCGCAGAGTTGCTGGCTGACTTCGACACAGAACCAATAGCCCGAACCTGGTCCACCTTCTTCGATGCAGCATGCGCCGTCTTCTTCGTAGGGATCGCATTCGACCATCGGATCTGCACAAGTTGTTCCAGGCCCGTAGAAGACACCACCGGCAGCGTGGCAGTCTGTGATGGAGATGACACTGCACCAGTAAGTGCCGTCACCATCTTCGTCGATACAGCATGCGCCGGGATCATGGGTGTCGCCACATTCGCCAGTGATATCCAAGCATGTCAGACCTGCATACCAGGTCCCTCCGAGATCTTCGCACTTGTAATCTTCGAGTTCCATGCACTGCCAACCAAGGTCAGCATCTTCCCAGCAGCAGGCGCCGAGTTCGCTGAGGGGTTCGCAGTTGACACCGGGGTCTCCACACAAGACGCCCACGCCGTACCAGATGCCGCTGTAATCCTGACATAGATCAAAGGTTGCATCAATGCAGTACCAACCCAGATCGGCATCGTCGACGCAGCAGGCAGCTTCGGTGTTGGCGTCAGGACACTCCACCATCGCATCACTGCAGACAGTTCCGTCCCCGTAGTAGAACCCGCCAAGGCTCTCGCACACGGAAGGGGTCACTTCATCGCACAGCATCACGCCTGGCGCGAGGTCATAGCAGCATGCTCCAGTCTGATCTGTGTTGGCGGCCAGCCCTGAAGCTGACACCACCATGCTGATCAGCGTGGTGGCAATACAGTTGATTCGAATGTGGTTGGTTGTGTGGCTCATCGTCTTATCCCTCTGCAGATGTTCAAGCGTTATGAAGAGCAGTCCGTTACCTGCCCTCAAAAGGACTCCGTTGGGCAGTGGGAGATCTGTCAGAAGATGCCCCGATTTCGGCATCTGGATGAGGGATATCATGGCTGAGGGGGTCTAGAAGCGTGATCAAGGTGGATGGCCAGAGCCACTTCTGAGGAGATTGTGTCAGTCAGAGCATCCAACTCTTCCACTGCAACAGTGGGGGTGCCTCAATGCATCCAGAACATCAGGCGGCTAGGAACAACTTGACGGCGGCAATGATCAGCACGATCGCGAGCAGCAGACGGATGCCATTACCGGGCAATCGTCGTGCGCCCAGTCGCGAGCCGATGAAACCGCCCACGATGGCAGCGATGATGTAGTAGGGCAGCGAACCTGGAAGAGTGGGCTGATCCGTCACCACACCGCCGAGCCCTGCCACCGAATTGACGAGAACAAAAACGATCGAGATGGCGGCCGTCCGCTGCGGCGTGGCCCAGTTCTTGATCAGCAGCAGCGGGGAGAGAAAGATGCCGCCGCCCGTACCCGTCAGCCCTGCCAACAGTCCGAGTCCAGCGCCACTGGTCAGCGCCAGAGGAAGTGGGGGCATGCGTGGCGCAACGATCTGATTCGTTGCGGCGCCGCTGCGAGACTTGAAACCCCGAACCGCCAGAACGAGTGATGCGTACAACAAGACGCAACCAATCAGCGGTTTGAAGAGGAGTGTGGGGAGCGTCCACATTCCACCGATAAAGGCCAGTGGGACGGCGCAAACAGCGAATGGCCAGAACGTGCGCCAATCAAAATGTCCGGCCTTGATGTAGTGGTAACTGCCGATCGCGCCGACGAAGATATTCAGCGTGAGCGCGACTGCCTTCATTTCCTCCTGTGGCATGGTGGTGACAATCGCCATCGCTGCCAGATAACCAGACGCGCCGGCATGACCGACTGCCGAATACAGGACGGCCAGTGCGAAAATCGCGATCGTCAGCATGATGATGCTCATGGCATCAGCCCTCCGAACATCGATCTTCCGTCAGGCCGAAGTGTCGTCGGTTGACTGTCCTTCGACAGTCAGGCGGGCTGGATGTCCATACCAACTGTTGACCTTTGCGTCGCCGTACTTCTCTCGGAGAATATTGGTGACATCTTCCATGGTGGCATCTGCGGGGACCCAGCCATTGAAGACGTCTGGGAAGTCGTGATGACAGTTGTCACATTTGTTCTCGCTGTGAAAGCGAATGGGACACCAGAACGATTCGACATTGCGGAGCATTTCAGAGCCAAGAGACCAGACACCGGTCATCCAATCGCAGTAGAGACACCAGATGAGATCGTGGCCGACCAGATTTTTGAACTTGTGGCGTGAGACGCGCACCCACTCACATTGCTTGTAACGCGGAAAGCGAATCAGCCAGACAAGGAAGGGGTATACAAAAATCTCGGCCATGCGAATGATCCAGAACAGGGGAACGACAATGGCAGTCACCCAGACTGCGAGAAAGTTCCGCCAAGTTCCGACAAGGCTGTTCAACAGATTGACGATGCGTGGACCTTTGCGGGCGGCGGGGTGGGCAAGGCCATGCGCGAATGTCCACAACATCACGGTCAAGATCTGAGCGACGAGGCTGGCAGCGAGACCGATCCAGCCGGCAACGATCGGTCCGACAAACAGTGGCGCTACTGTGAAGTAGGTAATGAGCACGTCTAATCCTGGTGCGGCACACAGCCACTCTGAGAATGCGTGTCCCGGTGCGCCCAGCTTCGGAATGAGATGAAGGCACGCAGCAACGGCCAGCAGGGAGGCCAGCGTGATCAGTCCAACGGTGATGAATGTTGTCATGGGGATTCATGGTAGGTCTGCACGCTCCGGCATCTCGGGAGTGACAATCATGCGATCTGGATGGAGGACTCAGCCCGAGCGGCTCCGCTACCATCTCGGATTCGATGCAAGCCACTCCCCCAACCTTTCAGTGGACAGCCCACCCGCTTCGAGAGCATCCAGTGAAGGCGGTTCTGGCGGTTGTACTGATCCTTTTCTGTGGCGTGCTGGTGGGATTGCTGGTGGCTGATCCTCTGGCCAGCCCACTTGCTGCAGGTGGGGCGATTCTGTTTCTTTTTCTGACCCTCAATAGATTCTTTCTGCCGAGCACCTACTGGATGGATGAAGGTGGTCTGGCAGCACGTTACCCCCTGACCAAACGTAACTTACGATGGTCTGAGATCAAACAGTTTCGGCATGATCAAGAGGGGGGCTATGTCTCTCCACGTGCAAAAGGAGGCGTCTTCGACACCGCAGGGATCAGCCTTTTGTTTGGCAGGCATGCCGAGGAGATCGTGCCTCGGATACAAAGCGCTTTAGAAAGCAGGAATAACCTATCTTCTTCTGAGACAGATGCTTGCAGGCCAACTGCTGGGCATGTGGATGAGGAGTTCCATGGCTCATGAGTGATGTGATGGCCCCATGACTTGGCGAGAAGAGTGGAAGAAGGCGTTTGCGGTCGAGAAACCGGGCGCGGCGACGCCAACAGAGCGGCAATCTGAATTGGTGGACACTGTCTGCAAGGTGGTTGTTCGCCGTCAGATGGTCACTCCCGCCCTCATGACACTGGAAATGTGCCGTCCGCTCAATTTTGTCGCCGCCCAAGCCATGCACTTCTTTCGCCCCATTGTCTCGGTCGTCCTCGATGGGCCAGCCATCGCCGAATTTGCGGACTTTCTTGAGCAGCGGGGGTCGGTCGAGTACCTTTGCCGCCGCTTGGAGCATTGGGACCGCATCGGCCCCGACTCGGAAGATCCAGAAGGAGCCTCAGATGCCCCGTCCGGCCACCCGGACGAAGGCAGTGGACCACCTGATGTCTGACATCACTGCAATCGATCCTGAAAAGATCAAGGTCATTCTTGCCACCGACTGCGGTAGTACGACGACCAAAGCCATCCTCATTCAGTTTGTGGATGGCGCGTATCGGCAAACCCATCGCGGGGAAGCGCCAACAACTGTCGAGAAACCTTTTGCTGATGTGACGATGGGCGTCATCAACAGCGTCACCGAGATCGGAGAACTCGCGGGCCGTCGGCTCGTTGGTGATGATGGTCGCATCATTTCTCCAGCAACTGAGACTGAGGGTTGCGATATTTATATTTCGACGTCCTCTGCTGGAGGCGGTCTGCAGATGATGGTTGCAGGCGTCATCGCCGAGATGACTGCAGCGAGTGCCAAGCGTGCAGCGCTGGGTGCAGGCTCGATTGTGATGGATGTCATCGCCGCCAACGACGGAAGGCGACCGCATGACCAAATTCAACGCATCCGGGATTTGCGACCGGACATGATTCTGATCTCCGGGGGGACGGATGGCGGGACGACAGACAAAGTGGTGCAGATCGCCGAACTTGTCGCACCTGCCAAGCCGCAACCTCGGTTCGGCAGCGACTATGAAATGCCGATCATTTATGCAGGCAACAAGGACGCGCGTGATGCAGTCTCGAGCGTGTTTGACGAGGGTGGATTTGATCTGCAAATTGTTGACAATCTGCGGCCGGTTCTTGAGCGAGAGAACCTCAGTCCTGCCCGGGACAAGATCCACGACATTTTCCTTGAGCATGTGATGGCCCAGGCGCCTGGTTACGACAAACTAATGGGCTGGACCGGCGCCCCGATCATGCCCACACCAGGGGCGGTCGGCGACATTCTGCAGACGGTGGCACGTCTCCAGGGAATCAATGTTGTCGGTGTCGACATTGGTGGGGCCACTACTGATGTATTCAGCGTCTTCGATGAGACGTTCAACCGGACGGTCAGTGCGAATCTTGGCATGTCGTACTCCATCTCGAATGTGTGCGCTGAGGCGACGATGCCCAACGTACTTCGTTGGGTGCCCTTCGACATGGACGAGCGTGAGCTTAGGAACCATGTCAAGAACAAGATGATCCGCCCGACGACGATTCCCCAGACCAAGGAAGCGTTGATGTTCGAGCAGGCGGTTGCGCGTGAAGCGTTGAGACTGGCGTACAAGCAGCACAAGGAGTTTGCGACCACACTCAAAGGTGTGCAGCAGCAGCGTACGGTTGGCGACACGTTCAGTCAGGAAACCGGCGGCATGACCATCGTCAACAACATGAAGCTTGATCTTCTTGTTGCCTCAGGCGGCGTCCTCAGTCATGCACCCCGGATGCACCAGACTGCCATGCTGTTGATTGATGCATTCGAGCCAGAAGGCGTGACGATGCTCGCCAAGGACTCGATTTTCATGATGCCTCACCTCGGTGTTCTTGCGAGTGTTCATCCGAAGGCTGCCGAGCAGGTCTTTGATCGCGATTGCTTGATCTATCTGGGTACCTGCGTGTGCGCGAAGGGTTCTCCCAAGCCAGGCAAGTTGTGCTTCAAGTATGAACTGAGCGGAAGTCTCACCGATTCCGGGGAGATCGCGGGCGGGGAGCTCAAACTCATCGAGATGGGTATGGATGACCGGGCGAAGATCATCTTGACACCGGCACGGGGCATTGACCTTGGGGCCGGTCCCGGGAAGCGTGTGGAGAAGGAAGTTCGCGGTGGAACGGTGGGCCTGATTCTCGATGGCCGCGGTCGATCCCTTTCATTGCCTGAAGACCGGGCGACTTGTCAGGCGACCGTACAGGGGTGGTTGGACTCACTGGATGTCTACGCCGAAGAGAAGGAGGCTGTCGCCGTCTAAGGCGAGGACACACCATGGCCAAGGCATACACACCAGGACTGCTTGTCACCCGGCACAAGACGCACCGCGTCATGCGGCGTCTTCCCATTTCCGGCGAGGTCAAGGTATCCGTCGGCGACACCGTGACAGCGGACGACATTGTGGCTGAAACATCGCTGCCTGGTGATGTCAATCCGATCAACTTATCTAATCAAATGTCCCTTCCACCCAAGGATGTTGTGGAGTGCATGCTCAAGAAGGAAGGTGATCCGGTTGCGCTTGATGAACCGATTGCGCAGACCAAGGGCATTTTCGGGATGTTCAAGACCACGGTGAATTCCCGCTACGCAGGCACCATTGAAACAGTCTCGCCAGTGACAGGGCAGGTGATTGTGCGTGGAGCGCCGCTTCCGGTTCAGGTGAAGGCTTATGTGGGTGGGCGCGTCGTTTCAGTCCGTGAGAACGAAGGGTGTGAGATTGAAGCGGACGTTGCCTATGTACAAGGCATCTTCGGTGTCGGTGGTGAAACACATGGCCGCATCACAATGGCCTGCCAGTCTCATGATCAGGAAGTCACACCCGATCTGATCACAGCGGATATGCAGGGCACCGTGATCATCGGTGGCGCACGCATGACCGTTGAGGCGATTGAGAAAGCGCGTGAGGTTGGTGCTGCCGCGATTATCTCCGGCGGCATCGATGATCAGGATCTCAAGACTCTTCTTGGCTATGACCTGGGGGTTGCCATTACGGGTCGAGAAGAGCTGGGCATCACGGTCATTGTGACAGAGGGCTTTGGCGAGATCGCCATGGCAGAGCGCACATTCTCCATGCTCGCCGCTCATGTCGGCAATGAAGCATCGGTGAATGGGGCGACCCAGATTCGCGCAGGTGTGATGCGCCCCGAAATCATCATTCCTCTTGCAAGTATTCCGGCGGATGACGCCGATCAGCAGTTTGAAGAGGGCCAATTGGAGATTGGTCGCACGCTTCGCGTGATTCGTGACCCCTGGTTCGGCATGATCGGAGAGGTTTCCGGCCTGCCCTCAGCGCCACATGTCCTAGGATCCGGTTCAAAGGCCCGCGTTCTGGAGGTGAAGTTCCCCTCCGGAGAAACGGCGATCGTGCCACGCGCAAATGTGGAACTGATCGAGGAGTGAGCGGCATGAAGACCGTCCTGACCCTCCTGCTTGTAGTGGCATCTGCTGCGTGGACGACCCATTCGTTCGCTGCAGATATCACACTTGCGCCGCCGACCCATGTGTCGGCCGAGGACGTGCCGAACGACATCGGTACGCAGGTGCTGATCAAATGGCATGCGTCACCTGACGAAGAGAATGCCGGTACACGCTCGCTGGATGGGTACGCCATCTATCGCAAGATTGCGCAGACCAGTGAAGGGCTTGAGAGTATTGGCGAGGCTGGGGCAGACGCCTCTGAACTCGGCTTCCCAGCCAACTTCGATTTCGAAGACACACAGCCCATCGGGTCAGTGTCCTACGGACGCACGAAGTTTGTGGATGAGAACGTCGAAGCAGGCAACAGTTATCTCTACGCGGTTGCGGCAACAGGACCGGGTGGCACCTATTCGCCCATCAGTGTGGCATCCAGCCCTGTCACAGCTGAGATGCAATGGTTCAATGGCGGGAAATTCTGGTTTCTCATCATCACCGCTGTCATCAGTTTCGTGATCATCGCCTTTGTCGTGATCGCCAAGAAAGGTGGAGAGATTCGTGTTCGCAAGATCGCTGGCCTTGAGGCTGTGAGTGAAGCAGTCGGCCGCGCGACCGAGATGGGCAAGCCCGTCCTCTTTGTTCCAGGAATTCTCGACATCAACGACATTCAGACTGTGGCAGGGATCACAGTCCTCAGCAATGTGGCGAAGACGTCCGCGCGATATGACGCCAAACTCCGAGTGCCAACTGCTCGGTCACTCGTCATGACGACCGCACGCGAAACAGTCGAGGCTGCCTATCTTGGAGAGGGTCGTCCTGACGCTTACAACGAGAACGACATCTACTATCTCACCGACGAGCAGTTCGGCTATACCGCGGGTGTTCAGGGTGTGATGGTGCGTGAGCGTCCTGCCGCCTGCTTCTACATGGGGGCGTTCTACGCAGAGTCACTGATTCTCGCGGAGACCGCGAATTCGATCGGGTCGATTCAGATCGCTGGAACCGCGATGCCGTCTCAGTTGCCGTTCTTTGTGGCAGCCTGTGACTACACCCTGATTGGCGAGGAATTCTTCGCTGCGTCTGCCTATCTCTCGAACGATCCCGAACAACTCGGTTCGCTCAAGGGGCAGGACATCGGCAAGATCATGGCAGCAGGTCTGCTGGTGGTGGGATGCGTTCTCGCGACGATCGCTGTGACAAGTGAATCCCGCACAGCTCAGATCGCGGAGCTCTACATCAAGGACAACATTCTGGGTGCCGATGGTCTGGTACCCAACGCCGATAAGGTCGCGCAGATTGACGCAGAACTCGATGCGCAGGCCCAGCAGCCTCATGCGGGCGGGGGAGGTGGCTCGTGATCGCCAAGCGAACCATTCCACTTCTCATCGCAGCTTTGGTCGGCATTCTGCTGATTGCCACCTACTTCATTCCGCTGACCGAGACCTATGGCGCCGATGCGATGGAGATGTTCATCATCCTCGCAGCGGCGGCGATGGTGCTCGGCGCTGGCAATCTCCTCATCCTCAACCTCGCGAAGATTTCCAATCGACAACCCGGTTGGGGCTATGCCGTCATCACATTGCTCGCATTCTTCGTGACTTTGATCATCGGCATGTTCAAGATCGGCGCACTTCCAACTCCTAATGCGCCGGGTAATGCATGGACTGCACCGGTGGTGCAGGAAGGAACGCCTTTCTGGTGGATCTACCAATATGGTCTGGTGCCACTGACGGCGACGATGTTCGCCATGTTGGCCTTCTACATTGCTTCAGCCGCATTCAGAGCATTCCGGGCCAAGAACCTTGAGGCGACCCTGCTTCTGGGTACGGCATTCATCGTGCTGCTCGGGCAGGTCTATGCCGGTGTATGGCTTACAAGCTTCCTGCCTGATCTGGCTTCCTATTCCGCAACGTTCCCAGAAGATGTACGTCAATTCGTCACGGCTGTTGGCATGCAGATCGACGGCGGCGCGTCGTTGGCAGCGGTGACCTATGACGGCGTGGCTTTCGCGGCGATGTCTCCGGACCATCAGGCGCTGGCATCGGAAGTGAACGCACATCTGACAAACTGGTCCTATCAATTGCTTAATGGTTTGAGACTCGAGAATCTCACCCAGGTCATTCTCGATGTTCCGCAGAAAGCTGGGAATCGCGCGATCATGATCGGTATCGCACTGGGCATCGTGTCCACATCGCTGAAGGTCATCCTCGGCGTCGATCGTTCCTACCTCGGATCGGAGGATTGACCGATGATGGACCTCCTTCGCAATCTTGATCGACGGCTTGTCTTCCTTGTGATGGGACTGGCAGTCGCTGTTCCCATTCTGCTTCGCTTCTCACCACCCACAACGGTGACGATGCAGGATCGCAATGTCTTTGATGCGATTGAATCGCTTCCCGACGGCTCGCGTGTTTTGCTTTCCTTTGACTTCGATCCCGGTTCGCAGGGCGAACTTCTGCCGATGGCGATGGCATTTACGCGGCATCTGGCGGAGAAAAAGCACAAGATCTACTTCATGTGCTTGTGGCCGCTCGGTGAGCCATTCGTCGAAGATGCCATGAAGCTTCTTCAGGAGGAGTATCCCTCACTCTCCTATGGCAAAGACTATATGTCATTCGGCTACAAGCCCGGCGGCGAAGCAGTCATCAAGAACATCATCGTCGACTGGAAGCAACTCTTCATCACTGATTCACGTAAACAGGATCTCGATGAATTGCCGATGACGGCCAACATCAAGTCGGCCAAGGCGATGAACCTGATCGTCAATGTCAGCGCTGGAGATCCTGGCACCAAACAGTGGGTGCAGTATGCCGCGACCCCCGCAGGCATCTCGATGGTCGCGGGCTGCACTGGCGTGCAAGCGCCGCTCTTCTATCCCTACATCCCTGACCCTTTGGCAGGACTGCTGGCGGCCATCAAAGGCGCTGCAGGCTATGAGCAAGTGTTGCAGGAGCATTACCCACACTTCGGCGAGGATCAGTTTGTGAAGGCTCGGTACTCAAGTACGTCTGCGCTTCAGCGGATGGGGCCGCAATTCGTGGCGCACCTCCTGATGGTCCTGCTCATCGTTCTGGGCAATGTGATCTTCTTCGTCGATCGAAAGCGAGGTGGCGCATGAGCCAGCAAGATTCGACACCTAATTTCGAAAGCGGGAGTCTCATCGGTTGGATCGTCGGTTTGGTGATCATCATCGCTGGTATGGCTGTGGCTGCTGTGATGCTGGATGCCGGGCAGGTCTGGGTGGTTCCCGAGACGCAGTCCTATGTCGCGACGGGCGGCACTGTGGATGCGCCTGCTGATTGGGTGGCTGCTGCCAGCGACGCTGGCAAGGCTGCATCATCAAGCGGGGGGGTCGTTGCGGAGTCGTCCTGGGTGACGGTGACACAACTCGCATCAGGAATGCCAGAGGCAGATCGACCTGCAGGGGCTGTCTTCTCGGTCAATCGGACCATCGGTATCTGGTTGGCCGCAATCTTGACACTCTGCATCATGTCATTCCTCGTCGGTGACAATCCCTTCTATAAGACTGCCGAAGCAATCGTGGTGGGGGCATCAGCCGCGTACTGGATGGTCTATTCGTTCTACACGGGAATAGTCGACAAGTTGCTGGTCAATTTGTCCCCAGGTCTCGTCCGCGCATGGACCACGCCTGGTCTTGCAGAGGACTATGACTGGAATTGGATCTACATCATTCCGCTCATTCTCTCGGTCATGCTCATTTGCAGGCTGCTACCGACAGGTGGATGGATTGCGAGATGGCCCTTGGCATTCATCATTGGTGCCACAGCGGGTTTCCGATTACTTGCGCACATCGAGTCTGACTTCCTTTTGCAGATCAAGGGGACGATCACCTCGCTTTGGGCGGTGGATGCGACCGGTGCATTCGAGTTCTGGAACTCGATCGGCGCCATCATCATTCTGCTGGGTGTGCTCTGTTGTCTCGTGTACTTCTTCTTCTCGATGGAGCACAAGGGTGCAGTTGGCAAGACGGCTCGAGCCGGCATTTTCGTCCTGATGGTGACCTTCGGTGCGGCTTTCGGTTTGACCGTGATGGGGCGCATCACGCTGCTGAGCGAGCGGTTCGACTTCCTCTTCAAGGACTGGCTGCACCTGCTGTAGGTTTTTTCATGCGTTGATTTCCCGCGGCAGCCTTGCGTCACAAGGGGTCGTGGGATCCGAGCAGAGGCGGTCAGTGATGTCTGTTATCAGGCCGAATTGCCAGACAACCGTGCTTTCTACGGGTGGGAACGTCGTCTCGTTGACAGAAATCAGGGGCTCAGGTACCCTGTGAGGCTCGCTAGAAGGCTGCTGAAGCGGCTTTTTGGGCACATTGAGGAGACCCCGATCATGGCCGTTCCAGCATTCAGGACATCTCCGGCACGCAAGCGTAAGCGGCGAAGCCATCATGCCCTGTCGAGGACGAACCTCGTCGAGTGTCCCTCCTGTGGCGCAACCAAGCACCCGCATGCGGCCTGCCGTGAGTGTGGCTACCTGCGGCCTGGGCTCGCCTTGAAGACCTCCGGTACAGTCTGACCCCATGCGACTGGGTGTT
>JAKVBW010000043.1 GCA_022446945.1 Phycisphaerales bacterium | reverse complement strand
AGGAGATCAGGTTGTGTTCAAATCAGAAGCACCATTTTGATTACTGGCGCCGCCTGTTCAGGCTTGCCAAATTGCTGACAGCCATCGCCCCAACGCCATCGTCGGGAAATACAACCGGTACATGTGATAGCGCAGATAAAAGACCCTTGGAAATCCAGTGCCTGTGTATTCGGTCTCGCACCAGGATCCTGCAGGATCTCCATCAGGATTCCTGAGAGGGTCAGCGATATCACCCTCCTTCAACTGGGTCATGCAGAGCCATGCCATTGCGCGCTGGGTGTCATCGTCATCCGCCCCGTAGATCTCCTGCAGGGTCATCGCCGCCCATGCCGTCTGGCTAGCAGTGCTAGCCCCCTGCCCCTTCAGCGAGGGATCGATGTACGAGTCAGCCGTTTCTCCGAAAGATCCGTCCGGTTGCTGGCAGGATTTCAACCACTCCCCTGCGTGTTGCACCCAACCCTCATTGCGCGAGACTCCGCAGCGCAACGGGCCGAGCAGCGCCTGCCATGTTCCGTAGATGTAATTGACACCCCATCGCCCAATCCATGCCCCCTCCTCTGTCTGGCATGATTTGATGTAATGCAGCGCCCGATCGACAACATCACAGCCGATGGTGTATCCATGCCATGAAAGGCATTCGAGAATTCGACCCGTGATGTCAGGACAGGAGGGATCCTGCATGGCGTTGTGATCCGCAAAAGGGATGTACTCCAGAATCTGACGATGCTGGGTCCGATCAAATGCTGCCCATCCCCCATCTTCGTTCTGCATCGCAAGCAGCCACTTCACGCCACGTGCTGCTGCGGCCATTCCTGCCGATGATTGCGTCCTGTGCAGCGCCATGGCAACCTGCGCGGTGTCATCAACATCCGGATACCAAGCATTGTGATATTCGAAATACCAACCACTCGCGTCGTCCGTGACTTCGACCGAGTCGGCCCAATCACCTCGAAATCGGCATTCCTTGTTGAGCAGCCAGGTGATGGCCGCATCGACGCACTCATCTCCATGTCGAAGATCGCAGTCTGCAAGGGCATATAGGGCATATCCCGTATCCCATACGGGACTGAAGCACGGCTGAATCATGATGTACTGGCCGTCTTCATCAGATTGCAGAACGAAGAAATCATCAAGATCCTTCTCCGCCCGTTCGAGTACCGGATGGTCCCGCTTCCATCCCATTGCACGTAAAGCAATCTGGATGTAGACCATGGGCGGAAAGATCGCGCCCAGTCCATCCGTAGAAGCTTCGCCATCCTGACTCGCTCGGCGCAACATCCAATGCAGACATCGCTTCTTTGCAATGCCACGCAATGGCGTTCCGCCCAAGCCATGAAGAAGTTTGAGAGTGCGGTCAACTGTGCTGAAGAACTTGCTCCACAGCCAGGGCGCATCAACTGTCTTGCCAAGACGATGGCGCTCTCGCTGGTCCACATACAATTCATCGATGCAAAGTGCGGATGGGAGATTGCGCGTCGGCCGAAGTGTCGTGACAATACTCAGAGGGAGAATCATGGTCCGCGTCCATGCACTGACCTTGTTCAGGTGAAAGTAGGACCATCGAGGAAACAGAATGATCTCGGGCGGAATCGATGGCACGGCATTCCAAGACACTTGGCCAAGACAGGCGAGATAGAAGTTGCTGAATGTATTGATCTTCTCCGCACCACCTGCAGCCAGAATCGCTTCGCGCGCTCTGGACATGTGGGGCGCATCGGCGGCATCTCCCATGAGCTTGAGTGCGAAGTAGCCCTTGACAGTTGCGCTCAGATCCATCTCAGCGCCGGGGTACTGTCCCCATGTGCCATCAGATCTCTGCTGACGCCGCAGTCCTGCAGCGATCAACTCAAGTGTCTCACGCCCCGAACCGTCGTTCATAGACGCGTCCTCCTGACGAAGGATGAACTTCATCAGGAGATACTCGCTCTCCAGAATCGAGTCGCCTTGAAGCAGACCGCACCAGTGTCCGTCTTCCTTCTGGAGTTGACGAAGTGCTGCAACACCGGAATCAACACAACTCGCAGCCTGCTGAACAAGTTCTATCTGATTGGCGACATCTGTTGCACCGGTCATGGACAAGTATGGTAAACCACATCGACACTGCAATTCTTGGCGGTACCATCAGGAAGTGATTACGACGACGACACGCCGAACAGATGATGGATGGGCAGCGGTCTCTGCGACCAGTGAACACCATGACACGCGGACGGCTGCGAACGAGGTCGCAGGAGCCATCTATGACGGACTGGGCGGGCGAAGTCCGGACATCGTTGTTCTGATGGCGAGCTTCCATCATGCGGCAGCACTGCCTCAAGCATGTGACGATCTGCGCAGAATGCTCGTGCCAGGCCACATGCTCGCCGCAACAGTGGAATCCGTTCTCGGTGATGGAAGAGAACTCGAGGGTCTCAGCGGAATGTCCGCTTTATCCATTCGGTTTGCCGAGCCCAGACAGATACGGATCCATCCTTGGCGGACGGCATCCTGGGATCCCATCCCTCTCTCACAACCTGACGCACTCGCAGCAAGAATTGATGCCGCGTCCGACACGCGCTGCGTCATCGTTCTTGCTGATCCCTTCAGCACGCCATCGACACGCATGCTTCCTGCAATTGGAGGATGCCTCGGTGGAAACCGCACCATTCCTGTCACAGGTGGACTGCTGTCCGGCGCATCACAGCCGACCTGCAACAGGCTGATCCTCGATGATGTCGTGCAGGATGTTGGCGCGATCGGCCTGACGATTTCGGGTGACATCGATGTCCGAACTATTGTGAGTCAAGGATGCCGCCCGGTTGGCGTCCCAGTGGTCGTAACGGATTGTGATGGGAACGTCATCACAGAACTCGGCGGGCGCCCAGCGTTGGACATGGTGCACGATCTGCTGAGCGACTTGCCTGAAAGTGAACGAGAGCTTCTATCGGGTGGCTTGTTGCTGGGTCGTGCGATCGACGCAAACAAGAAACGACTTGGTCGCAGTGACTTCGTGGTGCGGAATGTCCTCGGTGTCGATGAGGACAAACGCGCACTGGCAGTGGGAGAACTCCCGAGACGAGGTCAAACAGTCCAGATTCACCTTCGAGATGCGCAGGCCGCCCATGAAGATCTGCAACTTCTCCTTGACGGCCAACAGGTCCACGATCAACCCTTGGCGGGATTTCTCGTCACTTGCAATGGCCGGGGGCAGCGCCTCTTTGGTGGCATCGGCCATGACACAGCCATCGTGCGCCAACGGCTCGATGACATCCCTCTTGCTGGCTTCTTTGCTGCTGGTGAGTTTGGCCCGATTGGGGGCAGCAATCTCATTCATTCTCAAGCAGTGGTGGCAACGCTTCTGGGATAGTTCTCAGTCATTGCCGAGTGCAACGACATCCCCCACGCGGATCGTCCCAGACGTCAGAATGCGACAGTTGAGACCTCCGCGATTAACCATGAGATGAGCGAAGTCGAACCCGAGAATATCCGCCAACTGCTTGCAGGGCTGACACAGACGTATTCCCTCGACTTCCACCTCTCCGACTGAAAACCTTTGACCGATCAGGCTGTTCAGATGTACGCCTTCTGTGAGGATGTTGCGCCGCGAATCTGCTGCAGTCATGTCAATCCCGTGCGTCTCCTGCAACCAGACAAGTTCCTCTTTGGCGATGAATGTCAGTTGACGATCAGGGCCATCATCTGGTCTCGAAAAAGAACCATCCTGCGTTCCATATCGATCACCCGAAAGGCCGACATCCGCAATCGCAGTCGCCGACTCTTGGGCCTGCATGGGCGAGCCCGCTTCACATGCAGTCCAGATTTCAACAACAGATCCTTGCATCGACATACATCCTAGGGAGCGTGAGTGGCTCAGGAAATCATGAAACTGGTTTCATCAACCCCGAACACGCCCTCTCGACATTTCGGGCATGGCTTTCCCCTGAGTTGACAAACGCCATAGACGTTGTCACCACCACACTTGATGCACAAGGGTCTCTCACGGCCAAGTTTTTCTTCGAGTTCACTGACATCACAATAGAACTTGCGTCCACAGTCGAGGCACAAATGCTTCACATCATTGCCGGATGCAAGGAAGAAAGTTGGCCAAGGCTGAGGGTGATGGCAATACTTTTTTTGAGAACGTGGAATCACAGAACCATCATCAGCCATCGTCAACAGCTCAACGACATCAATGAACCACGGGTTGCCATCTTCCCAAGCCTCGAAAGACATGTCACAAACATCGCATGACACGATCCATCCTTGTGCCACCACACACCTCCTGACATCAGACTCCGATCCGACGCCCTTTCGCATCAACATCAAAAAGATGAAGGCTCTGATCAGCAATTCTGATCGTACACACATCTCCCACACGCAAGGGCGAGGCCTCACAGCGTGCTGTCATTCGCGTCTGAAGTGTCTTGATATGGACATCCATCCGATCACCAAACCGCTCAATTCCTTCGATGATCGCCTTCTCGCCGTTACCTGTCGTCAGTTCTATTGATTCAGGCCGAATTCCAAGTACGGCAGGACCATCTGCTGCTTGTGATGGGGCAGACAGGACAGCTCCAGAATCTGCGTGGAACCGGCCGCTTTGAACACTCCCCTGAATCATGTTCATCTGAGGTGCGCCGATGAATGATGCGACGAATCGATCTGCAGGATGCCTGTAGATCTCGTCCGGTGTACCAATCTGATGAATCCATCCATCCTTCATCACAACCAATACATCACCCAACGCCATCGCTTCCTCTTGATCGTGCGTCACATGAACCACTGTGGTGCCGATCCGATGGTGGAGCGATTGTAATTCGGTGCGCATGGCAAGCCGCAAGTGAGCATCCAGATTGCTGAGTGGTTCGTCAAGAAGTAGAACATCCGGTTCACGCACAATCGCCCGCCCCAGCCCGACACGTTGGCGCTCGCCACCACTGAGCTCTCGGGGAAAGCGGCGCATGCACTCTGTGATCGCAACTTGGGCGGCGGCATTCCTGACCTTCTCATCAATCGCCGCTGTTTCGTCTCGGCGTCGCTCTCGCGAAGAACCTGGAAGCAACCCATGCCACCAACGCGTGTCGCGACGTCGCTCAAGTGGAAATCGAAGATTTTTCTCGACACTTATGTGTGGATAAAGCGTGCTGTCCTGAAAGACCATTGCAACATTGCGATCACGGGGAGGAACATCATTCACCACACGATCACCGATACGAATCGTTCCAGATGTCGGCGACTCAAGTCCGGCAATCATGCGAAGCATCGTTGTCTTGCCACAACCACTTGGCCCGATCAGAACAGTGCACTGTCCATCAGGAATTGTCAGATTGCATTCAGCAACTGCTCTCACAGAACTGGGGTAGATCTTGGTCACGTTGTCGAGCTGGACCTCTGCCATGCTTTGCCCTTGGCCTGCCCGCGTCCAGAAGATGAGACTGGCTGATGCCTCTTTCATCACAGCGGGATCCTGAGAATCATCGTCACTGAGCGACGCCCCATCAAGGGGAGTCTCTCAGGGGTTCACACGTCTTTGGAAATGAAAGAGGAAGATTTCTCGTCCAAACCGGAACTGCGGGCGATGCACATCCATGAGAAAGCCCCAGAAACCACTTCTGTCTCACAGCAAAGCAAGCAGCGCAGGGCCCGGAGACACGCAGCATCGAAGAATGGGAGCCGAAGACCCCCACCTCCCTCAAGCGATCCAGCGGCCCATTAGAGACGTTTCAATCACAATTTGCTCGATCTCTTGCCTCTTTCAATCTACTTTGGAGGATCAGGAGCGCCTTCCGGTAGGCACAATGTTGTGCTTGGGAAGGCGAAAGAGAAGAGAGGAATCCGGAATATGAGATTCTTGATCACCACGACCGCTGCGATCGCACTGGGCACGTTGACAGCGCACGCTGGAATTCTGACGGTAGACGGTAGTCTGGACAGTGGATACGGCGATCTTGCTGCCATCCAGAACAACAGCACCGGATTCGGCGACGATCAAGGTGGTCACCCCGCCTATGCGGAGGGATCCGAACTTAACGGCGCAGCCATCACGATCGACCAAGGCAATCTGATGATTCACCTGGGGGGCAATCTCCAGAGCAACTTCAACAAGTTGGAGATCTTCATCGACGCTCGAGATGGCGGACAGAACAAGATCCTCGGCATCAACCCCGATGTCGGCTTCGGCGCGCTGCAACGGATGGGCGACGATGGATCTGGAAATGGACTCACTTTCGACGCAGGTTTCGAAGCCGACTATTTTGTCAGCATCGGCTGCGGTGATGACAACGGAAACGGCATCATCTACTACGTTGATTGTGCTGAACTTCGTACCAACGGCGACGGCGTTGGTGGGTTTGCCGGCAGTGGTACCACACATGTGGATATCGATGGCAATGTCACCATCACGCCCTCAACAGGCGATCAGGGTATCAGCGTCGCCATCAATAACAGCAACGCAGGCGGCGTCATCGGTGGCGATGGCGTCGATTGCGGAGCACCGAATGATGTTGCAGTAGAAACAGGTATTGAGATTCAGATCCCACTCTTTCTACTGGACTGGGATTTTGAAGGCCTTCCTTTCGACAACGTCCGTGTATGCGCATTCATCAATGGCGGCGGACACGATTTTGTGTCAAATCAGGTCCTCGGAGGACTCGGCGGATCAGCGAATCTCGGCGAACCCCGTGGTGTTGATTTCGGAACCATCGACGGTAATCAGTTCGTCGAAATGGGCGCCGATGCTGCCCCCTGTGTTCCGCCTGCGACAGGTAATTGTTGCTTTGCCAATGGCGAATGCTGGGACGGTGTGACCTATGAGAACTGTGACACCAACAGAGGTTTGTGGACCGAGAACGCCTTGTGCGCGGATGGTTGCGACCTTGGCGGAGGTAGCGATGACTGCCCAACGGATGTCGACAATAGTGGCGCCACGGATGTTGATGATCTCCTGATCCTGATCGGTAACTTCGGAAATCCATGCCCTTGAATCAACATCCATCGTGAATTGTGAAACCAACCCCGCCCCCTCAGCCAGCGCTGAGGGGGCGGCTTCGAAAACCTAGGCCCCCTACCGAGCCCAGAATTGAATGTGGGCAGGGGTATACTCAGTTGGAAGTCATGTCACACACACTCCCCATCTTCTTGAGCCTTCTGATGGCAGCCTCAGCTGGTTTGGCAGGCGAGCCCTCGTCGCGTCCAGGCATGGGCGCTACCGTGTATCAGGATCAAGATGGATGGGGAACGACCTTTCGCACATGGACACCGTACGCACAGGCCGTCTACGTGACTGGTTCCTTCAACGGGTGGAGCACGAACACCCATCCGCTGCAAGCCGAAGGCAATGACCTCTGGAGCCTTGACATCCCAGGGGTATGGGCAGGCCACGAGTATCAGTTCATCATTCTGAATGATGGCAACACCTATTGGCGGAATGATCCGCATGCACGCAAACTGACGAATTCCACCGGCCCATCGATCATCATCAATCCTGACCAGTACAACTGGCAGCATCAATTCCAGATGCACGACTGGAATGAATTGGTGATCTATGAAATGCATCCCGGAACCTTTGGAACACTCCTTGAGGGCGGAATCTTCCCCGGCAATTTCGATCAGGCCCTTGAACACCTTGATCATCTTGTATCACTTGGCATCAATGCGATTGAAGTCATGCCGATCAACGAGTTTGCCGGCAATCAATCCTGGGGTTACAACCCTGGCCACATCTTCTCGGTTGAAAGTCACTACGGCGGGCCGGAGGGATTCAAACGCTTCGTCGATGCATGTCATGAACGAAACATTGCCGTCATGGTCGATATCGTCCTGAATCACCTGGGACCTTCGGATCTCGGCTGTTGGCAATTCGACGGGTGGCATGAAAACGATCTCGGTGGCATTTACTTCTACAACGATGCTCGCGCCGTCACGCCCTGGGGCGATACACGCCCGAACTTCAGCCGTGACGAGGTCAGAGAGTGGATGTGGGAAGCTGTCCTGCAATGGTTCGATGAATACCGGGTCGATGGGCTGCGGATGGACGGCACACGCTGGATCGAATGGACAGAAGAAGGCAACAACCCTGACGGATGGTCATGGATGCAATGGATCAACGATGATCTTGACGCGCTGTATCCAGGCAAATTGATCTGCGCCGAAGACATGAGCGACAATCACTGGATCACCAAACCAACAGTGGAGGGTGGCGCTGGTTTCGACGCGCAGTGGGATCCCTGGTTTGTCCATCCGGTGCGAGAAGTTGTAGAGACTGCGGATGATGACTACCGAAACATGTGGTCCATCAAGGATGCGATCACTTTCGGCTACAACAACGATCCTTTTCAGCGGGTCATCTATACCGAGTCGCATGATGAGGTCGCCAATGGACGGACCCGCGTCCCGGAGGCCATCTGGCCGGGGAATCCCGACTCCTATTACTCCAAGAAGCGGTCGACTCTGGCTGCAGGCGTGGTGATGACATCACCGGGCATTCCCATGATTTTTCAGGGACAGGAGTTCCTCGAGGACGGCTGGTTCACGGACGCCAACCCGCTCGATTGGGAACGTGCATCCACCTATAGCGGGATTACAGATCTCTACGCTGATTTGATCGCGCTTCGGCTCAACCGCCCGGGAAACACGCGGGGACTGACGGGCGAGAATGTGAATGTGCACCATGTCAACGACTGGGACAAGGTGATGGCATGGCATCGGTGGCTGAATGGCGGCGAAGGCGACGATGTGGTCATTCTTGCCAACTTCAAGAATCAGGCATGGAACGAGTACCGCATCGGATTCCCGCGTGCAGGGACGTGGAAACCTCGCTTCAACAGTGACGCGGTGCGCTATGACGATGAATTCACCGATCACATGATCGGCGATATTGTCGTGGAGAACATCCCATGGGATGGCATGCCCTATAGCGCATCGATTCGGTTTGGCCCCTACAGCATGGTGATTTTTTCCCAATCACCCCCCTGTTTGAACGATCTGGATGGAGATGGCACCGTGTCCGTAGACGATCTACTGAATGTGATCGCATCCTGGGGCACATCCGGTGCGGATGTGACAGGTGACGGCCTGACGGATGTCAACGATCTCTTATCCGTCATTGGAGCATTTGGCGAATGTCCATGATCAAACCCATTGCTCGACACGGCTTCTCACTGATGGAGTTGATGATTGTCGTTTCTGTTTTGGGCGTTCTCGCCGCGCTGACTCTGATTGGCATCCAGTCCCTCGATGACGCCTCCATGCATTCTCTGGATATGACGAATCAACGCTCGATCGCCCGAGCGACCTTGCAGCACACCGCAGACCACAAAGGGCTCCTCCTGCATCCCCGGACATCGCCCGTGTCTAACAACGATTTCTCAAGCTTCGCAAATGATGATTGGTTCATCGTTGACAATTCGGAAATCCCCGATCTGGTCAAAAATGTCAACGATCGCCTGTGGGTCCGCGCCTATGACGAACCCGGCGTGGAGCGGCTCTACACCGTCGACCCGGGACAACCTGCGGAACAGAAGATTGAACGGCCGGAAGCACTGAGCCATGGCGCGGCATGGCAGTACATGGACGGCAACATCGAGGTCTACAAGTCGCCACTTGACACGACACCGCGGACACGTTCCTACTCACTGAATTGTTTTGTCGGACCTGTCCTTGCTGCCGACGATATCTATGCGAGATGGAGCTGGAACGATCCGTTCTATGGCAATTTCGTCAAGTATGCCGTGCCTTGCCCAACGATGGGACATGTCAAACAACCGGGTAACACGTTCTGCTCAATTACGGAAGATGACCCCGGACACAATGGGGGCACACCGCCCGGCCACAACCTTTTGGGATTTCTCCTGCACCCCAACCAGGAACCGGGATTCAGCAATTATCAGATCTGGCATGATCTGCCCGGCTTCTGGGATCCCACGCGGATGAACATGTCCTACATGGACGGTTCCGTGCGTCCATTCAAATTCACGGAACCCGATCTTGCACGGGAACTCGACACGGACGGTGACGGCTTGCCTAATCACCGCGCGGTCTTCGATGGCACAGATCTTCGACAATTGCAGAAGATGTTGCTACCAGGTGTTCTTGAATATCGATCGGCAGACGATAAGCCGTAGCCTGCAACCACAGCACGTCATTCACAACATGCCGGGTGGCGAGTACGTGTCAAGTCATTCTCAGGGAAGCGTAGCGGCCTTCGCCGAACGAACCGAGTCCGCGGTTCGATTCAGGACTTCGTCCAGCTCTTCGAAAGTCATCGTCAACGGAAGTCGATAGCGCATCGCCTGGTCGCCGCACGGCAAGACCATCGCCTTGCGATCGAACATGGCCGTGATGGCTGCAGCGCGGTGTTCCGCTGAAGGGAATGTGACTGCCACAAGCGTTCCGCGACCCCGAATGTTGCTGAAAGCGCCTGTGTCCTTGGCAATCGATCGCAGTCCATCCACCAATCTTTCGCCCAGTCTGATGGCATGTTCCGCGAGGCCCTCTTCCACGATGATCTCAATGAAACGACGGGATCGGACCATGTCGACCAGATTGCCGCCCCAAGTCGAGTTGATCCGGCTGGAGACCTTGAACACATTCTGCTCGACCTCATCGATCTTGCCCCCGGCATACATGCCGCATACCTGAGACTTCTTGCCAAACGCCACGACATCAGGTGCAGCGCCAAGATGCTGCCAGAACCATGGTTTGCCCGATCCGAAGAAGCCAGTCTGGACTTCATCGAAGATCAACAGACAATCGTGATCATCCGCATACTTTCGTAGTCGCGCGAGGAATTCGGGCCGGAAGTGATTATCCCCGCCCTCGCCTTGCATCGGTTCGATCAGTATCGCCGCGATTCTGTCAGCACTTTCCGCAAATGCCTTGTCGAGTTGTTCGTATGCCTTCGCCTCTTCAGCTTCAATGTCATTGCAGACATTGCCCTCCATGTCGAATTCACAAACTGGGTTGTGAATCCTCGGCCATGGAAATCTCGGAAACAGCCCAATCTTGTCGGGCAGGGTATTGGTGCAACTCATGGTGTACCCGGTACGACCATGGAAGGCTTCCTTGAAATGCACGATCGTGAGATCACTGCAATCAGCCATGTAGTCCGTTCTTCCGAGACGCCGCGCCTTCCAGTCAAACGCCGCCTTCAAGGCATTCTCCACTGCAAGCCCGCCACCTGCGATCCAGAAATGATGCGGGAATCCGTCAGGTGTGGCGTGTGTTGCGAAGGCGCGCACAAAATCCGCCATCTCAGAGGTATATAGATCGGCATTGGCAATGTTCGACTGCGCGGCACGCATCAACGCCGCTTCGAATGCCGGATCGCGCATGCCAGGGTGGTTGAAGCCGATGGGCCATGAAGCAAAGCAGGTAAACGCATCGAGGTAAGTTTCCCCTGATGCTGCGTCATGGATCCATGAACCCTGAGACTTCTCCAAATCCACAACCAGCGGATACCCGTCAACGAGTTGATGGTGAGAAAGACTGTCAAGTACTTCGCTGGCCTTCATTGGATACTCCTCATTGGAACCGGGTGATGTCCAATCGAATCGGCCATGTTACATCACCGATTGCTCATCAAACAGTGCAAGAGCAGGATGAGAGCCTCAGAACTTGCCGGCGGCAAATGACCATCCCCTGACCCCCTGCCAGAGCCTTGCACCCACGCGAAGCAATGGAAACCTCACATATGCCAGATTTTCCCCCAACGGCGAATAGAGCATCGCTGAAGCCCTCTCCCAGAGGTGTAACGCACAATCGTCCCGTCGCAACAGAAACTATGGCTTCGCCACCGCATCTGGACCGTCTACAGTGGTGGCATGGGAATCGGCTCACTGCTTCTGGAAAGAGGGCTGGTCTCGGCTGCCGAGATCGACCAGGCTGTTGAAGAACAACAACGCACCGGGGAACGCCTCGACCGCATTCTTGTCCGTCTGGGGCATGTCGATGGCAAGGCGATGTTGCAGACGGTCGGCGAGCAGTTCGGGATGCCTGTTGTGGATGTGCTCAAGATCGAGCCAGACAAAGATGTTCTCGGCCTGATCCCATCCCGGCTCGTCTTCAACAAACAGTGTGTGCCGATCGAACGCCAAGAAGACACACTGCGAGTCGCCACAAGCGATCCATTCGAATTGACAGCCTTTGATGAACTCCGTTTGTTGACCGGCCTTGCGATCGAACTGGTCCTGACAGATGAAGAGGAACTGCGGGCTTTCATTCGACAGCACTATGGCGTCGCAGGCGACACACTCGAGGCACTTGACCGCGATACCGATGCCGCATCTGTTGATGCTGGGGATGAAGATGCTGAACATGCAGAGCTTGCGAGCGTCATTCGTCTGGTCAACGACATCTTGATCGAAGCAATACATGAGCGCGCAACAGATGTGCACATTGAGCCATACGAGAAGCGACTCGAGATCCGGTATCGCATCGACGGAATACTCTCGACGGCGCGTGTCCCTCGATCAGTTGATCGATTCCGATCAGCCATCATCAGTCGGCTGAAGATCATGGCCAACCTGAATGTTGCCGAACGACGTCGTCCGCAAGATGGACGCATCACGCTTCGTCATGATGGACACGAGTATGACTTGAGAATGTCTGTCATTCCCATGATCCACGGCGAGGGCGTGGTGTTGCGTATTCTGGATGCGACTGCAGGTTTGAGGCCGCTCGATGAACTCGGTATGCAGCCCGATCTCCTGCACCGATGGGAGGGATGCATTCGCCGGCCTCACGGCATCCTGCTCGTCACTGGCCCGACGGGCTCTGGCAAATCCACCACGTTGTATGCCTCCTTGAAGACTGTCGTCACCGGTGACATCAAAGCCATCACAATCGAGGACCCGGTTGAATACCACGTCGAAGGGGTGAATCAGATTCAAACCCATTCGGATGTCGGCATGACCTTCGCAGCAGGTCTCCGCGCTGTTCTGCGACATGATCCGGACATTGTCATGGTTGGTGAAATCAGAGATCGTGAAACAGCAGAAGCGGCTGTTCAAGCGTCTTTGACGGGGCACCTCGTCTTCTCCACACTCCATACCAATGACGCCGCCGGAGCCATGCCGAGACTTCTCGACATGGGCGTCGAGCCCTTCCTGGTCGGCTCATCGGTTGAAGCAGTGCTTGCCCAACGGCTCGTTAGACGAATCTGCGCGAACTGCGGCGAAGATTGGACACCATCCCCCGAAACGCTCCCTCCCCAACTCCGGATCCGCGCTGAAACGACGATCCGCAGAGGCCCAGGATGCCGCCAGTGCAGACAAACGGGATATCGGGGGCGGGTAGGTCTCTATGAACTCCTGGAAGTCAACGATGCTGTGCAGCGGAATGTTCTGGATCGAGGCACAGCAAATGAGATCGCCAAAGCAGCCGATCAAGGTGGGAATCTCACGACTCTCCTAGAGGCGGGCCGTCAGGCGATACTTGAAGGGCTGACCAGCCCGGATGAAGTTGCCAGAGTGGCCGTTACAGGGCCCTGACGGGTAGGATTCAATGTCAATCTTGCCATCCGTCTTGACGCTGGGCGTCAACGCAGGGAGACTTGCACGCTTGAGCCCCTGACCCCTCCCCTTCACGGTCCCCTAGGAGACCCCCCGCCTCATGGCCATCCGATCTTCCGCCGGCATCGGCGTCACCATCTCCCTGATCGTCTTTGTGATTCTGACAGTGCTGCTTCTCGCAGGTTCGATCATCCTATGGGGTCGTTTGGACACCGCTGAAACAACTGCTGCTGAGGCTGACCAGAAGATCAGTCAATTTGTCAGTGGTCAGGAACGCAACGCGACATGGTTCAAGCAACTTGAAGCAGCTGGTGGTCGTGGCTCGTACATGGGACGGTTCAACGACCATTATGAGGCACTTCGAACACTGGCCCTCGGAGATTCGGGCGATGGTTTTGTCGACATCGAATCTGTTCGAACCGTTGCCGGACTGGATGCCACACAGGCACTGGCCAAATCTCTTTCGGATGCACACCGTCAGATCAGCGATCTGACTGCATCGAACGAATCACTGCAACAACGAACAGATGCCGCTGAGCAGGATCGTGATCGACTCCAATCGATGGTTGATAACGCGATCAAGGAACGCGACACGCTTGTTGAGGCGGAATCGAGCCAACTCAAGAAGTATGCGGATGCTGACGACCGATACGCATCTGAGATCAAGAAGACTGTCGCCGATTTTGATCGCATGCAGACAACAGCCCGTGATCAAGCCCGAGCCACCATCGATCAGCAGCAGGATGAGATCGACAGACTCACGAGTGACAATCGACGACTCGCTGCTCGACTGAGAGGTCTGGAGAATCGACTCAACCGTGATCGTCTCAAAGTCGCCAATCCCGCAACGCTTGTGGATGGCCGGATCCTTGATGTCGTAGGCAGCGGCGACATGGTCTATATCGACAAGGGCCGCAACGACCAGATCGTTCTGGGGATGACCTTTGAGGTCTACGATTCGCCTGAACAGATTCGAGCTGATCTCGAGAGTGACGAATCACGTGGGAAAGCAAGTATCCAGATTGTGAAGATCGGCGATGCGTCTTCCACAGCCAAAGTGACCCGTGCGGTAAAAGCCCAACCCATCCTTCCCAACAATGTGATTGCCAACGCGATTTACGACCCTGAATACAACTTCAAATTTCTCGTCCATGGGCAGTTCGATCTGAACGAAGATGGGAAGCCTTCCATTGACGAGGCGGACTATCTTCGCGATCGCATACGAAGATGGGGCGGCGAAGTTGTCATGAGTAATGAAATCCCTGGCGATCTTGACTTCCTCGTACTCGGAGTCGAACCGAGAATGCCTATCCAACCAAATGAAGCCGACATCGACACTACTGCGATGAACGAGTACCGCGCTGCCCGCTCAGCGGTGAATGCTTACAGAGCGTTGCTGGATCAAGCGACACAAGCAGGCATTCCCGTTCTCAATCAGTATCGGCTCGATATTTTGACCGGTCGCTCAGATCTCTGAGCATCGACCGGCAGGCTGATACCCCATGAGCCGCCGTAGCGGTCTCCAAAATCTCGTCGAATACGTGCCTGCACGCCTTGCGGCGACGTTCATGCAGTGTTTCCCATGCGAGCGCAATCTTGCGACCTGTGCTGCGATTGGCCGGGGCTACGCGATGGTGAATCGCCGTCATCGGAAACGTGCAGAAGAACAGTTGCGACGCGCATTCCCGGAAAGAACCCGTGAAGACTGTCAGCGCATTGCCGTCGAATCGATCCAACACTTGTTCCAACTTGCCGCAGTCGATGCTGTTTCCATGGGTCGTCTGATCAGACCGGAAACCTGGCATCGTCATCTGCACTTTGAGCAAGCGGCCTCTGCGATGCCGATCCTCAACTCAGATCGTCCCGCACTTCTGTTAACAGGACATTGCGGCAACTGGGAACTGCTTGGCTTTGGAATGTCGGTCGTGGGTTACCCCATGGCAGCCTTGGCTCGGCCTCTGGACAACCCTCTGCTGAACAAGTGGGTTCTCGATATTCGGCAATCCTGGGGGCTGGAGGTTCTGACGAAGTGGGGTGCCACACCGCGCATGCAATCGATCTTGGAGCGTGGCGGAAGACTGGGATTCATCGCTGATCAGAACGCAGGCGATCAAGGTCTCTTTGTCCCCTTCTTCGGTCGTCTGGCCTCCGCGTACAAATCCATCGGCCTGCTCGCGATGCAATACGACACGCCCATCATCATTGCCATGGCGAGAAGACGCAGGCCTGCTGTGGACTATGACATCGTCGTGAGTGACATCATTCAGCCTGGCGATTGGAGTGATCAGGACGATCCGCTGTACTACCTGACTGCACGCTATACGGCGGCTCTAGAAACACTCATACGCGACTGTCCGGAGCAGTATCTGTGGATCCACAGGCGGTGGAAAAGTCGCCCTCGGCATGTGCGACAAGGAAAAACCATGCCAGAATCACTGGCACGCAAGATTCGATCACTTCCCTGGCTTAACGAAAATGATGCATCGGCCATCATTGAAGAGTCAAACCGGGAAAGTTTGGATGCGGGATGATGATCAAAATGAGATTTCAACGATGGTGATGATTAACGGGACTGCCACGGAGTTGATTGAATCTTGACTGCACGCCTGACAGAATCCACGATTCTCATCGTCGACGATGACTCCGACATCCGTGAAGGAATCGCACTGGCTCTGGCAGCTGAAGGCGCATCGACACTTCAAGCTGAGGATGGAAATGAAGCTGTCGCTTTGTGGCGCAGTCATGAACCGGATGTCGTCGTTCTGGACATGATGTTGCCCAAGAGATCCGGATTCTTGGTCTTTGAAGAACTCAAACGAACTGAATCCCCTCCCATCGTCGTGATGATCACAGCCAATGAGGGTCGTCGCCATGAGGAATACGCCCGCACGCTCGGCATTCATGCCTACCTCACCAAACCGGTACGTCTTGAATCTCTGATCACCACGATCATCAAACTCAGAGCATCATGAACTGAGCGACTTCGCCCTTGTCGGTGGACTGTTGTTGGCCTGTTAGGATGTCCGGCTGTCACGTGAATGGAAGACGATTCTCATGGCCCAGCAATTTGCCATTACTCCTCGAGAGACAGCCTCCGCTCCCAACCTGGGAACACGAGATGAAGTCGTCACATCGCTGGCTGTGTTGAACACAGCGGCGGAACAGCCCGGTGAAGACGTGCTATGGGGGCCTGGCATTCGGGTGGACATGACACCAGGACAAGATCCTGTGACACAGATGCTCTTGACCGTGGTGGAAGAGGAAATTGCGGGGCTGGCCATCATGCGTATCGGCAGAATCTGCAAATGGCGGATCATTGATCTGGAAACGATGGTCGAGATCGAGCCCGATTGAGTACGCCCATGGACCCACACGAAGGACTGTCTCTGGAACTTGACGACACCACGCGCATGCGTGCCATCGAATGGGCGCTTCAATACCGAGGCGATGTCACATTTACGCTGTTGGATGGCACCACCCTGAAGGGCTATGCCTTTGACTGCACCAATGGGCTTCTTCGACTCGACATGGAAGATGAAGAGAGAGTGACCGTCGAGAGCAATTCGATTGTGTCCATCTCATTCACAGGCCGTGACATGGCTGCTGGCAAATCCTTCGACCGCTGGATTGAACGTTACATCGAAAAGCGACTTGCAGGAGAAAGTGCGGAGATCCCATCTGAGCCTCTGGATTGAGTCCAAAGCCTCGGAACAGCCCCCTGGAATCCCGATCTCATGCAGCCTTTCGTGCCTGCGACAGAAGCGCGTCGAGCATGAGAGAACGTACTCCTCCTGGTTGCTCAAGAATGACCTGCTCGACTCCAAGATGGGCAAGTCGCTTCAGGCAGTCGATCGCCCGATCGCCTCGCATTGGAAGAACACAACTGTTGCAGGTGTCACTTCCATCGATGGACAGTCGCAAGGCGCTCGCCTCGGCGCGACGGCGGTTGACAAACAGACGGATCGCGGGACGTTCATTGAGGATCTCAACAAGAGGAAGATCTTCAGCAACTGGGTCACGAAGAAGTAGAACACGCTCCTGACGCGCCAGCCAAGCCCACGCCGATGCTTCGACATCCATGCTGGATTCTTGCTCCCATGC
>JAKVBW010000042.1 GCA_022446945.1 Phycisphaerales bacterium | reverse complement strand
AGCGGGTGAACATGGCCGCCAGCCGAGCCACTTCGGACTCCGCAGGCAATGAAAGTCGCCGCATCCTCTCCCGACAGACTCGCTCATCGAAGCTGCTTGCCTGGCACATTGCCGTTAGTTGTTCACTGGCAAGTAATTGATCCGTCGGAATGAACATGAGCGCATAACCCGTCCGGCATCGCCGATCCCTGAGTGGAACTGGCGCGCACCAGAGGCCCGGAACGATTTCAGCAGGCTGCGGCGAAGTCTGATCGTTCCAAACAGGAATCGCCTGCTGGAGACCATGCTGAACGATTGCGGGTGTTCGGATCAGATCCGTCAACCAATCTCGGCGAGCGTGTGCTGAACGCGGACCGATGGATTTCGCATCAAGATCGCATGCGGCCAAGACCAGACCAAGCTCTCGGAGCATGGTCTCAAGATCATCGCAGTGCGTCCTGACATGTTTTGTGCCAGTGGCATTCATGCGGCGAGCTCCGTTGAGTTGCCCGCAGTGCCAAGGACACGGTGCACCTGCTCAAGTACGGTTCTTGGGCTGAATGGCTTACTCACCACCTGACGAACATTGCTCAGTCCTGAAGCCTCATCCCCAAGGGCATAGCCTCTTGCTGTCAAGATGATGACTGGAATGTCGGCTGTTGCAGGATCCTCAGCAAGTTGCTGACAAAGTTCAACGCCGTTGATGTAAGGCATCTGAAGATCGGTGATCACCAGATCAGGAGCCATCGCTGCAATCTGATGCAACGCATCTTCCCCATCGACGGCAGTATCAACACAGAAACCACTGTTGCGCAATTTGACAGAGAGCACGTGGAGAATGTGAGATTCATCGTCAACAACCAAAATCCGTCGGGGCATGCTTAGAACTCCTCAGGCGGCAACTCGTGCGGCTTCATTGCTCATCGGAATGGAGAACCAGAACCGAGATCCCATACCAAGCGTGGATTCCAGGCCGATCTGGCCGCGATGAACACGCTCGATGATGTGGCGACAAAGATTGAGCCCAAGCCCTGTTCCCTTAGCCACACGTTTGTAATTCTCAACTCGATAGAATTTTTCAAACACTTGCTCTGCGTCTCTTGGGGAAATCCCCAGCCCTGTATCTGACACCGCGACATGGACACTTCTCGTCAGAGTGTCGGAGTCGACAGACACAGTGATTCGACCACCCTCAGGGGTGTACTTCACAGCATTGGAAAGTAGGTTCAAGACGACCTGCTGAAGCATGTCGGCATCGCCTTCAACGATGGCACCAATGGGTGCGATCTCTGTATGAAGAGCCTGGCCTCTGCTTCGAGCCTGTGGCTCGATTGTCTGCACTGCACGCTCGACAAGCTGCTGAACGTCGACCATGTCGCGCTCAACTTCGAAAATTCCCGCCTCGATGCGACTGATGTTGAGCATGTTGTCAACAAGTCGAGCGAGCCGGTCTGTTTCTGCCTGAATAATGCCGTAGAACTCCTGTCGCGTTTCCTCATCCTGAGCTTCGCCGTCAACAAGCATTTCGACATAGGCACGCATGCTTGACAGTGGAGTCCGCAACTCGTGACTGGCCTTTGAGACAAACTCGCTCTTCATCTGGGAAATCTCACGTTCTCGCGTGAGATCTCGCAGGACTGTGACAAGTGCTGAAACGCGATCTCGGTGATCGCAGGCGCATGCACAAACGACTTCGTATGAACATTCGTCGCCATGACTTTGAATACTGACTTCTGCCCGGCGAGGCTCTCCGCCCACACCGGCTTCCAGCGTGGAGGTGATGATCCGACGCAAACTCAGGTCTTCTACGACATCATTCACGGACTGGCCGGTAATGGACTCAATGTCCCTTCCGATCAAGCGAGCCGCAGCAGCATTCACAGAGACAACTTCCAGCAGTGGACTGCAAACAATGACGACTTCATCCATGACATCGAGTACTGCCTGTGCCTGCAGTCTCCCCGACTCTGCGACATGGGCGCGAATCTCAAGATCCTGTTGTCGCGTTCGCCAGGCAGACTCTGCCTGCCGATGTCGCAATTGGTATTCAGATAGCGTGCGAAGCACGGGCCGAAGCCATCGAGGCCCAGACACGATGTGACCTGGACCACCCTCTTCGAGGTCCTTACGCAAGGATTCAAAAGCTCGGCCGATGGTGACCGCTGAAAAGACGATCAGACCCATGACCGTTGCCAAAATGCCGGTCACGGCGTACCAGGGGCTCGTGCCAAGATCGATGGCATGTGCCAACCAAAGTGTTCCGAAACCAACGCCAAGCGCCACGGAACACAGGGCGATTCCGCCCAATATTGATCGAATCACGGTCTGCATACCGACCTCAACGCCGGTCAGGAGTGCGGTCCGTCAGGGACCGTGGGTGCCGTACACTCCCGACACAGTCGAAGAATCGGATCGATTCATGGCCCACTTAACCGCCATCTCTCGAGCTTTCCGACTTCCTTCAAGATCCCCCTGTTTCATCCGTACACCGGCCAAAATGGCCCATGTCTCGGGATGGTCCGGGAATGTCGTGGCCAACTCCTGGAAGTGGGATTCAGCATCATCGAGGCGGCCTTCATTGCGGATTTCAAGGCCTCTGAAGAGCCCCTGCTCCCATTGAAAGGCGTCCAGGCTCTCCAGACGCGTGGCAGCCTCCGCAAGCGTCGACCAATCTCCGACCTCCCAGGCCAGTAGTCCGAACTCCCGCCACAAACTCGGGTCATTCGGAGTCGCCGCACAGAGATCACGTAGCGCCACTCTCGCTTCCACGCTCCGCCCGGAGGCGATCAACGCTCTTGCTTGGCAGCGCTGCAACAGAGGGGGAATCTCGGACCATCGATAACGAACATCATCGATGGCAGCAAGGCAACCGCCCCAGTCCCCCGCGGCAAACCGCATCATCGCGAGATCATGTGCCATCTGCTGGTCGTCGGGCGCCAACATTCTTGCAGCGTCACATTGCATAACGGCTTCGTTGTGATCGCCAGAAAGTAAGGCAATCTGCGCAAGCAAATGCCGCAGCCCGGCATGGTGCTCGAAATACTCAAGGTTGTCGTGAACCAGTTGACGGGCCGCTTCAAGCTCTCCCGAAGCCATCTTTGCTTCCGCAGCTGCTAGTAGATACTGCGGCCGTTCCTGATCAAGTTCCCAAGCCTCTTCAAAATAATCGGCTGCACGCACATCGTCAGACCACCGCTCGTGCAACACCCCCAAGTAGTAGGCACTTTCACTGGACTCCGGATCATCCTCCAGTGCCTGCTCAAAGAACTTTCGTGCAGAACCAAGGCGATGTTGCTCAAGAAGAATCCGCCCCATCAATGTCTGCCAGGAAGCCTGCCCCGGATAGCGATCGATCGCCTCTGCAAGCAGCAGGCGTGCATCCTCAAGTTGCCCGGTCTCAAAAGCGGACATCGCTTGCTCATGAATGAGCTTGGCATTGACTGCGTCCATACGTGAATACGCTTGCTCACGCATTTCTTTCCCGACCTTAGTGGGACCGTTGCATGCAGACAGCAGGCAACTTGCTGCAGAGATCATGACCATGCATCGAATCACTGCAACGCTCCTATGTCGGACATGGAAGAAATCTGTGCAGGCGGCATCGGGGCGGGCCGGTTATCAGGTGTGTTCTCGGGCGCAGAACCTCTGTCTTCAACGGGTTCAGTAAAATCCAATTCCCGGTTGAGCAAACGCTCAGACATGCTGCGCTCCCAATGCGTCCATCGTTCACCAGTCATCTGCTCACGCAGCCGGTGCATCTCGGGCTGGACCTGATTCTGACGAAGCGATGCATTGGCATAGAAGAGCGCTCGATCCAGATCCCCATTCTGATATGCCTCAAGAGCATCTCGGTTGTAGTTCGCGGTCACTTGATCGCGACTCCAGGGGAGGAGTCCACTTCGAACCCCCAGACGAACCGCATCCACGACTTCGAGGCTGTCCTCACCAAGTTCGTAGAGTTCTTCATCCTGAACGATGCGTGGTGTCAACATGAAGATGATTTCGACGCGTTCGATCTGATCATCTTGGCCCTGAAACATGGCTCCAGCGAGTGGAATGTCGCCGAGCCCAGGCACCTGTTTCCGCGTGATGGTGCTCTTCTCCTGGAAGAAACCCCCAAGAACGATGGTTTCGCCGTCTCTCACACGAACGTTGGTGATGATGTTGTGTGTCGACTTGTCATTGACGGTCACTTCTTGACCGTTCAGACCGTTGACTTTGCGCTGACTCGCATCCGACAGACTCGGGTTGAGTTCCATGCGAATCATCCCTTCAGGAGAGATGAATGGACGGAATGCCAGTTCGATGCCTGTCGGAATGAATTCCTGGGTCTGGGTTGTCGAAGTCTCTGTCTGGGTTGTCGTGAGATACCCGACATCACGGCCAACATGGATTTTCGCCCGCTGGCGATTCAGGCAAAGCACCTTCGGTCTGGCCAACACACTTGTATCTGTCACATCATCGATGATGCTTAGGAATACGGAGAACGGATCCTTGATGATGCCAAGACTAAACGTACTGTTGCTCGGATTGCCTCCATTGTGTCCTGAACCGGCAATCGCATTGTTAGTAGGCGTTTGTCCGTTGTAGAGATTGTCAACTGCAGACAGAGGACTTACTGGTTCTAACAGTCCCCCGCCGGCTAAAAGATCCGTGAAGTTCAAACTCGTAACAAAGGAGAAGTCAACACCAAATGCATTATTCTCTTTGACGGTCGCTAGCAAAATCGCTGCTTCCACCTGTACCTGAGTCGGTGCCACATCGAGTTCTTTCAACGTTGCGGCAACCGTATCGAGCTGTTCCTCATAATCGGTCACAACGAGTCGAGCTGAAAAGCTCCATGAATCGCCACCCCCCGATTCTGCCGATACATCGAACCCTTCTGAGACATCTCCAAGAGACGTCACCGTTCCACCCTCACTGAGAAGCGGTGAGACGATTTGCTGTCCATCCTGAGCAGAGAGATAGAAAAGTTCAAAAACCTTCGTTTCCCGCTGCCGACGCGCTTCCATCACCTTTTGGACGTGTTCCTTTGGATGGACATAGATGAAGTTGCCCTCTTCAATGGCATCGCAATCACCTACGGCCAATACCGCTTGCAGAGCTTCCTCAAATGTGACGTCGTAGAGATTCACGCTGACCGTTGCATTGACATCGCTGCCAGCAAGAATGTTGCGATGAGACACCTCAGCGAGCATTTCGAGAATCTGGGTTAATGCCACGTCTCGTGCATTGAGGTTGAAGGTTCCATAGTCGGTCGCTTCAACATCCGCTGGCACTGCCTCATCTGCGATGGGTTGCGCCATTGCCTCTGGGACACCGCCTTCTGAAGAAACCTCATCCGAAGACGTAGTCACGGGTGAAAGAGGGTTATCGGATGTGACATCCTGGGCCCCACTGTTTCCAGCGAGCACAAGCAGAACGGCCACGGCCAGAGTCCGAGCAAACATCGAGTTTGGATATCGGTCCATTAAGCCTCACGCCTTCGCCAGCTGCCTTATCGGTCGCACGATTCACTCCATACGAAGCACGAATCGCGAACCAGAACGAGCGAGCACGACACTCTTCGGCCGAATTTCGACGACTTCGAAACTGAATCCCTCGGATGTTGCAACCTGATCTCCACGACGTCGGGTCGCTCCGTCAATGACGGCAAGAGCAGGCGGCATCGAGGCTTCTAGACGCATGGAGGCGACTGCTGACCCGACATCCTGATGGGACGACTCCCCCCTTTGGACACCTATAGAGGGGTCGGCAACGGCTTCGGGCCGTGGAAATGCTGTGTCACTGATCGCAAATGGATCACGTTCGGGTCGCATCGGCAACATGACCGATACGGTTGCTTGAGGTGCATTCGCAACCACTGATGCCTCGACTTCAACCATGGGTGGTTCAGCCAATGCAGTCTTTGGGATTCGCTTGATCACAATCAATCGCGTCCAGAAGAGCAACGCCACTGCTGAAAGAAGACAGAGTGCCGCAAATCGACGGCGATCAGCAGTCAGCCGGACACCGAACCGGCGAATATGCAGAATGATCCGGTTCATTGATTGTTCTCCAAACTACCTGCAGGCGCATAGACCACATCGAGTGAGATCACAGCGATCAACGACTGGTCTGCAAGTTCGCTCTGCAAAGCCTTGTCAGAAAGTCCGACATCCAAGCCTGACACGCGAACCAAGCGTGGTAGTTGCTCAATTCTTTCCAGTATCGACCATACGCTGTCAAAGTCCGCCTCGACCTCGATTTGGATCGGCAGGATTTCAAAGCGATCGCCCTCCTGGCTGGGGCGGTCCATGACGGTAAATGTCTGGTCATGAACAACCTTGCCATCTACTTTGAGGGACAGCGCCTGCATGAGATCTGCGACATCTGCAGAATCCGGCACATGACGACATTCCGCCTCCTGCCGTGCGCGGGCATTGGACAAGCGCGTCGTCTGAGTTGACAGTGCAGCTTCAGCCCTCCCCAGATCACCTACTTTTTCATGTAGCTCCTGAATCCGAGCAGCCTGTTCATCCCCCATCGCCCAATTTGGCCAAGTGGAGAGATAGGACAGAGATGCAGCGCCAAACAGCGTGCAACCGATTGCCCAACGATCCCAACGTCGCGTCTTCATCGTTCGATCTCCTCAGCTTGGACCATGCTGTTCTTCACGGGGGTCCCATCGGGACGACTGAGGGCGTATCTCTGATCAAGATCAATTCTGAACAGAATGGTGTAGCCCCTGGCTGGCCGCCCTCGCACAGTGCGCGATCGACTTGCCTCAAGGCGCACATCCTGAAATGGTGCCTGGCCGTTCAAACGACGTGCGAGCAGGGCGAGATCATCATCTGAGGCAGCAAAGCCTTCTATCGCGCCCATCAAAGTGCGAGTTTGTGTCTCTGCGAGTCCTATTCGACGACCATCGTCATATTCAAATCGCATTGACTCAACGGTCCCGTTCCCCGGGAGCGCTGCCACGATGCCAGAAACAATCGACGATATCGGCATTGGCAACGCAACACGTTCGTACTCTGTGATCGCATCTTCTATCGCAGTTGCTGCCGAGCCACAGGTGGCCGCTTGTGATTCGAGAAGCAGAGACTGGCTTGCCATTGTCTCGAGACGGACCAGTGCCCCCTCTGTGTGATCGAGCCTGAGCCTCGCCCAAGTCGCTGCACCTCCCGCGATTGTGGCGATGATCAGACAAAATCCGAGCGTGCGACGAATGCGTTGACCGGCTTCGGCTCGCAGGCGAATGGAATGCGTGATGAGATTGATGGGCCGATTGCTCATGCCGCACGTCTCCCTGCAGCGGAACGTGGCTCAATACCTCGCACACTGAGACCCGCAGCAACCGCCCAGGCACTTGCTGGCGAACCATGCCCTGCAGTCGAATGTGCCAGCCCCGCTTGCAAACTGGCAATACTGGCTCCCTCATCATCAAGGTGGACGGGAAGACGACATGCACCGTGCATCAAATCACCCAAACCCGGCTCCATAGCATCGCTACCGCCCATCAGGAGGTTTTCTGGCCGTTCGCCCCGCACCGCGACGGCGTAGTGCCGCAGGCAACGCATGGACTCTCTTGCGAGTTCGGCCAAGACTACCCGTGACGAATCAGCCACTGCGCCATGTGTTGCGGGATCCAGTGAGTTTTCATCTGCCAATCGTGCTTGACGTAGTTCAGATGCTGCTGTCTCCGTAAGGTCAAGTTGATCTGCAACTGCAGCATCAAGACAACGACCGCCGGTAGAAATCTGCTTACAAAAAACAATGCTCTGCCCTTTGAGAACCATCATCATGCTCTGTCCATAACCAACGTGAAGCACTGCACGCGTACGCGCAGCATCCACTTCTCGCCGACGCCTTCGACAGAACAATCTTGCAAGGGAGGTAAAGTCTGGTTCAACAGCGATCGGACGCAAGCCAGCGCCTAGTACCGCCTCAAGCATCGAATTCATCTTTTCCTGATCGACCGCCATGATCAGAACCTCAGCGCGTTCCGAGGTTTCTGAGAGACGCATCCAATCGCACTGGAGTCTTTCTCTTGGCACACCTAGACGATCAGCAGCTTCCCAAGAAGCTGCCTCGCCGAGTTCAGCGTCCGGCATAACGGGCATGTGAACAACTTGCGTCCAGACATCGGATTGCGGAGGCGCCACAACACATCGTCCACCAATGAAACCCCCTGTCACAAATGCGCTACGAATCGCTTCAGAGAGATCATCAACACTATGGGGCATCTCGACAATTGCCGATCCGGTGACATCCAGACTGCCCTGATGTTCACGAACCTGCAGCATGCGCACACTGCCATCCTCGAAGGCAATGCCTACGTGGCCAGTCGTCGCTCGAAATCGAATGAATGGAAAACTCACTTCGAAAACTCCTTCAGGGCACACGGGAAACGAGCACTCGGCCAGTGACCGGCGCAACTTCAACCCGCCAACTATCTGTACCGTCGGACAATGTGACGGAACCAGCACCCGCTCCAAGACCTGGCGCCATCACTGAACCGCCCATGCGATCAAACGTCAGTGCGCGACTACCGTCAGCCATTTCGACATCTGCAACTTGCACCTCCAAGAAGCGATCGTCGATACCGAAATCAACAATGAAATCACCGCCGCCACGACGGGTTCTCCAAGGATCCGATGCGAATTCCGCAGTTGCAGGATCGAAGGCATTCTCGAATGTTGCGTCTGTTACGCGAAGTAGACACCAGCCTCGACCATCGTCGTAGAAGTGCAATCGACGATACTCCTGACTGGCGACAGCATCCGACTGCGCCCAGGAAATGTCCGAGACAAGCTGTCGAGCAGCAGCCTGCAATTCCGTATCACCTCGATCCGTCAGATGCGGAACGAGCAATGTCGCAGCGATAGCCATGATCGAAACGAAGACCATCGCTTCCAGCAGGGTGTACCCGTTCCTTCCGAATTGAATCCGATGATGTATCACTTGCTCGCGGGCTCCGACATCCGAACAGCTATCGCTCCTTTGGATAGATCTGCACGAAGTCCTTTGACCGAACTGTTGAGTTCCTTGAGAAGTTTCACCATCTCCTTACGCTGCTCATAGGCTCGAGCGGCTGTCGATCCGACGCCACGGGGCCCAGGATCACTCGACTGAGCCATGGCGGCCGAACCGAGTGTGGGCGGATCCGCCATCACACGCGTCCAAAGATCCGCCGTTAGCAGACAGGCTGTGAGCGTCAACATTGCCGAGAGATAGGTATCACGCTTCATGTGTTTCATTCCTAGGGTGCCTCCATGCTGTCCCTGAGTGGCATCGGCGGGTACATGGGGGGGTCTGGAGTGGAACCTTCGCACTAGATGAAGATCATTCGGGACAACTGGCCCTTTCGGCCCGTAGAGGCAAAAAAAGAGATCCGGACACCGGTCCCCTCCGACCGATGTCCGGATTCCCAATGTGCCAGAAAGCCTCTCAGAGGCACTCATGGCGAGTCAAGTTCACCAGCCCTCGACCGCCGTCGTGTCTCCAGCGTCCACTGCCCCATCGCCATTGATGTCATAGGAGTGGCCTGCAGCGAGGGTCAGAGTCAAATCGCCGCTAGTTCCGTTGTATACCTCTGTAAAGTTTGCAGGCCATGTCGGCGCTGAACGAATGTAGTTGGCGCCTGTCAGATCGGTCCAATCGACACTGCCGCCACTGGCTGCGGGATATGAACCGGTCTGAGAGCGATACAACTCGATTTGGCTGCGCATGGTCTGCAACTGCGTTCGCGCACTGCTGACGCTGGCATCATCTGCTGCATTCGTGAACTGCGGAATGATGACTGCGGCAAGAATGCCCAGAATCACTACCACAATCAGAATCTCAATGAGTGTGAAGCCGCGTGCGGCACGAAATGTGGAACGGGTCATGGTTCGAAAGCTCCCTTCCGGGCTCGTCCGACCAACCCACGCGGTCGTCGGGTCACTCCGGGAATGTACGTCTGGTCCACGCTGACAATCGGCGGATGTCTGATGCCGCTTCAGAGACCCCTCCAGAAGCCCTCACTTATCTCATTCTGGAAGCCCTCCCTATCCGCAGAGCCAGCACAAACGAACATGGAACCCCCCCAGAGCATCAGATCCGTGTTCTAACCCCAATCACGGGTCTGTTCAGAATGGGTTCTCAATCAAGTTGTCTGAACCATGCAGGCCTGTAGCAATCTGCCCAGTTGAAGTAGAATTGAAGGATTCCGAATTTGCAGTGCTTGTTGGAGACTGGGTTCAATGGTTCAAATCAAGGCATTTGACGCACTTCGTCCACCCCCTGCATATGCGCCCCGGGTCTCCTCCCCCCCTTACGACGTCATTTCTACGGAGGAAGCACGCGCACTGGCTGAGGGCAATCCGTTGTCATTCCTGCACGTCATACGTCCAGAAATCAACCTCCCTGTTGGAACGTCGCTTGATGACGACGCCGTTTACGACAGCGCGGCAGAAGGGTTGACAAGGTTATTGGAAGAAGGTGCCCTGGTGAGGGATGCCGAACCGGGCATCTACCTCTATCGCCAAGCTTGGAAGGGCCGTATTCAGACCGGCATCGTCTGCTGCTGTCATGTTGACGACTATCGCCATGATGCCATCCGCAAACATGAGACGACTCGCAAGGACAAGGAAGATGACCGAACGCGACACCTTCTCGCAATCGACGCTCATGCAGGACCTGTCTTTCTCACGTTCAAAAAAGACCACTCGATCGCTGCCAGGATTGCAGAGGATTCATCACATCGCCCTGATTATCACTTCGTCAGTCCGGACGGCGTCACCCATACTGCTTGGCGCGTGTCGAACCCAGATCGCTACGTTTCACTCCTGGCAGAAGTTGAGAATCTTTATGTCGCTGATGGCCATCATCGCAGTGCCAGTGCGGAACGCGCTGCCTCTCTGAAAGAGGGAACAAATCCAAATCACACGGGCCATGAAGAGTACAACTGGTTTCTGTCAGTTCTCTTCCCTGCTGATGATCTGACCATCCTGGCGTACAACCGCGTTGTTGCAGATTTGAACGGAATGACCTCATCTGAGTTTCTCGATGCGCTGTGTGAAGTTGGAGAATTGGCCCCGGCAAATGAGGCAAATCCGGACCAAGCATGTAGTTTTGGTGTCTATGTGGATGGCTCATGGTGGTCGCTGGCGATTGATCAGGCAACCATCAATGGGGAAGATCCCATCGAATCACTGGATGTGTCTATTCTTCAGGAACGTGTGCTGAATCCCCTTCTCGGAATTGAAGATCCACGAACTGACAAACGCATTGGATTCATTGGAGGCATACGTGGCACCAATGCCTTGGAAGAGCGTGTCGATACAGAAGTGGCTGCTGTGGCCTTTGCGCTGTACCCGACCAGTATTGATCAGTTACTTCAAGTAGCTGATACAGGTGGCTGCATGCCTCCGAAATCCACGTGGTTTGAACCCAAACTTAGAAGCGGACTTTTCATCCATTCAATGGAATCCGTCAATGCCCCTGCTTCACAGGAGGCCACATCATCATGACATTCGCCACAGATACGGCTCGGACCGCATCTACTTCCTCAATCGTGAAAAGGGTGCTGATCGCCGACACATTTGAACAAGTCGGCTTGGAACAGATTGAGAAACTAGGTTGCAAGGTACATGTGGACCCCACACTCAGCGGGCCATCCCTAGAAACGGCCATCCAGGAACATCAACCTGATGCTTTGATCGTCAGAAGTACCAAAGTTCCTGCGTCTGTCTTTGAAGTCGCCAACAATCTGGGGCTCGTCATCCGAGCAGGTGCTGGTTATGACACCATCGATGTTGCAGCAGCCTCCGCACTCGGCATACCTGTCGCCAATTGCCCTGGCATGAATGCCATTGCTGTCGCTGAACTGGCTTGGGGACTCATTCTCTCTTGTGATCGCCGCATACCAGATCAATGCGAAGATCTTCGCCAATCCAAATGGGACAAGAAGAACTACAGCAAAGCTGAGGGCCTCTATGGCCGCACAATGGGAATCGTGGGGCTCGGAAGAATTGGATTGGAGGTTGCGAAGCGAGCAACTGGATTCGGCATGAACGTCGTTGCATGGGGCAGGAATCTCACCGAAGAGCAGGCCACTGCCCAGGGTGTTGGATGGTGTCGTGATCTCATGAACCTCGTGCAAATGTCAGATGTGATCTCGATTCATGTTTCCGCAACTCCAGAAACCCGCCATCTCGTCAACAGTGAGTTCTGTGAAGCCATGAAACCGGGTGCAATTCTGATCAATACGACCAGAGGAAGTGTTGTAGATGAGCAGGCTGTGGCAGACGCCGTCCAGTCAAAGGGGATCCGTGCGGGACTCGATGTCTTCGAAAACGAGCCTGGATCGGGAGAAACACAATTCAAGGGACCGATCGTTCATCAGCAAGGTGTATATGGAACACACCATGTCGGGGCATCGACCAATCAGGCCCAATCAGCGATTGCCTCGGAGGCCGTGCGGGTTCTGAAGACATGGCTGTCCAGCGGCACAGTACCCAATTGCATCAACACTGCTTCATCGACACCCGCGACTTCGACGCTGACCGTTCGTCATCTGAACCGCCCCGGCGTCTTGGCTCATGTGTTTGAGATACTCGGCAACGGCGATCAGAACGTTGAGGACATGGAAAATGTCATTTACGAAGGGGGCGACGGTGCAGTCGCCAGAATCCAGTTGGGCGGAACGATCTCCGAGGATGATTTGGATGCAATCGCTGCTCATGAACATGTTCTTGCCGTTTCCAACACACCGATCAACGCCGGCGATGAACCGGGAGCAGTCCAATGACCTCTCACACAAGCACTGGCAGAAAGCTCAATTTCTCCGCAGGCCCCGCCGTACTGCCCGAATGTGTTCTTGAACAGGCGGCAGTTGCTGTCCAGGATCTCGATGACACCGGAATGAGCGTGCTGGAACACAGCCACCGCGGCGCGGCAATTGACAGAGTCTTTGAAGAAGCAACCGCAGACTGCAGAGCAGTAGGTGCGATCCCAGAAGAGTTCGAGATCCTCTTTCTACAGGGAGGTGCATCGATGCAGTTTGCGATGACACCACTCAACTTCCTTGCTTCTGGCGGCGTTGCTGATTATCTGGATACCGGATCTTGGACGTCCAAGGCGATTGATGATGCGCGAAAGATTGGCGAAGTTCACGTTGCCTGGTCAGGCCGTGAGCAGGCATATCGATCAATTCCGAACCCTCAGGACATTTGCTGGTCTTCGGATCCCTCATATGGCTGGTATTGCACCAATAACACCATCTACGGAACGACATGGGAAACCGCCCCGATTTGCAAAGCCCCATTGATCGCCGACATGAGCAGCGACATTTTCAGCCGACCCATTGATTGGGACCGACATGGAATGGTCATTGCAGGTGCGCAGAAAAATATCGGTCCCGCAGGTGTCACCCTGGCCATCTTGCGACGTGATCTTCTGGATGCCGCCAATCCGGATCTTCCGGCCATGCTCCGATATGCGATTCATGCAGAAAAGGGGTCTCGCTACAACACGCCGCCCGTGTTCGCCGTGTACTGCGCAGGGCTCGTGTTTAAGTGGATTCTCTCCATTGGCGGACTCCAAGCAGTTGAATCCATGAATAGAAGAAAATCTGCAGTCATCTACAACGCAATTGACAGCTCAAATGGGTTCTACACAGGACATGCAGACAAGGCCTGTCGGAGCATGATGAACATCCCCTTTACAACGCCTTCTGCAGAACTTGACACAGCTTTCCTGAATGAAGCGGAAACTGAATCCATGTGCAACTTGAAAGGCCATCGCAGTGTCGGCGGAATACGCGCTTCGATTTACAATGCTTTCCCTGAAGAGGGGTGCCAGAGACTCGCAGAATTCATGGCGGACTTTGCGGATCGCCATGGTGGCTGATCAGGCAAAGTGCTTTAAACAATCCATCAACTGGGGAACATAACCTGACCCAAACAGGCGGACGTGATTAAGCAGATGCATGGCCTGAACTCCTGCTATCCGCTCCTGAACATTGTCCATTTCTCCCATCACTTCACACCACGATCCCATAAATGATTGTGGTATCCCACCGAACAGTAAAGTCATTGCCGGATCCGCAATTGGATCTCCGATGAACGAAGCAGGATCAAGAAACGCGACATCCCCTGTGGCAAGGGGCATCAGATTCCCCGCCCACAAATCGCCATGAAGCAAAGCAGCTGCAGGTTGACTTGGAACCGCCTGCCGGATGACTGCCAGCCTCTCTTCGACACCATGGGCAGTATCACGATCGAGGGTTCTTGCATCGACGACATCTCTAAGCAAAGGGCGCAAACGATGCTCAATCAGCAAGTCTCCCCAATCATCTGTCGATACTGGCGGAAATCGAGTCCGGCCAAGCCAAACTTCGTCACCAGATCCGTAATGAACATCACAAGCTGATTGATGCAAGGCAGCAAGAGAACGCCCCGCACGCTGCCAACTCGCATTCTCCCCCCTCTCCAGATATTCCAATATCAAAACCGCAGACGTTTCCATGGTCACGTGAGCAAGAACGTTCGGTGTCCGTATGCAGTTTGTTGCTGACAGTTGTTCCAGCCCACGACACTCACTGGCAAGCATGTTGACGTCACTGATCTCCTGCACAATCTTGCAGACAACCTGCGATCCGTCTTCAAGATGAACACATCTGACATCACAGATGCTGCCCCCTGCCAATGATGAACTTGATATCGCAGGCGACATTCCCGACGCTTGCAGCGCCATGTCCACAGGTGTCACGACTTGAGGGCATGCCGATCAATCAGCATGTCTATGAAGTGACTACATGCAGTTTCTAGCAATTCCACGACGTGTTCAAATCCCTCGTCACCGCCGTAATACGGATCAGGCACCTCGACTGTGCTGTCATCAGGATGATGACTGAGCATCAGCGAAACTTCTGCTCTCCCCTGTCCCATTGATTGCACTTGAACCAAGTTGTCGCTGTCCATGCAAATAATGTGATCGAAGGCATCGAGATCGCGATGATGAACCTGTCTTGCTACACCTTCGACCCTGATTCCACGTGCTGAGGCAGCCGTGACCATTCTTGCATCCGGCCCGTCTCCTGCGTGCCAGGCCCCGGTGCCTGCAGAATCCGCTTCGAAATGAACGCCAAGGCCACGCGATTCAATCTGCTGCCGAAAGACCGCTTCAGCTGCAGGACTCCGACAAATGTTTCCCATGCACACGAACAGCACTCGCAGGCGGAGTTGGCTCATGAAGATCGCTCTGACAATGCTCGTCGGCCCATGATCACACCAGCGACTGCAAAGCCACCAAACAAAGCGATGAACACAAGATAAGTGACCATGACACGCGCTTCCCCGGCAATCGATGTTGCCACAATCGCAACGCCGATCATTGCAAATAGCGTCTCAATCGCCCACATGCTGAACACTGCCTGCTTCACGGTGCCCGTCGCACGCTTCAGAATGTGGTGAAGATGGCCTGCATCAGGCGACGTGGCGCTCAATCCCTGAACCTTTCGGCGGAAAATCGCGAGAATCGTATCCGCAATGGGTAATCCAAACACAATCAGCCCAGCAAGCACGAAGTGTGTGTGACCAAGCTCACCAAGTGTGAGAATGATTGTCACGCAGACATACCCAATCAGCAAACTTCCGGCATCACCCAGAAAGATCACAGCCGGATTGAAGTTGTACGCGAGAAATCCCAACATTGCGCCAATCAATGCCATGCACAATGCAATACGAGCGCCGGCGAGAGTGATGCCGTCAATCATGACTACTGCTGGATTCAATTCTTCTGCAAGACGGTCGAGATCACCCTGTGTTAAATGAAGAGCCATCAACACAGAAACAATGAGAAGCCCGCCACCCATAATGGCAGCGGTCCCAGTGAGGAGACCATCAAGGCCATCAATCAAATTTGTTGCGTTACAACCTCCGAGCACCAGTACGGCAACGATGCCAATTCCAAACCATTCGGTCACATCAACGTCTGCAGATTTCCAAAACATCGCTTGGAAGCCGGAGATGACGTTAAAGATGAGTAAAAACGCAATCACTGCCACGAGCAGCAAGATCATCCAACGCCAATTGCGTATGAACTCAGCAACTTCCTGGAAGCCGTACCACCAAAGGATCGCCACTACTGCAATTGGAACCAAGCCAACAACAAGCGGCATCTCAAATCCCAATTGACTGGTTCCAAAAAAGTAGCCAAGGAATGCCCCTGCCGTCTGCGTCCCAATTCCTGACATCGCCAGACCCGTTGCTGCAACCAATTGACCGACGATCTTGAGTCTGGGATCCCATCCCCAAACATCATCTCCAGCCCCCGTCACCATGATGGCCACCATGCCCACGATGATTGTGATGGGAATGGCTCTGAATGACAGAGGCACTGGAACGACATTCGCCACGGCGATGCCAGCGAGTAAGCCGATGAATACAGCAACTCCGCCAAGATACGCCACTGGTTTCCTGTGCTGCTTTCTTGCCTCATCAGGGTGATCGACAACACCCGTTTGAATGGCGACCATTCTTGCAATTGGAACAGCCACAACAGTTGCGAGCCAGGCAACAACCAACACTGGTAGATACAGCGAGAGAAGACCTGAGACTGACAGTTCTTCCACAGACGTCAGAGCAGACATTATGAAGCACTCTCTGATTGCATGCTTGTTGCAGTGTCGATAATTGTTTGCTCAAGAGAAATCTGGCGTTCAAAATTCAACAAGCTGCGAAGAAGCGAGAGATCAGGCAGTCGCTTCCGCATGTCTTCGATCGGGCGGCCATAGTCGTCCTCAATCGATATCAATTCGATCGCAGAAGAAGAGTCGAGCACATCGACAACCATCGATGCCAAGCTGAGGATCGAAACAGGATCATCAAAGCCGACATTGATGACCTTTCCGTGGGCCTCAGAATGACCGAGAAGCTGAGGCAACAAAGGAACAATGTCTCGAACATCTGCGAAACATCGCTCCTGGAGTCCGTCTCCGTGAACACGCAGTGGTTCGTTCTTCATCGCAGCCGCAACAAAGCGTGGAAGAACCATGCCCCATCGTCCTCGCTGCCGAGGGCCAATTGTGTTGAAGAACCTCGTAATCACAACGGGAAGGCCCTCTGAATGGTGCCATCCAAGGGCCAAATGTTCATCAACAGCCTTTGAATATGCGTATGACCATCTCGATTCCGCGGTAGATCCATAGACAACATCATCGTCTTCACGGAATCGTCCAGAAGATGATTTTCCATAGACTTCCGATGTCGAGGCGATCAGAATTGGGCAACGTACAGATGCTGCATACCGAAGTATCAAAGCGGTCTCATGAACATTCGTCTCAATGCACTGAATCGGCGCATCAACGATCAACTTGACGCCGACGGCAGCTGCCAAATGATAAATCTGGTCTATCGATTGACCGTCCGTGGCCTCCTCGATCCGATCGCTGACAGTTCCCAGAAGAAACTGCAACTGCCGTTCGGGTAGATCCGCAAGATTCTCTTTCAGGCCAGTTGAGAGATCATCGATCACCGTGACGCGATGACCTGCCCCTATCAACTCGCGCACGAGATAACCGCCAATGAAGCCCGCACCGCCGGTGACTAGAACGTGTCTCGCCTCGGGCATTGGCCCGCGCTCCTTCACGCCCCGTGCGGCTTCCAGATGATGTCAGACATCGTCGTCTTCATCGTCGTCCTGCCCATATGAAGCCATGACCTCGTAATTC
>JAKVBW010000041.1 GCA_022446945.1 Phycisphaerales bacterium | reverse complement strand
TCTCTTGATTGAGACAGTCGATGGACTGAAACTTAAGCGACACAAGGATTGGCGAACCAGTCGTTATGACGTATCTCCGCAGTGGAAGCCTCGCCCTCGAAATGCGGGTTCTGATTGGACCCCTGAAATCATCGGGTACAAGGTTCGCTCCGGGCTGGCGGTGACATCAACAAAGATGGATGTGGCTGGTCAATTGATCGCAAAAGCCGCTGAAGCTGGCGCGAATGACATCGGGGCAGTTCAGTTTAGTTTGGCGGATCCACGCACGAGCCGGCAAGAGGCGATTCAAACCGCCGCTCGACATGCCATCACAGATGCGTCCAGTTTGGCATCTGCATCTCATGTGCGGCTCTTGGAGATTCGCCAACTGTCACTTGATGGCGCACAGTCAAATCCACCTCGCCCTGCAGAACACATGTACATGGCTGGCACCGCAATGATGAGAGGTGCAGCAGCTGACAAGGCCTCCGCTCCGGATATCAGTGGAGGCATGGTGACGGTCACCGCCAGCGTGACCGCCGAGTGGGAGATTGCCCCCAACAGTGGGGGCCAAACGGAAGAGGCCGGCAGTACCGGCCATGAGGACACAAGCCCGTGAAGATCAAGACCGACGAAATCACCACCATCATCAAACAGGAGATCGAACAGTTCGCCAGCGAACTGGAAGTCTCTGAAGTTGGACGCGTCGTGGAAGTTGGCGACGGTATCGCCCGTATCTACGGCCTTTCTTCCTGCATGGCAGGCGAGTTGCTCGAATTCGAGACTTCGCGTGGTGCCATCATGGGCCAGGCGATGAATCTGGAATCCGACACCGTGGGTGCTGTCATCTATGGTGACTACCTCGCCGTTCGTGAAGGCGACACCGTCAAGACAACTGGCCGCCTCCTGGAAGTCCCAGCTGGCGACGCCCTGCTCGGACGTGTTGTTGATCCACTCGGCACGCCAGTGGATGGACGCGGCCCGATCGAAACAACAGCGACCCAGAAACTCGACATCGTGGCGCCTGGTATTTCAGCACGCCAACCAGTGACGGAGCCACTGCAGACCGGTATCAAGGCGATTGACTCGATGATTCCGATCGGCCGCGGCCAACGCGAACTCATCATCGGTGATCGTAAAACCGGCAAGACAGCGGTGGCATTGGATGCCATCATCAACCAGAAGCAGTTCTGGGGAACAGACGATGCTGTCGTCTGCGTCTACGTTGCAGTCGGGCAGAAAGATTCAACCGTCGCAGCCGTTGTGGACACACTGCAACGACATGGCGCGATGGAGTACACCATTGTCGTGAACGCGGGATCCTCCACACCTGCACCTTTGCAGTACATCGCTCCCTATGCCGGCTGCGCAATGGCCGAATACTTCATGCATCAGGGCAAGGATGGGAAACTTCCCAAACACGCGCTGTGTGTCTATGACGACCTCTCCAAACAAGCCACGGCCTATCGACAGTTGTCGCTGCTGCTGCGACGTCCTCCTGGCCGAGAAGCCTATCCCGGCGATGTGTTCTATCTGCACAGTCGACTCCTAGAAAGAGCTACCAAGCTCTCCGATGAGAATGGCGGCGGATCCCTCACTGCGCTTCCCATCATCGAAACACAGGAAGGCGACGTGTCGGCCTACATCCCGACCAACGTGATTTCCATTACTGATGGACAGATCTACCTTCAGCCGGAACTGTTTGCATCGGGTGTAAGGCCCGCAGTGAACGTCGGCATTTCGGTCAGTCGTGTCGGTGGCAATGCACAGATCAAAGCCATGAAGGAAGTCGCCGGCTCCCTTCGTCTGGATCTCGCCGCATTCCGTGAACTGGAAGCATTTGCACAATTGGGCACTGAACTCGATGCCGCGAGCCAGCGCCAACTCGATCGAGGCTCTCGCATGGTCGAGTTGTTGAAACAGGGCCAATACGCACCCTACGACGTCATTGATCAGTGCATCTCCATCTTTGCCGGCTCCAAGGGCTTCCTCGATGATGTTGATCCCAATCGCGTGCATGAATTCGAAAGCGGGCTTCTGGAGTATTTCCGTGGACCCGCCAAAGGACTACGTGACGAACTCGTTTCCAAGAGATCTTTCAAGGAAATTGGTGATCAGATTGAAACCACGATCAGTGAATTCAAAGCGGGCTTTGTTGCCGCAAACTGAGGCAATGCAGCGCGGTTTAGCGCTCAGCTAACACTTGACAGGATCGATGCCCATGGCATCGATCCTGTCTTTTTCAAGCTCCATTTGCCGCAGCAATCCGGCCCTGTGACCCGATGAAGAGAAATGCCACCATGCACTCGACTCCCCCCCTGCTACAGCCCGCCCTCCAAGCAGTCGCCACCGCCTCAGCACTCACCCGGGCGGTTCAACTGATCCGCAAGGAGGTTGAAGCTCATACAAAGGACGATCGCAGCCCCGTCACCGTTGCGGACTACGCGGCTCAGGCGATTGTGTCGATGGTGCTTGCCGAAAACCTTGAAGATCCACATGATCGCCTCCTCGTCGGCGAAGAGAATGCCGCGGAATTGAGACAGGACGATCATGCGGCCATTCGAAGCGCCGTCACAGCCGCTGTTCAGCGGTGGAGACCTGGGGTCAGCCAAGATGATGTTCTGTCCGCCATCGATGCGTGTGATCATGACGGCACAGCAGAAGCGTACTGGACGCTTGACCCGATCGATGGAACAAAAGGATTCCTCCGCGGCGCGCAGTACGCGATTGCCTTGGGACGGATCGAAGGTGGTTCAGTCGTGCTGGGTGTGCTCGGATGTCCCAACCTGTCGATCGATCCTGCGGTCCCGCCAGCCGAAGTTGATCCAAATGGCGAAGGCTCGTTGTATGCAGCTGCATTGGAATGTGGTGCATGGGAGTTCCCCCACTGCGACCCCCATGCTCAACCGCTCCGAATCCAGTGCCCTGTCTGGTCCGAAGATCGTCCCATCAGACCTTGCGCGAGTGTCGAAGCGGGGCATTCCAACCGTTCCGATACCGACACGCTCCTCAGCCAACTGGGGGTCGACACAGATCCTGTCCGCTTGGACAGTCAAGCCAAATATGCCGTGTTGGCCCGTGGTCAAGCCGATGCCTATCTTCGATTGCCCACGCGGAGTGACTACCGAGAGAAGATCTGGGATCATGCTGCGGGAAGTCTGGTGGCGACGGAGGCAGGCGGCGTGGTATCGGATGTTGTCGGCAGGCCACTTGACTTTACCCATGGCGTCAGGCTTGAATGCAACCGTGGTGTGATCGCTGCTGCTGCAGGACTGCACGAAAAACTCATCGAAGCGTCCGCTTCGCTGGGTATTGGCGTTGACTGACCGAGGAGGACTCTCCACTGGATCTCTCTGCCTGGTACACACTCGCCGTCCTTGGGGTGGTTGTCGGCTCGCTCGTCTCCAACCGGATGGGCATGGATGTGGCTGTGTTGGGCGGGCTCGTCCTGCTCATGCTCGGTGGCGTGGTCGATCTCGCGTCGGCCACAGCGGGTTTCTCCTCTCCTGCAGTTCTGATGCTTGCAGGTCTCTTCGTCGTCGCAGCCGGCATTGAACGAACTGGCGCGATCAACGAAGTCGCAAGAAGACTTCTCGGCCGGCCCGACTCGGTACGAGGGGCGCAATTGCGATTGATGGTCCCTGTTTCTTTTCTATCGGGTTTCCTGAACAACACGCCAATCGTTGCAATCTGTCTGCCCATCGTGCGAGAGTGGTCTCGACGTCTAGGTATCAGCCCTTCACACCTCTTCATGCCGCTGAGCTTTGCTGCCATTCTTGGCGGCAAACTCACTTTGATCGGCACAGCATCGACCATCATCGTGATGACCGCATGGAGCAATTGGATACTGACCCCTGACGCGGAATGGGCCAGAGATCTCGGCTCGACCTCTTTAGGGCCCTTCATGGAGTTCCTCGGTATTGCAGGGCTGGGATTGCCGTGCCTCATACTTGGCGTAGCAATGATCGCCATTCTGGCGCCAATCCTGCTTCCAGACAGAGGAGAACAAAGCGATACGGCATTGGACGCGCGGGATTATCAAGTTGAATTCGTCATTGCCAAAGGCTCTCCGATCATCGGGCAGACAATTGAGGGTGCCGGTCTTCGACAGTTACCCGGGCTGTTTTTGAGCAAACTGGAACGTGGAGGCGTTCCAGTGCCAGCAGTCGATCCCGACTTCATTCTCAGAGAGGATGATCGACTCGCATTCGTGGGTGTATTGGAATCCGTTCTCGACCTTCGACGCATCAAAGGTCTCGAGCCGGAAGATGATCAAGCGAAAAAGCTGGATGTGGCAAGCACGGGCAAAACGCTGGTAGAGGTCGTCGTGTCTGCCAATTCCCCACTTGTTGGCCGAAGTGTCCGTCAAGCACAATTCCGAACGAAGTACAACGCTGTGATCATTGCGGTCCATCGTCAAGGCCAGAAGATCTCGCGGAAAATCGGCGACATCGTGCTCAGACCCGGCGACACGCTGCTTCTGGAGACGCATCAGAACTTTCGTCGAATGTGGCAGGAAAGCGGCGAATTCTTCCTTGTCTCCGATGTTCCCGACGCCTTCCCAACGCGTCACGAACGCGCTCCCATTGCGTTGGGCATTCTTGCGATCATGGTCGCTTTGCTTCTCTTTGCGCCGATCGACCGCGTGGTTGCCATCTGGGGCTGCGCTCTGGCCATGGTTCTGTCTCGATGCGCCACTGGAACTGAAGCGAGAGACAGCATCCAGTGGAAAGTCTTGCTTGTGATTGCGGGCGCCATCGGTATCGGCAGCGCGCTAAAGACCACTGGTCTGGCAGATGCCGCTGGCCATGCGATTGGCTCTCTTTCCTCCATTGGAGGACTTCCTCTTGTCCTGTTCTCGCTGTTCCTCGCTGCGTCCGTCTTGTCGCAGTTCATTACGACGTATGCCGCTGCAGCATTGCTATTCCCCGTCGCAACTGATATTGCCTACGTCATGACTGTCGACCCGACGCCTGTCCTGTTTGTTCTGATCATTGGTGTGGGCTGCAGTTTCATCAGCCCGATCGGATATCAGACGAATTTGATGGTCTATGGTCCGGGTGGATACCGGTTCCTTGACTACGCCAGACTTGGTACTCCGCTCACGCTTGCATTGGCGATTCTTTGCGCGTTTCTCTCGCCGCTGATTTACGGCACATGAGCCAAGCATCAAGCATGCGTCGCTGGGGAAGCCGGCTTCTCCTGATCGGATGCTGCCTACTGACGGTCATTTGGGTAATTGCCACGATCGCCTCCGATCGATGGTGGTGGAGCCAATGGCTGCTATGGCTGACAAGTCTGATCCTGTTCCCTGCGGGATTGATGGGAATGACTGGCTTGCGATTGGGCCAGAACAAGGCTTGGTGGTACCTCAGTGGACTCTCCATCCTGGGCTTGCTCCTGTTCCTAGGAGCACGATGGGGAACCTTTCAGAGAAACACACAGCCGGCTCATGATCTTCGCGTCATGCAGTGGACTGCGGGTCACGCATATGACGAAGTCGAACAGCATGCCGGTTCCATCGCAGCCGTCGACGCGGATCTGACGATTGTCGAAGGTGGACGGCGCATCGTGGCAAGTGACACGTTCAAAAGGTGGAGTGCCGGCTTTGATGTCGCTCTGAAAGGCGGTTTCGTCATCGCCAGCAAGGTGCCCATCGAGTCATTGAAAACAAAGCACTGGGCCGATGACATCATTCTCGTGGAGTTGATTGTGAGGTGGAAGGACTCGCCCATCCGACTGCTAGTCGTCGATCTTCCCTCGAATCCCATTCGATCGCGTGACTCGATTGCCAAGCAGGTGCGCGGCATTTTGGAGGATGCAGGGGAAGTCCCGCAGATCCTGATTGGTGACTTCAACTTGACTGGATCAAGTTGGCAGCTTCGACACCTTGCGCCAGACCGATCTCCGATCTGGAATCATGTAGGCATGGGTTGGGGTGGAACTTTCCCGAGATCGTTTCCGATCTACAGACTGGACCACGTACTGGCGAGCCCCGAAATGACTGATCGCCTCAGTATTTCGACCATCGATCCGGGTGTTGGACGACACCGGGCCCAAATCCTCACACTCCAAGAGAGTGAGTAACACGCAAAGGCACCAGAGCCTTATAGCAATCTGTGTGAAGGGTGTTTCTTAAATTGAGTACAGGAGAATCAGGGTTCGTCGGAGTCGCCGTCGTCACCGTCACCAGCTTGGAGCTTCCAGAAATCACTGAATACGTCACGAATGACGCCGTTCAGATCTGCCATCCCAATGGAATCCATGGAACTCTCTGGCAGACGCAGTCTCAGAAGTTGGTCACCGATCCACTCAACGGAACCATCTCCACGCAGGACATTGAGTCCCTCACGATGGGTCAGATCGCTGCGGCGACGAAGGCCATCTGTCACGATGATTTGAGAAGGATCTCTGTTGATATTGATGGTGCGGCCATCTTCAAACAAATGCCCCGCATAGTGGTAGTTGCCGTAAATGGTCATCGAAGGCTTGGCGTGAGGACCAGCGATCGGCGATACCCACTCTTCTTCGTATCGATCAAAGGAGTGATCACCACGATGTCCCGGGCTGTAGAACACAGCTGCTTCCGGAACAAGGCCCAATGCAAAGAGATGTCCCAAACCATCCCATCCATGCGTCTGTGAGTACCACTCAACGCGGCGAGGCTTCCAGCTCTTGTTCTGGGGCCCAGCGACTCCCGGTGCGCCTCCGGATGCGGTCAATGAGGGATCTTCTGGGAGCGGTGCGTAGGTACGCATCAACTCGCCCAGATCTGCCTGCTCATTCAAAAGAACTCTGCTCTCAGGAAGTCGACCACGTCGTGGACCGGCATAGATCGTGATGCCCTGCCCAAGTGTCCGCTGGTTGCTAGCGCTCAATACACGGTAAGTCGTGCTGCGAATCGCCTGAAGACCTGGCATCAGAAGCGCAAGCAAGATGGCAATGACAGCCATCACGACCATCAACTCGACGAGGCTGAAGCCGCGTTGCCCGGAAGATCGCATGGGATGGAGCGGTCTGACCATCAAACGATCTCTCAATCCTTAAGGGCAAGAGTGCCCTCTACCACCACTTACCATAACCGCAGAACGGCCCCGGTCGCATCGCAGAATAGATGCTGAGGAAAAAAAGTCCGTCTGACAAACTGGGTGAGAGCTTGTGAATCTGTGCATCAAAAGGCCATTCAAGGCTGCTATGGTTGCAGAATCCGCCCTGCGGGAAATTGGGAGACTTGGCCATCAACGAAGAACTGGAACTGATGCAACGGGTGGCAGCCGGTGAAGAATCGGCGATTGCAGCCTTGTACGACCGTTTCGGTGGCCTTGTCTACCGTGCTGCGAGGCAACTTCTACCCACCGATGCAGAAGCAGAAGACGCCGTCCAAGAGGTCTTCCTCAGACTCTGGAAGACCGCTGATCGATTTGACCCCAACCGCGCTAAATTGGTCACTTGGGTCATGCTCCTGACCCGTCGGCATGTGATCGATCGAATCCGCCGAACGGCCGTGCGGCCGAAAACGACAGAAATGACTGTGATGAACGAGGGATTCTCGGACGCAAAGGAATCAGCCGAAACCACAGCGGAACGGAGAACTGAACTCCAGCGACGTCTGGCCGTCCTCCCGGAACTCCAGCGATCGGTGATTGAAAGATCTTATTTACAAGGATTTACGCTCCGTGAGGTCGCCATTCAACTGGATGTCCCCCTTGGAACCGTCAAATCTGCCCTCAGCCGCGGTCTGGCGCGTCTCAGACAGAACGAACATGAAGATCTTCCAGATTGGGCCGCATCCTGAGCCCCGAATGCCGCGAACAATAGCAACGAGACGAATTTATGACGATGAAAACCGACACCATGCCCCCCAGCGAACTTGCTGAATTGGCCGTTCTGGATGCATTTGGCATCCTGGAACCGTCTGACCAGTTCCGATTTGAGCAAGCATTCCTTGCTACAACTCCGGATGTCCAGGCCGAGATCCGCCGCATACAGGCTGATATCGCGACAGATGAGTCGCTTCTGCCCACGGTGGACCCACCTGCGGAACTACGCGCAAGGGTCTTGGAGCGAATCTCCGCCGCAATGGCCCTGAGCTCGATCAGCACTCTGGAACCAGACCAGATGGCATTCCAATCTCCTGCTCCCCTCGAACGCATTGGCAAGGGTGGCATTCTCAGTTCTGTTTGGACATGGCGCATGGCCGCCTTGGTCCTCTTCGGAATCTCCCTGACGCTGGTCGTCATCACCATGTCCAATCAACAGCGATTTGACCGGCTGGTAGCTGAATTGCGACAAATCCAAGCAACAGATCTAGTCGATTCGATGCTTGAGAATGAATTTGAAAACTGCACTGAGTTGATGGGGCGCCCCGAAGCCAAACAACTCTATCTGGCGTCGACCACCGGACGAGGTCTTGTACGGGTCTCCATCGACGAGCAAACCGGTGACATGTTCCTATTCGCCATGGATCTTGCCGGACTAGACGGTGCGTGCACGATCGAAGTCACCTCCGCAGATGGGACTCCCCTGTACGAAACGCCATTCCGGACTGACAGGTTCTTTGATGGTGTGTCAGCCAATATCGATCCAGCACTGCTTGCGGGTGCATCATTCAAACTGATCGATCCTGACAACCGCGTCCTTGCGATCGCAACTTTCGCGTAACTCAACAAGAAATCTGATCCATTTCCTACCAAGAAACCACCCGACCAGCCCTCTGATCGGGTGGTTTGACATTGGACCATCTCCAGCACCGGTCAAATGCCTATCAGAGAAGTCTGATTCGTGAGCCCACCCGAAACCGAGACCTCTGACTCTCGATACACACCACCCTGAGAATCCTGCGAGTTCCGGAAGACACCGATAGGCTTATCGGCATTCCAACTCGGATATGTCTGACGACAGCGGCATGGCGGACTGAGAAATGGAAAGGCAGGTAAGGACATGCACGATGCACTCTGGGCGCCTTGGCGACTTCAATATCTACAGGATCTGGATGAGATAGAAAGACAAGGTGGCGGGCTTGATGACTTCCTCGTCACATGCTGGAATACTCCCGCTGAAGATGAAGCCCATCATGTCGTCCATCGCGATGCCCATGGCTTGATCTTGCTCAATCAACACCCTTATGCCAATGGGCATTTGCTTGTCGCACTCGGCGAAGCGCGGCCAAAGCTCATGGACTACACACCTGAACAAAGGTCTGCTTTCTGGGCACTGGTGGAAATGGGCTGGTCATTGATGCTTGACCGATTGAACCCCCAAGGCGTCAATATGGGAATCAACGAAGGTGCGGCTGCTGGCGCAGGATTGCCTGGACATCTTCACGCCCACCTTGTCCCCAGATGGCGCGGTGATGTCAATTTCATGGGTGCCGTTGCTGGCACTCGTGTGGTGCCATCCAGTTTGGATGTGATGGCTGAGCTGTACCGCAGCGGAGAAAAGTCCGAGTGAACTCCTCGAGTGGACGGTGGTGATCTGCTCACCGAGCTCGTACGGAACTTGCTCGAACCCCAACATCAGGTGGGCTCGTTGACCGACGTGCCCGGCCTTCCCCTCAGAGGAGGCCTGGCCATCGACGCGGTACGGACGATCCCGGGGGATTCGACAGGAACGAGCAAGTGTGTCCGCGAGCACGTCCGCCCGAGGAGTCCTCCTCGAACTTAGGCCAACCGTACCACGCGGATATGGCTCAGGCGAGTCTGAAAGAGGCGAAACCTCGATTAAGCAAAGCAGTCGCGACGCGAGTCTGGCTCCGATATACTGCTCGGTTCACTTCATCAGGGCCGTCGATGAAGTTGGATGATCCTGGTTGCACAGTGCAGCCGATCCAACAACTCGACGCATTCCTTCAACGTGCGGCCGCGGTCCGCATGCTCTTGCCCTGACACCGCATACCACCACAATGGTTGATTTTAATCTCATTGCTGATCTCAGCATCGACGATGCAGAGGTCAATGCCCTACTTCACACAGCCGAAGGCGATTCCTTTGAAGGCGATGCTCTCGAGTCTCTCCTTGCAGGCGATATTCAACAGGTCTCACGTGGCCGCATTCTGAAAGGCAAATTTGCCGGGCGAGCCGGGGATGATGCCGTCATAGATGTGGGCCTCAAATCTGAAGGGCTCGTTCATAAAAGCGAATTTGATGATTTTGACGCCCTCCAAATGGGCGATGAAGTTGAAGTGCTGCTCGAGGAATTTGATGATGGATCCGGCGTCATCAAGCTATCGAAGCGGAAAGCGGATCGAATTCGTGGCTGGGAACGCGTTCTTGAATCCAAGAACGAGGGCGACGTCGTTGAAGGTCGAGGGATGCGAAAGATCAAGGGGGGAATTCTCGTCGATATTGGCGTTCCGGTTTTCTTGCCTGCATCACAAATTGATGTTCGTCGACCAGGCGATGTCGGTGAATTCATCGGAAGAATCATCCGCGCAGAGATCATCAAGATTGATGAAGATCGTCGTAACATCGTGATCAGCCGGCGACGCGTTCTTGAACGTGAACGCGCCGCTGCCAAGGACAAAGTTCTTGAAACCCTCGATGAGGGTCAACTCATCCGAGGCATGGTCACGAACATTGCGGACTTTGGTGCCTTCATTGACCTCGGAGGCATTGACGGCTTGCTTCACATCACTGACATGAGTTGGGGCCGCGTGAATCATCCGAGCGAAATCTGCAAGCCTGGCGATGAACTTGAAGTCAAGGTTCTCAGAATCGATCGCGACAAAGAGAAAATCGCCCTCGGACTCAAGCAGAAAGAGGCCTCTCCTTGGGACGACATCGAACAAAGATTCCCGATCAACAATCGAATCTCCGGGAAGGTCGTCAGCCTTGTGAGTTATGGCGCCTTCATCGAACTCATGGACGGCATCGAGGGATTGGTACATGTGTCGGAAATGTCATGGACAAGACGCATTAACCACCCAAGTGAGATGGTGTCTGTAGGAGATGAAGTTGAAATCGTCGTCCTCGATATCAATCGTGACAAGCAGGAAATTTCCCTAGGCATGAAGCAGACCGAGCTCAACCCATGGGAACTCGTTGCAGAGCGGTACCCCGCAGGGACTATTGTTGGAGGGTCCGTCCGCAATCTCACTAACTATGGTGCATTCATTGAGATTGAACCGGGCATCGATGGTTTGCTTCATGTCTCAGACATGTCCTGGACCGAGAAGATTTCTCACGCAAACGAGAAGTACAAGAAGGGTGACACTGTCGAATGTGTCGTTCTTGAGATCGATCAGGAGAAACAGCGGGTTGGCCTCGGCGTCAAACAACTCGCGGAAGATCCATGGGTCACCGCCATTCCAGGCGCCTACCATCCCGGCATGGTGGTCCATGGAACCGTCACCAAGATCACCAACTTCGGTGTGTTCGTAGAACTTGAAGAAGGCCTCGAAGGGCTTCTCCACATCTCAGAACTTTCAGATGAGAAAGTGGAAGACCCTCAGGACATCGTCAAAGCCGGACAACCGGTTGACGTGAAGATTCTTCGTGTTGATACCGAAGAACGTAAAATTGGACTGAGTCTCAAGCGCGCCCAGTGGGGCGATGCGGCACGAAGTGAAGATGAGGAAACTGCTGCAACTGATGCAGCGGTGCCGACTCCCGAGCCAACCCGAGGTGGCATGGACGATCATGGCGCTCTGGGTACAGACAAGATCGAACTCTGAGCTCGCGGAGCTCATCGTTGAAGCGACACTGGCGGCTTCCAGTCTCTCCCGGCTGGAAGCCGTCAGCACATCGCCACGAACGTCAGGAGCGTCAAGAATGCCATTCTCCGGCGTCCTGTGTTCCAGTTCATAAGCGTTGCAAATGCCACGCTGACTCCTCCTCTTCTCTTCCTTTGTGAGCCGAAGACCGATCGCTGATCGATCTAGTCCTACCATGCCCCGTTGACGGCTTGAAGCAAGGAACCAGTGCGGAATGACCACAAGAATGCAAGTCCAAAGCCGCTTTCTGGCCAGTCTGGTCGGCGCATGCAGTCTGTGCGGGCTGGCAGCCGCTTCCGCACCTCCCCCGCCGGATGCCATGGATGCTACAGATGCGTGGATGTACGTCCGAAACCGGACGAATGGTCAAGCCACTGAAGATCCGCCAGCCATCACGGGCGCTCACCTCATCCTTCGTCATGCTGGCCGCCCGCTTGCCACCGCATATGCGCTTGACCGTGCACAACCTGACCCTCTTCTCACAGCAACCGAGAGCTTGCTGAGCCGTGCAGCGAGGCGTCTGGATGCGATGAACATCCCGAGACCTCTGGCAGCGGAAGCGCTCAAGAGAGCGACGATTGATGTTGAAACTGCGGGACCACTTGTTCCCATCACCGCCCCCACCCTTGAGCTCGCTGCTCGTGAACTAGACCCCGCAAGAGACGGAATCGCCTTGAGAGTTGAAGATGCATGGCATATCCGATTTCCTGCAGCACTGAGGATGACAGGTGGCGCAGCGACAGCATCAGCCTTGCTGGAACTTGCGGCCGTTGTGGGCCGAACGCCTGCGGAACTTGATACAGATCGAAGGCTCGGTAGAGCAGCCATCTACAAATTCCGTACGATTGATCTCCGCCAGGCGGCGGACGATCGACTCCCTTCGATCTTCGAGCGCGGTGCCACAACTGAGAGTTGGAACCCGACTGTTCAGGATGTTGCCTTGCTTCGGCGATCCATTGGGCAACATCTGCTCAGACACCTCCAAACGGGTGAAAAAGGAGAGTTGTGGCTCGCAGGCGCTTATCACCCTGAATCTGATTCCTGGACTCCTGTAAAGGCCGACTCACGAGATACTGCGATTGCACTGTTGGCATTCGACCGGCTTCGCAATGATCCGGAACTTGGGCGTCGTTCACAGCTCGCACTCATCGAACTACTACGGACAATCGATCGATCCGATGACATTGTTGCTGCGATTTGCAGCAGCATCGAAGGCGAGCCTGATTCAACAATGCTGCTTGGCCGACTTGCCAGTCCGCAGACTTCTGAGATGGATAAGGCCATCTTGGCTTGGGCATTGGCGCCACATTTCTCCGAACAAACGCAGTTCACCAACTGGATGCGATCCCTCGAAACCATGTCACAGACACAGATTGATCAGCTGCAACCTTGGGCGGGCTGGGTCTATGCAAGAAGTGGCGCGGGCAGCGATCCATCTTGGGGACCAGCACTGGTCGAGCGAGTCAGAGTCAGAATGAAACCCTCTGGTCCATGGATCAATGCAGGTTATGGCGCGCCTCTTCTGCGACTAGCCGCATCACTTCCAGCCATCGACCATGATGAGACAGCCTTGAAACTCGCACTTGGCATGGTCCATGCGCTGACAATGAAGCCATCTGAAGTGCGATTTCTTCCCTCGCCAGATGCCGCTTTAGGAGGTGTTCGGGAGGCGATGTGGAATGAACGAATGCCTGTTTGGGTTCAATCGCTGGCGATTCTCCTTCTGGACGATACGCTGCAACTGGAAACTCGTTTGTATGGGCCAGTCGAAGAGGATTCTCCATGATGCGATCAATGACGCTCTTGATGTTGATGCTTGCGATGATCAATATCGCTGCTACGCAGGATCCCGGTACACCACAAAAATCTGATCCTCGCAATGGCGCAGTGATGTCTAAGTTGATCTATATCGACATTGATACTGCGATCGAAGATGTTTCGATCGAGGATCTTGTTCAATCGATCGGTCAAATCTGCGGTATACCGACAAGGACGATCCTTCAGTCGAAGACACAACCTGCGGGGCTCGATCCGGCATGCAAAATTTCTCTTCCAGAAGTATCAAGCAGACCTGCGCTGAATCTCCTGCAGGATGCGATTGCACAGTGCAGCGAGTCTGTGCCTGCTACCTGGCAAATTCAACATGGCCAGCTAGTCGTGTCTACCAAAGAGGTGCTTGGCAGCAAGAAGCAACAGATCCTTCGCATCCTCCCTATTGAAGATCTTCTCCAACCCGTTCCCGACTACAACGATCCTCCCAACCTCAATCTTGGAGGAGGAGGCGGTGGCGCTGGCGGAGGTGGCTCGGGAGGCGGCGCTGGTGGTGGGCAAGGGGGTCCCGCAGGCGCGTGGGGCGATTTGGAAACGCGACGAAACGAGGTTATTGAGTTGATCGTTAGAAACATCGAACCTGGTGCATGGATCAGGACTGGAGGCACATGGGCTGAGATCCAGCCATGGCGACGGTCATTACTCATTCGAGCGCCACGATGGATCCACCGCCAAATTCAGGGGTTCGATTACCGGATTCCGGTCCCCCGAGGACGCACCGCGAGAACACTCCGCCAGGTTGGTTCGGATGTACGCGTCGAAGTTCCTTTGTCAGAACGACTCCGCAACGAGTACGACGATCATTCGTGACGCAGAGATTCAATCGGATCCTGCCGGCTGGCAAGAATGGCCGGATAGATCCCGAAAATGATCCCTGTTGCTGCTGCGACAGATAGTGAAACGACAATCGACCAGGGTGTAATCGCAGCCTCGACGGATACCTCTGTCTCGACATGTCTCTGAATCCAAGGCAGTGCCAAGAGCCAGGGTAAAACGCGATCCACCATCAACGACAGTCCCACACCAAGCAGCACACCCAACAATCCCCCCGCGATAGACAACGTTCCGGTTTCAACCAGAAACTGAGCTGTGATATGCCGCCGCGTGGCGCCAAGTGCTCGACGAACACCAATTTCTCGCGTCCTTTCAATGACAGAAGCGAGCATGATGTTCATGATGCCGATCCCACCCACAAGAAGGCTGATTGCGGCAATCGCAGTCAATAGCATGTTCATCGCAAACGTCGTGCGCTCGACATTGGCGAGCAGCTCCCACGGCACAATGACGCTGACATCCCCTCGTTCTTTGTGAGCCAAATCAATCACACGGCGAACACGCTGTGACATGGGAAGCACTCTGGCAGGATCCGGAGATTGAATGTAGATCTCCGAGAATCGAGTCTCTTCACCTGAAAATGAACCACTGATGCGCCGAAAGACGGTGTCACTGAACTCCATTCGACCAGTAGAAATAGGAATGTGGACGTCGAGATTCAGATCTCGACCAACAAGTGCGCCGCCAGCACCTCCAGAAAGACCTACTGGCTTGAGCACACCCACAATCGTGAAAATGCGATCATCGATCCGGATGATTTCTCCAAGCGGGCTCTCCAGCGGAAAGAACTGATCTGCGACGCCCGACCCGATCACCGCAACCCGACTATGACCAATCTCATCCTCATGGACCAGATATCTACCACCACTTTCAACTTGCAGGTTCAGCACTTCCAGAAGTGCGGGGGTGGTGCCAAATACCTGACTGAGAGTCCGCTTGGATCCTCGGGAAACTTCAGCACCAAAAGATTTCAGAGGGACCATCTCCAACGCGTCCGGAAGCGCCTGCTCAAGTCTCCGCCAATCAACCTCTTCGATTCCGAATTTGGCGACAAAACTCCGACGTTGATTACTGGTTGATGAGGACTCAGGGGGTTTCTGAGATCGCACGATGATGTTCTGAGCACCCAGTGATTGAATATCTCGAACTGCTGCTCGTTTGTTTCCTTCACCAATGGCCACCATCAGAATGACAGCTGCAACGCCCAGAATGATGCCAAGGCTCGTCAGGACAGACCGCAGAACATGGAGTCTGAGATTCGAGAGACCCAGTCGGAGTGTTTCGAGAAGAAATTCCATGGTTTCAATCAGTGATAAAGCGTCATGGTACGCTCAACGCATCGAAGACCGTGCCGACATCATCATTCTTGAGGAATCCGAGACACCACGCGGCTGGCGGTTCCGTTGCCGCTTGCTTGATCTGGATGATAAAGCAGTCCGACTGGACTGGGCCGACTATCAATTCTGGTGTCCCGCCGGAACCGTTCCTCCGGCTGACGTCGTCCGCACAGCGATTCAGGTGATGCTGGAGCATGGAGCGACCATCCTCGACGATTTCGATATCGCCCGCATTCGACATGTCGTGCCATCCGCGGATGATCGTATTGCGACCATTCTCGCGGCGTCCTAGTCGGCGTCCTGCTACCTTTGCCACGCCATGTCGCACGGCATCAGTCTCGCCAATAAATGCCTCATCCTCTTCGGTTGCGCGATCGTCATGATCCTGGTCGGGGCATTGCTTGTGCCTTGGGTCGGTGTCCGCGGACTCGTCTACGAAAGTCAGGTTGAGATTGCAGGCCAGGTGGCAGACGCATGGCTTGCGGGTCGCATTAAGTCCGGTGGCATTCACCAACTCCGCCGAACCGATCTAGAAGTGGCTGGTCCCCGAGGAGACATGAATGTTTCCTGGGTTCCTACTGATGACATTGATCCCGCCGCCGATCCAGATGCTTTCGCCAGTCGAGCACTGCAGATATTCAATCAATCTCCGGATACGAAGTGGTTCACCTCAACGGAAGTTCATGATGATCATGAATTGATTCTGTTTGCCAAGCCAGTGACAGCCTCACTCTTGAGAACGCTCAGCAACCCGCGACTATCCGACTTCAGCGCAGGAGTGGCTGAGCCCTCTTTGACCGATCCCATTCGTGGCCTTCTGGTTGTTGCCAGGGGTACGAAATTTGGAGATAGTCAGCTGGATCGAAGCCGCGCGGTCATCGTGTTGACGGGACTTACGGCTGGTGTACTGGCTGTCATTGTTTTCTGGTTCATCTTGTTCCGTTTGATCTTCTCCCCTGTCCGCAGATTGCGACGAGTAGTGGACCGCGTTGAAGAAGGACAGGTTGAAGCGCGTGCGGACATCCAGACGGGTGATGAGTTCGAAGAATTGTCCGAAGGACTCAATCAGATGCTCGACAGTCTCGAAGATGCTCGTAGGCGACTGGAGCAAATGAATGAGAATCTGGATCTCAAAGTCGCAGAACTTGCAGAAGCGAACATTGGTCTTTGGGAATCATCAAGATTCAAGAGCGAGTTTTTGGCAAATGTCAGCCATGAACTTAGAACACCTCTGAACTCGATCATTGGCTTTGCAGATCTACTGGCAACTGAACTGGCGAATGTTGATCAATCATCTGAAAAACATCTACGCTATCTCAAAAACATCACTTCGAGCGGCCGATCTCTTCTTGAAATGATCAACGAACTTCTCAACATGGCCAAAATTGAAGCTGGTCGCATGGAAGTAGTGATCGAACCAACAAACATAGGAGATCTGGTCGCAGGGATTGCCAGCATCATGACTCCTCAGGCGACCGCAAAATCCATCACTGTGACAACCCAAGCGAATGATGCGATTCCATTGGTGGAAACTGATCCAGGCAAGGTCCAGCAAGTGCTTTACAACTTACTTTCGAATGCGATCAAATTTACTCCTCAGCAAGGGACTGTCGACATCGTCGTTGAACAAGTCATTGAGGCCGGAACAACCACTGCAGTCGAACTCGCAGTTCGAGACACAGGCCCTGGAATACCAGCAGACATGCAAGATGTGATTTTTGAGAAGTTCCGCCAGATCGATGCTAGCCATACCAGACAACACTCCGGTACCGGGCTGGGGCTCGCCATCTGCAGAGAGCTTGCAGAGATGCTGCAGGCATCTTTAAGGCTGGATCCCTCTGATGGAGGCGGGGCGACATTCAGACTGCGTCTACCTGTGATCTGGCACGCTCCGAAGCCGAGATCTCTCATGGACGCTCCGGCTTGACCCAATCCCAGTCCTTGGACTTATGAAGAACACCTGCAGCTTGCTTGACGCATCGCAGACAGGCGTTGGCTTCTACGCGCAAACCCCTCCAGCGAAGATCTTCTCGATTCTCCAAGCAGAGCGTGCACGGCTCATCCGTCTCCTCACTGATGCTGCCACTACTGACTGCACGCCATGCCGATGTCAGACACACGCCACAAATCAAGCTCCCCCGGTGTCCTTCAACACACGGCGCGCCGGCCGCCCAAGAAGCCTCCCCACAAAAGTCGCACAGAACATCCTCAAGTGCAACATTCTCAGGATTTGCGCCCTCACGATGCATCACGGCACTCCGAATCATCCAGTCTAACAAGAGTCATTGCCCTGAATGGACGTCCTTCGCGACGATACTTGCGTTCAAAATTCGTGCCGACAACTTCACCCGCCCCAGCCGATGTGGGCGAAGTGAATG
>JAKVBW010000040.1 GCA_022446945.1 Phycisphaerales bacterium | reverse complement strand
GGCCTTCGAACGCGGTGCAGCACGGTTTGCGCGAACGGAGGGCATGTGGCATGGTCACCAGGAGTTCTTCTTCGCTTGCACAACGGGAGGTCGAGCAAAGGCTGGACAACTCTGGCGTTACCGACCTGCGCCCGCATCCATTGAAGGCACATCCAACGAATCTCTGAAGCCCCCGACGCTGGAACTATTTCTGCAACCAGACAATCCCAACGTCTTGGAGAACGCCGACAACATCACACAATCGCCCGCCGGAGATCTCATCGTCTGTGAAGATGGACCCGGCGAAGAGTTTCTTCTCGGCGTGACGCCACAGGGTCGAACTTACGCGATTGCTCGCAACGCCATGAACACTTCCGAATTTGCCGGCTGTTGTTTCAGCCCGGACGGCCGCACGCTTTTTGTCAATCTGCAAAACCCTGGGCTGACGCTTGCGATCAAACCGGCTCTGCATCCGCGAGAAGAAGCTTCAATATGAGCTGGTCTGCATCACGCAACAGTAGACCACTCGTGACCTTCGTACAAACGGAAACGTTGTATCGACCCTGCCATGACTGGACTTTGCCCACGTGCAGGTTTTCAACAGGATCGGTATGCAAACCGCGCGTGCAACCAAACACGATTCTGCGACTCTCCTAGGATAGTGCGATGCCACAACGCATCATTGTCATTGGACTCGGCTGCGCAGGATCAGCAGCGTGCGCTGAACTGTCCAGACGTGGCGCAGAGGTCATTGGCCTAGACCAATTCGAAATCGGTCACACACGCGGCGGCAGTGCTCATCAGTCCAGAGCGTTTCGACTGGCCTACTACGAGCATTCTGGTTACGTCCCACTCCTCAGCCGCGCACGGGAAGGCTGGATTCAACTGAATGACGAAACGTCGGAACCTCCATTCATCGAGACTGGCGGGCTCTACATTTCTCATCAGGATGGTTCGCTCGCGCCCGATTCAATCGCCGCTGCAAAGATGCATGGGATCGAGCATGTGGAATTGACGGCACGCCAAATTCGTGATCGTTGGCCTGTCTTCGACATCACCGATGAGATGATCGGCATATTCGAACCGCTTGCAGGACTGGTCGTACCGGAGCGTGCTGTTGCCGCACACATCGAGATCGCACGAAGGAACGGTACGCAGATCATGGAGCGGACGCGCGTTCTAGGATGGCAGCCTTACAAATCTGGGATCAAGGTGGACACTTCAAGTGGCACCTTGGAGGCTGATCACCTTGTCATCTGTGCGGGCGCATGGGCTGGACCACTTGCAGGGCCTGAAACGCTCGACGTGCGTCCATCCCGGCAGGTATTGGCATGGTTCGATGTGACGCATGAAACTGGCATCGACGCGCCTGAACTTCCTGTCTGGGCGCTTGAATTACAAGACACCTCGTTGCTTTACGGATTCCCACGCATGAGCGGTTTGCCGGGCCCTGAAGGATTCAAGGTCGCACGCCACTGGCCAGGCCCGACCGTCGATCCTGACGATGTGAAAGCCATGGCTGTTCAGCCTGGAGATGAATCGGATGTCGCCCCCCATCTTGCTCGATGGCTTCCTAAAGCTGCTGGTCCTGCAACAACGGTCCATACATGTCTCTATGCGAACTCCCCTGATGGCCACTTCCGGATCGGGCACCATCCGGATTGTGATCGTGTCAGCATCATTGGCGCGCTCAGTGGACACGGATTCAAGTTCCAGCCAGTTCTCGGTGAACTCGCAGCCGATCTTGCGCTCAAGGGGCATGTTGATTTTGATCTGAACTTTCTGAATCTCCACTAACCAACCCTATACTCAGAGAATGCTGAGTCTGCTCACAATGGGACTCTTGGAAGTCTGCATTGGCGGGCTTCCATCCGACAGGCCCGTCTGGACACCTGCCGATGCCGCTTTGATCATCGAATGTGTCGATATCGAAGACAGTGAGAGACGTCTCATCATCACTCATTTGATTGATGATCATGCATTTGCATGGGACGCGCTGCGCCAATCCACACGATTCAATGATCGTGTTGGCTTGACTCCTGAGCAAGAGGCACAATGGCGATCTGCCACAGAGAAGAAACAGTCCCTTTTCGATGATGCCACCGAAGTCTCACGGGAACTGCGCCAACTCCAACGGAAATTCCGCAATGTCGCAAGTGTGGACCGCACTGCGACCCTTGAACAAATCAAGCAACTTCAGGGAGAGTATCAGTCATTGCAGATGGATCTCGAAGCAGCACGCAAAGTTGCGATCGAAGCAAGTGGTGACAGGTTCCGTCTCAAACCGGGGAATCTGGTTGATTTCCAGAATGAAGCATCCCTTCTTCGTCAACGGCTCGAGGCGGATATCACTCTTCTTCTGGATGAAGAAGAGTTGGATCAATGGCTTGACTGTCGAACATCCTTCTATCGGCGTGCTTGGCTTCTCAGTGGCGGCCTTGAGGGCGAACACCTTGATCTTGATACCTGTATCAGAAAGGTGAAGCCACCATTTACAAACCAGCAGATGATCAACATCGAACCCATTCTCAAAGACTGGGGAATCAACATCGATGCAGCCATGGCTCGGCGCGAAGCGATGCCCATCATCCCCTTGCCTCGGGGACCGGAAGCTCGCGATCGGAAAACTGCTTCGCAGGTGATCGATGACATGGAACAGCGGCTGACAGCCCAAAGAGCTGTTCGCGACACCTCCCTGGATTATGTGAATCGAATCTGTCAAGTACTGGACGAAGAAACTGCATCGAACTTTCGCAACACCGCTATGACGATGGCTTTCCCATCGAGATACCACCCTTCTCGCATGTCACGTGCCCTCGTCATTGCCATGGAAGAGAAGCCTGAAAAAACAGAATCACTTCAGGCGATTCTTGAAATCCATTTGGCCAAACTCCACCAAATCCGTGAGCGGCAAATTGAAATCGTCCTCGATATTGACGGGTATGAGGGACCGCTGGCAGTGTGCCTCGCTGCAGGATTGGATTGCGATCGGTATCAGAAAGCGCATGAACAAATGGTTGCCATCGACAAGGCCCGCCGAATCAATGAAGTGGCTACGCGCGAACTTCTTCAGGAGTGTGTGGGCCGAACTGTCACTCGCCGGGCGATGGGTGGAGCGGCATTGCACTGACCAATTCGGGGGAACCGGCAACTACAGAGGTTTTGAACTGTGAGTCAGGCGTGCGCCACTGACAAACACCGCCTGCTGCTTCGACGATCGCCAGTCCAGCAGCGACATCCCAGAGGAATACATTGTCCTCGCAGTAGATATCCATCATGCCGCCTGCAACCCACGCAAGCGACAGTCCTGCACAGCCAATCATTCTCACCTTCTTGAATGCAGCGAAGCGTTCCATCGCAGCTTCCATGCTGGAGTCGGAAAAATCGAAGCAACGTGGGAAGCCCGTTGCGAGCACCGCCTGAGCGGGATCACATGCCTGAGAACACCGACAAGGTTCTCCATTCGACGTGGCAGGATGCCCGACGCCACCGGCCCATGTGATCTCACGCGCATGCTCCCGAATCAGTCCGTATACCGGCGCGCCCCCCCGCCAGAGCGCTACGCATGTACATGCCACAGGTATGCCCCGCACAAAGTTCATGGTGCCATCAAGAGGATCAATGATCCAACCATCAGCATCGAGCGAAAACTGGCGATCAGCACCTCTCTCCTCAGACAGAATGGGGAGTGAGCCACTCCGGAGAACATCCAACATCGCAGTTTCTGCATCCAGATCAGCCTGTGCCTTGATATCACGCCCCTCTGAAGCATGCACTTGGCGACTGGCGTGGGCCAATGCCTCTGCGGCGGCGGCCGCCGCCTCCTCCGCGAGGCGAATATCGGTCTGTTCAACCACGGTCTGTGTGGGCATATGGTCACGTTAACAAGGGTCCACTTGATCTGGCTGTATCGAATGAGCGGATGATCCTAGTAAGCCCTTAAGGGGGTTCATCTTGCCCTATGCGAGTTTGAGGGCATCCTTTGGGGTGTGGGATGCGTATGGAAAGTCCTATTCCCATCCCCTTAGGAGCCTTACCATCAATGGGATGGTGTAGAACGCCTTTGTAGAACGCCTTGCCTTGGAGTTCAGAGAGTTGGTGGCCTTGGGGGGGGGTACTGACATGTACTGGAGTGTGGAGCCTATGACGCAGCGTGTGTCACGCTCAGCAGCCTGTTGGCTTGCCTGTGTCGCCTTTCTGACACCGGCAGGTATGGCTGTCGCTGCCACATCTGCCCAGCCACAGAAAGCACACGCCCCCACCCCTCATCAGGCCAACCAGACAACATCCATTCCAGGCCGCGCACTCCCACCATGGGGCGCATGCTGTGTGATGCATGAGTGCACCGTCACAACTGAAGCGGAATGCCTGTCGATAGGAGGAATATTCCTGGGGCAGGACACGACATGTGATGGCAATCCCTGCCATCCCAACACGGGCGAAAATTGTGGCCATGCCAGACCTGCTATCGAAGGGCCCAATGTCTTTACGACCGAGAACGGCTCGGACAGTGGATTCGGCGAACCGGACGAGTCGATTTGTGAGAACACCTATCTCGATTGGAGTGGCAGCAATGATTTCTGGTTCCACTGGACTTCACCAGGAACTGGTTTGCTGAATCTCGACACTTGTGATGAGAATTCATACGACACCTCCATGGTCGTGTATGAAGGCGCAGATTGCGCATCGATCATCCAGATCGCTTGCAACGGCGATGCGGAAGAGAATATTGATGACTGCCAAAACTACTACAGCACACTGATTGATCTCAATGTCAGTAGCGGTCAGACCTATTGGATCCGGATAGGTGGATGGAATGGTGATTCGGGACCTGGCACACTGAATTTGACATACAGTGGCAGCAATGATCCGATTGGCGCATGCTGTCTTGACGGCGAATGCCTTGAGTTGACAGAGTCAGGCTGCCTCCTGATATCGGGCCAGTATGCCGGAAACAACATCCTTTGTGCGGACGCCCCTTGTGTCCCCGGCGCAACAGCATGTTGCATTGACGCAACATGTCATTTTATTACCGCAGAAGATTGCGCAGACATGGGCGGTGTTTCATTGCCATCCGATACCGACTGTAGCCAGTCACCGTGTGGTTTTGCCGGTGAATTAGTGGGAATCCACTGGCACGTCATCGGCACGGATCTCGTCGAAGGCGAATCAACCTATACCGTGGATGTCTATCTCGATACCCCTGATGGCGCACGTCTTGACGCTGTCGCAGGCAACTCGCTGCAATCGAAAACGATTGCAAGCAGTTCCACTTTCTATCAGGATCCCTTGGGCGGCCCCACAAGCCTTGACATCAATCCCGCCATGTATCCCCTTGCACCAAATCTTGAGTTTGACAGCCGAGTGACCATTGGCGCCCTCGATCAGACGGGCGATCCATTTGACGACAATGCGCTCAATGTGATCGGGATCGACTGGACCTCATTCGAAAACGGCGGTTTGCTCTCGGTGTCCGACGGTACATGGTTCATCCTCCCCGTTGATGCCCAAGGTGTGCCACAACCGTTCGTCGATGAAACTTGTGCCTCACGTGAGGGCGTCCTCATTGCCAGACTGACGACCACAGACCATGCGTCTCAGATTCTCTTCAGTGCGCTCTTTCAGGGCAGAGACAGTGCTGACAATTTGTGGCAGGACGCAACATCACGCATGATTGCCTATCAAGGCGAACAGGATTGCAATGGAAATCGCCTCGCAGATGCCTGTGATATCGCAGCAGGCACCAGTGAAGACGCTGATCAAAACGGCATCCCTGACGAGTGTGAAACCGGTTGCCAGTGGGATCTGGATGGGAATGGCAACGTCGACGTGAACGACCTTCTCGCCCTCATCAATGAATTTGGGGCGACCTATCACGTCAATGACCTGCTGGCGCTAATCGCCGAATTTGGATGTGGAGGATAGGAATACACACTCTGAAAGCTCAAAATCGGTGATCAGGCCCGTTTTTGACTCTCCCGGAACCATCCTTTGCAAATCAACGGATCTTTAAGTGTTGAATCAGACTCAAAAACGAGTCATAGTTGTGGATTAAAGCCAAATGGGCGTTTTTTGAGAGGAGCCCCTAATGCGTCTACGATCGATTGCGACCTCATGGTCGGCCACTGCCATCGCAGTTTGTGCCTCGAGCAGCATGGTGACTGCATCTCCCGCAGGCTTGGGTCAGACGACTCTGCCACAGGATGCCGTACAACTGATTGAGATGCCTGGACCGGACTACATGCGCCTCGCGCAGGAAGACGCCATCAGAGATGCGGAGGGCCTCCCCGCCCGCATCGCGGTTCCACATGAAGTCTCGTACACACCTTCCACAAGTGGCACTTGGGAATTGATTGAAGAAGATCGCATGATGTGGAGACTGCGCGTCCTCTCGCCCGGCGCTGTGCATCTCAACTTCGGCTTCGGCCAGTTTGAACTGCCTTCCTCGGCTGAGTTGACGATTTACTCCTATGACGGCTATGACGTCATGCTCCCGATCACTGCAGCACAAAACCCTGCGAGTGGCGAGCACTGGACCCGCGTGGTCCACGGCGAAGAAGTTGTCATTGAAATCACAGTCGACCTCGACGAACGCCCCTTCGTTGAAGACGCGATTGAGTTGACGGCCATCAACGAGGGTTATCGTGGTATGGGTGGTGGCGATGGCGCAACCACACGCGGATCTTCCGAGGCATGCAATGTCGACGTGGTTTGCCCACTCGGAGACGACTGGTGGAGTGAAATTCCATCTGTTGGCGTTTACACAATCAACGGTTTTCTCACATGTACCGGTGTCATGATCAACAACACCAATCAGGATGAGACTCCCTACTTCCTGACAGCCAACCACTGCGGTATCGGCAACAACAATGACCAATCCGTGGTGGTCTACTGGAATCACCAGAACTCCTATTGCCGCACACCGGGCAGCGGCGACAGCGGAGGCAATGGCAACGGCAATTACAACCAATACACAAGCGGATCTCAATATCTCGTCAGTGGCAACAACAGCGACTATTGCCTCATCCGCCTCAACAACGACCCCAACAGCGCATGGGAAGTGACCTTCTCGGGATGGAGCCGAAGCACTTCGACACCATCACCTGGTGTCGGCATCCATCATCCCAATACTGCTGAGAAGCGTATTTCTTCTGTGGACTACACCTACAGCAACGGACCCTATTGGGGCGTCAATTGGGGTGAGGGTCGGACCTATTACGGCTCTTCAGGATCTCCGCTTTACAACGCCAATCATCAGATCGTCGGGCAGCTCTACGGCGGAAGTTCCTTCTGCGACAATGATCTGGATGATGTCTACGGTAAGTTCAGCACCTCTTGGTCCGGGCTCCAACAGTATCTCGATCCTGCAGGATCAAATCCGCAGTCACTCGATACGCTCAATCCGTACGACGGAAGTGGAAACGGTGGCGTGTGCTGCTGGAATGGCATCTGCTACACCATTCAGGAAACCACATGCTCCAATGTCGGCGGCACGTGGTACGCCGATCTGAACTGTGGTGAAGTCAACTGCGCAGATCCTGATCCAACAGGAGGATGCTGTGTGGATACGACCTGTACGGTCACCACGGAAGCCAACTGCACTGGAACCTATCTTGGTGATGACACGGACTGCGCTGATGATCCTTGTGCGCCAGTACCGACTGGTGCATGCTGCGTCAGTGTCACATGCGTGATCTATACGGCGGACGACTGCGCCGCAGCGGGTGGTTCATATCTTGGTGATGGCAGCAGCTGCGCTGGCAGTCCATGCGGCACAGGTGATATCGCCGTGACCTGGGCCTTCCGCGGCACTGACCTCGTCTCGGGCGGCGCCTCCTACACCGTTGACGTCTATGCGGAAACGCCCGCAGGTTGGCGAATCGATGCTGTGGCAGGAAATGCCAATCAGCAGAAGACTGTCGCCTCCACAACCAGTTTCTATCAGGATGGGTATGGCGGACCCACGAGCCAGGATGTCAATCCTGACTTCTATCCGCTCGCCCCGGAACTCGAGTGGGACAGCCGTGTCACCATCGGTGCACTCGATAGTTCAGGCAACCCCTTCCCAGAGAACGCCCTGAACAACATCGGCATTGATTGGTCCAACTTTGAAGCTGGTGGTGATTTGAGCGTCGGTGATGGAACCTGGTTCTGCCTGCCAATTGATGAACAGGGTGAATCCCAGTCATTCATCGACCATGATTGCACCGAGCGCAATGGTGTCCTCGTCGCAAGATTGACGACCATGGAGCACTCCTCGGAGATCCTCTTCGAAGCCCTGTTCCAGGGACGCGACGCAATTGATGCAACATGGCAGGACGTCGCCGCAGCAACGATCACCTACAACGGCGAGCAGGATTGCAACGAAAACAATGTTGCGGACGCCTGCGACATCGCCAACGGCACCAGTGATGATGCCAATGGGAACGGCGTTCCCGATGAGTGTGAAAGTGGCTGCACCTACGATATCGACGGTGATGGTGACGTGGATGTTGATGACCTCCTCGAGATTATCAACGGTTTCGGATCGACATACGACGTCGACGACCTGTTGGGTGCCATCGCCGAATACGGCTGCAGTTGATTGAACACGCAGCCTCATGAGTTCTTTCTCAACCGCCGGCCTTCGGGCCGGCGGTTGTCATTCACTCTTCCGACGATTGTTTACCGACACCGCCCCCACCGGGCGTTTCAATGACAAACAGATCTCCTGCCTTCAGATCACATCGCGCCTGAGCAGGAATCTCTTCAAGGCTCCCATCCGCCCGCTCAATGCGTTGACGGCCGCCGAGACCATCCCCCCCTCCACGCATCCCACGGGGAGGCACGACCCGGCGTCCTGACAAGAGTGAAACATGCATGGGTTCCAGGAATCTGACGGCGCGAATCACACCATCCCCTCCTCGCCAACGACCTTTGCCACCGGAGCCCTTTCGCAGGCCAAAGGATTCCAAACGAATGGGGTACCTGCCCTCAAGAACTTCCGGATCCGTGAGCAAACTGTTTGTCATATGCGTATGGACTGCGTCCGCACCCTCGAAGCCTTCACCTGCACCTGCACCTCCACAGATTGTCTCGTAGTACTGCCTTGTTCCATCCCCGAATGTCAGATTGTTCATGGTTCCTTGGCTACCTGCCAAAAGACCGAACGCAGAAAGCAAGCCATCAACAACCGCTTGACTGGTTTCGACATTTCCGCCAACAACTGCTGCGCCCGGGGCTGGGGACAACATTGTTCCATCTGGAATCCGAATCTCAACGGCTTCCAAACAGCCGTCATTCAATGGGATCTCATCGGCGACAAGACAACGCAGGACATACAACACAGCAGCACGAACGACAGCTCTGGGGGCGTTGAGATTGCTCTGGACCTGCGCGCTGGTGCCAGCAAAATCAATGACGATCCCATCGCCCTTGGCCTGCACATGCACACATAGGCGATGGCCACCATCCATCTCGATGCTGGCTTTGCCAAGTTTCGTCTTCCGTAGGGCAGAACGCACACAGCACGCTGCGTTTTGACGAATAGCCTGCATCGGCAGATCGAGGCACTCCCCATAGATGCCCTCCAACTCCCCAAGCAGCGCCATACCCCGCGCGTTCGCTGCCAGTTGGGCGCGAAGATCCTCGATATTCAGATCCACTTGTCGCGCAGGCCATCTCGCTGAAACAAATCTTTTCCTGACATCCTCTTCCTGAAACTCGCCGCCACGCAAGAGCTCGACAGCATCGAACACGACACCTTCTTCGTCGAGGCATGTCGAATCTGCAGGCATCGATCCAGGTGTTGTACCGCCCACATCTGCATGATGAGCACGGCTCGCGACCAGATATTGCAGCCCGTTCTTGCCGAACACGGGGGACACGACTGTTAAATCAGGAAGGTGTGTCCCACCATGAGACGGATCATTGTCCAGGAATGCATCTCCTGGCTTCAGTGTTGCTCGGTGGACTGCCAGAACACGCTGCACACTCTCTCCCATCGAACCGAGATGAACTGGCATGTGCGGGCCATTGGCCACTAGCCGCCCTTCTTCATCGAAGATGGCGCAGGAGTAATCACGTCTTTCCTTGACGTTCACACTGACCGCTGTGTGTTGCAAAACGGATCCCATTTCGCGGCAAATAGAGAGGAAACGGCGATTGGCGATTTCGATGTCAGCCGGATTGTCCGCCTGAAATGGCCTGCGCATGCGAGGCGTTGCGCGGCAGAGCATCACCCGTCCACTAACAGGATCGGATTCTGCCTTCCAGCCCGCCTCAACCACTGTCGTAGCGCCTTCCTGCAGGAGTATCACTGGACCGTTGACTGACCCGACGATACCTCGCATAACGGGCACATCTGTCCAATGTCCCCCGCTGTACATGCGGCTGGTCGAGACCTCACCCATCACCTCCTCAACCTTTGCATGCGTGCGCATGGGCTGTGGATGCTGAACTTCGACTTCCAACGATGCGATCACCAGATTGCCTCGGGGAACAAAGCCAAATCGATTTTGACATGCCGAAGTAAAGGAGGCCTTCATGCCTGCAGCAGTATCCCAAGGGATCTGAATAGATTGATCCCAGCCTTCGGCCCGAATAGCGGCGGAGACGCGGCGTGTGCATTGACCGCCGCCGCCCAAGGCATCGGATGCCTCCGAAACCAACCTGTCAATGAGGCCATTCAGACTCTCGCTGGTGTCCACTGACTGTTCGACGGTCATTCGTCGCACTGCGCTCTCTGAAGCATGTGCAATCCCCTGTGCAGACAGGACACCGGCGCGCACGGGCACGATGATCGAGTCCATGCCGAGTCGATCCGCAACGCGACAGGCCATTTGCCCGCCTGCCCCACCAAATGCGCACAATGCCGCATCGCGCACATCCCTGCCTCTCTCAATTGAAATCTCGCGGATGGCTGCAGCAATGGACTCGACTGCAACATCGAGCATGCCTTCTGCCAACGGGTAAAGATCCAAATCGGCCGCTTCACTCAGAGGCACCAGAGAATCTTCAGCAGCAATGGGGTCCAGTGATTGTGCGCCATTGCATCCGAACACATGAGGAAGGTGCGCTGCAGGAAGACGGCCAAGCAGAATCTGGCAATCGGTCAAGGTGGCGGGGCCCCCTCGCCCGTAACTTGCAGGACCCGGAACCGCCCCGGCACTGTGGGGGCCGACCCGGAGGCGACCACCACTGACATCACAGATCGAACCTCCCCCAGCTGCCACCGTGTGGACCCGAAGCATCGGAACACCGATCCGAACCCCGCCAAGCATGGCATCTGTTTCTCTTTCAAATGCGCCTCCGTACCAAGACACATCCGTTGACGTTCCCCCCATATCGAATGCAACCACTTGATCGATGCCCTGTTCGCCCGCCTCTGCGGCAGCACCCAGCAACCCTCCAGCCGGTCCGGAAAGGACTGCGCGAGATGCTCGAAACTGGGCAGCGCTCGCCAAACCTCCACTGCTCTGCATGCACGACACAGGCACACCTTCCAATGCTGTCAGTGTCCGTTGCATGCTCTCCCGCAAAATCGGCGTCAACATCGCGTCCACCGATACGGTGTCCGAGCGTCTGATGAGCCCTCTCAGTGGACTGATGCCGCTCGTCACGACTTCTTCGAAACCCAAGGATGTGGCAATCTCCTCAACAGCACGCTCGTGTAGGTCGTACTTCCATCCATGCATCAACGCAATCGCGATGGCAGTGCACCCCTGCGCCCGCGCCTGCTCCAAATCTCGTCGCAACTGAACCACATCCAACGGCTGAAGAACCTTGCCATGTACATCCAGACGCTCAATGGCCTCGATAATCAGTGTTGCAACAGGATCCGGCCTGCGAATATCCAAACTGAACAGTTCGGGACGCGACTGATCCCCGATACGCGGCAGATCTCCAAGTCCGGCAGTCATGACAAGCGCTGTCCTGGCGCCAGTCCGCGTCAGCAACGCATTGGTCGCAACAGTCGTCCCGATCCGCACGTCTTCGAGTTCTTCTGCAGGAATCGGCGTTTGGGCATCAAGTCCCAGTACTTCTCGAATGCCGTCAAGGATGGACTCTTCGCCGGCGCTCAGTACTTTCGCGTGACGAACTTCACCCTCCCGATGCGCCACAACGTCCGTAAAGGTTCCCCCACGATCGACTGCAATCCGCCAGGCAGTCATCAATCAGCCGTGATGCGGCGCTGTCGCTTTCACATGTTCGGATGCATCGACCCCCCAACCGAACGCGCCTTGCGCTCCCGTGACGATCATTTGCGCTGCAATGCAAACAAGTAGAAAGCCGACGATGCGAGTGAGCGCATTCATCCCATTTTGACCCAGGACACGCAGCAACCATGGCGCCTGCCGCATGCAGATCCAACTGATGACCATAGCGACAACTGTCCCGCAGACAGCAGCGATCCAGTAGGCCATCCCATTGACCAGTGCGTGCTTCCCAGCATCGATGACCACGGCAAGGGCACCAGGGCCGGCAATCAGAGGTAACGCCAGCGGACAAAAGGCGACATCAGGACGTGATTTCGCTTCTGCATGTGCTTCATCGCCCTGATGCTTGCGCTCCTCTTTGGCCCGAACCAACCCCCATCCGACCGCTCCGACGATCAAGCCACCGCCCAAGTCGACTGCATGCAAGGTGATCCCAATGAATGAGAGGATGTACGGACCCCCGACGAGAAAGACGAGAAGCAGCACCATCGCATACAAGTTGCCGCGTAACGCCTGTGAGCGCCGATGCGCATCAGTGTCTCCCTCCGTGAGGCTCAGAAAGATGCCCACATTGCCCAGAGGGTCGGTGATGACGAACAGAGCGACCAGGATCGCGATGAATTCAGCACTGAACATGTCATGGAGGGTACCGGATCAAAGCGACCGAGACCCAAACGAACAAGGCCTCGGCATCGCCGAGGCCTTCGCATGTCTTGAACACTCGATGCTTCAGCGACGTCGTCGCGTGGCGAGCCCCGCAAGACCAAACATCATCAGCAAACCCGGCGCTGGAATGGTCGAGAAATCGTAGTGGAGCAGATCGGTGGAGGTCGACCCACCACCCCAGCCAGGCTGCGTTCCCTCTGCGCCAATCAAATCGATCGCGGGATCGCCAGCACCGCCGCCAGTCGTTGCCGCTTCGAAATCGAATCCCGTCACACCTAACGCTGACATATCCGCCACAAGATTGACGAAGTTCCACTCGACAGTGTTGTTGTCCCAGTCAGCCCATACAGATACCGCGTAGGACAAACCGCCCCAACCGGAAGCGCTGTACTCGTAGCCCTGCACACCACCGCCACCATCGAGCCAGGTGCCGAGGAAAATGTCCATGCCCGCCAGGCCGCCAATATCACGACCCCACGGGTTGTCGTTGTCCCCACTTCCGCCATCTAGTGCATCCATGAAGAACAAGTACTTGCCCCAGTCCGCGTCAAGTTGGTCGACGGTCATCCGAACGACAAGGTCATTGCCGTCATCATTGATTTCGATTTGTGTGATATCGAGATTGGGGTTGCCGGTGGCAATGTCGCCGACAGGATCTGTGTAGACAGCGCCGAACGCCGGGGCAACCATCAGCCCCGAGGCCAAAACAGCGATTGTCTTCACTAAAGACTTCCTCCGTCTCTCTCTCCGCGCAGGGTGAACCCGCGCAAGTCAAAGCCTAAATGACCTCTCGCTCCAGAACAAAGGAATCCAGTCAAAAACCGGTAAAAATGGGCTGGCGAGCTATAAATGTGCCGTTTCTCACCAGAGGTGGCATGTGGGAGTACAAATCTGAGCCCTGACTTCCTTTAAGCCAACTATCGAACCAATCCATGCTGCTGGGTCCATTGACCTGATCGAAGGTTGGCATCTTGCGATCCACCCGCGACATCGGACCAGGATGCAATTCGAGCATGTGGTGGCCCCAATCAGCATTAAGTTGATCCATCGTCATTCGCACGATGAGGTAGGTAGCCGACTCGGAGATGTACATCCGGCTGGCATCCAGATTGGTGCGACCTATCTGCAAATCGTGTTCAGAGCCCGCAAAGACAGACCCTAATGCTGGCTCAACGCACAGCCACGTCATGAATAGAGAGAACTTCCTAATGACGGTGGACCTCCTCGGTCAACCTCCACCCAGAAACAATTGACCACCATTCTCATCTTAAATGAGGGGAAATCCGTCAACAATGAAAAATTGTTCCGTTTAGCCGATCAAGGCGGGGCCTTACTGGCCACCTTCAGCACCCCCATCGCCTTCCTTGGGTTCGGACGAATGGCCTCCTAGAAGTCCACCCAGACCATCTCCGAGGTCCTGCAGACCCTTCCCGACGCCCTCGATGCCCTTGCCCAAGCCCTTGTTGACCCCCTTGAGCGCATCTCCAAGGTTTCGCCCGACACCGGTATGGTCAAGAAGAGGGATATTTTCGAGTGCCGAAGCAACCGACCCCACAGCTACCCCGCTGAGCCCCTGGATGGGGTTTTCAGCAATGTGCTTCATCAGAACACCCAACATGATCGAGACCAACTGGTGGGAGAGCTGGTCCGCATCGGTCTTCGTCCCGAGGTTGTGGAGTTCGAGTCGGGGGATCTTCGTATCGAGATGCCCTCCAGCGATGTTCACGATGCTGCCCGATGCAGTCAGGTGAATGTCTTCGATAATCAGCACCTTGACGTTGAAATTGACCGGTTCCTGTTTGTCATCGGGTGTTGCGGTGTTTCGTTCGACATTCTTCACAATCTCTGATGCATTCATGCGATCGTCGATCTGTTCAAGATCAACTGTCAACCCTTTGATATGAACATTGGGAATCTCGATGTCACTGCTGATCAGCGTCCCGAGATTTGCTGCAATAGCCGCTTCCCCAACCTCAATGAAGTTGTCGCGTTTGAAGTGGGGTGGGTTGGCGATGGTCAAGCCGGAGAAGCTTGTTTCCGATCCGAACACTGCCATACTCACGCTGGAGACTTCTGTCGGGACACCAAGTACGTTGGTGCCTTCAGTGTCGATCACTTGACGCGCAATGGCGTCGATCGCGATATAGGCAATGGCGACAAGCAATATCAGCCCCACCACGCTGCCAATCAGAATGCGCCACATCCACTTCATCCCGTCACTCCCTGCAAGATTGTGAACAAAGATCACTATCCGTAATCTGCAACAGGCTACCGCGTGACCCCTCGTCAGGTCCATCCGCCAAATGACATCCTGTCAGGAACGAAAGTCCCGGTGAAAACTTGACTGCTTGATCTGCTGATGAGCATCCTTGACCTTCCGGCTCGGGCTGCTACACTTTCGCACTTCCCAGTTGGGGCGGTAGCTCAATTGGTTAGAGTCCCGGCCTGTCGAGCCGGTGGTTGCGGGTTCGAGTCCCGTCCGCCTCGTGAACCTTGAAGGAGAAGCCAGCCGGCTTCTCCTTCTGTCATGTACTGATGGGCGACAGTGAGGCTGTGCTTTCATGGCAATGCCCACGTGCTAGAAATCAAGCGGGAAACACTTGTATGGACACCCCTTGGTGCGTTGGCGGTGGTTTCTCCAGATTTTGAGAGCCCCCCTCCAAATCGGCGGTAGACCCCCAAGTCTGCTGCTGAGGTTTGATTGCGCAAACCGGAAGAAGCGTGGAGGAAAAACTCATGTTGGAAAGTTCTGGAAATCTAGACTTAAAACTTCATGTCGTTGGAATGGCCATTCTCGCTTTGACGTCAGTGTCATGGGCGAATGGTGACAATCTCATCGACAATGGTGACTTTTCAGCCGGTACCGCCGAGTGGACACCATCGGGCAATGTGACGATTCTTAATTCAGGAGGTTGGCAGAACAGCCCCTATGCACGGCTTGTACCAGCATCTGGAGCGACTGCCGAACTACAGCGCACTGTGGTTGGACTTGAGCCAAAGACGCGTTACACGATTGCCGCACGCGTCAGGACCAGCGACCGTCTCGCTCCACCCATCCTGAGTATTCGCAGTGGTGCACAGATTGAGAAGGCACATGGTTGGGTCGCGATCGGCGACGAGAACCAATGGCTGGAACGTCGTTTCGAAGTGTTTACGAATCCGGATGTGACAAGTCTTGAGATCGCCTTGGTGGGATGGCAGACCGAGCTTCCCGTCACAGTCGACTTTGATGAAGTCCGCCTCTATGCAGGTCGCCTCGAGGACGTCCCGAATGGTGACTGGCCTCTGCCACCCAGCATCACCGCTGCACCCGAGACTGGCGATGAGATCATCTTGAATGGCAACTTTGAGGATGGGGAAACGGGTTGGTCGCTGGGCATCAACGCAGAGATCGTTGATGACAACGGTCCGGCGATGTGCCTGACATCAGGCGAGCACACATCCAGATGCACGCAGACCGTATCGCTGGGTCTGCCACCCTTCAGCGAGTGGACGGTCACGTGTCAGGCACGTGTTGATCCGGGCGTGGTTGCTTCGATGTATCTGGAATCCGCATCTGGATTGAGCGCCACTGTCGCCATCGACAATACCGAGTGGCAACCCGTCACCCTGACAGTCCAGACGGGCAATGAATGGGTGAGCGGGCCGACTCTGAAATTGGAGAACTGGAAAAACCAGCCTGGATCGGCCTGGTATCGAAACATCACTTGGACAGCCAATGGTGAGGAATGGTCCCCGACAACGGCAATTGAACCGGTTCCTCAAATCGATCCCATTTATGAAACATTTGATGAGGGTCTCGACAGCAACCGCTGGCTTGTGTCTAAAAAAGCCTGGGGCGGAGATAACGGCGGTGTGACTTCTGAAAACATTTCCATTGTCAATGACTTTGACAATGGGAAACCCATTCGCGCACTCAGGCTTGAAGCGCACGGTGATTTGTACGACGGTGATGTTGTCGCCAACGGCAGAAGAACCCGTGTCGGTGCTGCCATCGCGACGCGGGAGTACTTCGCTTCCGGTCGATACACGGTACGCGCCCGGATTGCGCCCGAACTTGGCGCTGTCACAGCCTTCTGGCCATTCCATTACATCGATTACTACCCCTCAGAACCCGGCTATTGGCATGAACCGAATCCAAGACGGAACACCGAGATCGACTGGGAGTTCCCGACAGATCTAATGGGGACTGGACAGGACCAGGCAGATGCGTTCGGGCTTGATCCGAGTGAAATCGCCTTCACCAACGCACGCACGAATTCCTGGGGCGGCCAATTCGGTGGCGAAGGTGGTGAGCATAAGGGCCGGATCGTGCTGCACGATGCAGAGGGCAACATTGTCGATCTTGCCGAAGATTGGGCAGCAGGCATCTATCACGACTTCACCATCGAATGGCGCAGCGGTGAAATCGATCCCGATTCGGCAGGAGATGAACGACTGACGACTGGGTGCGTGCGTTGGTATTTCGATGACATTCTGGTTGATGAACTTCTCGACGTGGAGTTTGGTCAAGGGAACGTCCCGTTTCGAGGTGCGCGATTCTGGCTCGGCGTCTGGTTTGCTGCTGCTGGGTACGGCGATGAAGTCGGATGGGGTGGATCTCCTGACTTCAACACGACAGCGACCTACATTTCAGATGTGATCATCGAACCTTTCAACGATCCCCGTGATACATGGGTTCGAGAGACCGTCCCCAACCTCGCATGGGATTCCCCCGACACCTATCCGGGGACTCCTTGCCCCAGTGATTTGAACAGCGACGGATGGGTGAATACACAGGATCTTCTGTTGCTGTTGGACCAGTGGGGTGTTTACGGACTCGAGGACCTCCTCGAGATGCTGTCCATGTGGGGAATCTGCAAGCGGTAAGCCGAACCTAGATCGAAGCGATGGCTCCACCGCGTCTTGGATCCCCTCCCCCATCCAATGTCCCATCCCGCTTGCAGGCGGCAGCCTGCACGCCTCCGAAGTACATGTGCGGCGCGTCAAATGCGTGAAGTGACCATTCCACACCTGCAAGATCAAACCCGGGCTCGTAGTCAACCACTACTTCCCCGTCGACAGTCCGCACGTGGAACCGAGGTGAGCGAATGGAATCCTCAGCAGATTGGCCCCTTGCCGCCATGCCACGCCAGACCTGGGCGATGGCCGGCGCGATGCGATCAGCGCCTGCTGCGCCCATCGCAATGACATCTCCATCACGCTGAGCAATCATCGGCGTCATATTGGAAGGAAGGCGGTCGCCCGGTTCGAGGACCTGAGGACCCTGAGGAAGAAGTTCCAATTCCCCCAACATGTTGTTAAGCATGATGCCCGTCCCCGGCACAATGACACC
>JAKVBW010000004.1:28059-38871 GCA_022446945.1 Phycisphaerales bacterium | reverse complement strand
TGCTGGCCGGCGTTTTGACGCCTACTTCCGGTCGAGGGCGAATTGATGGCCATGATCTCGCTGATGCGCCAAGATTGGCACATGCCTGTCTGGGCTGGCTGCCGGAAGGTGCCCCAGCACGCAGTGAGCTGCGGGTGGATGAGTACCTGTATTTTCGCGCGAGGCTCTTTGGTGCACCTCGAAGTGGGGTTGCCCGAGTGATGGGTCAATGTGGGCTAGAAGAGGTCAGGCGGCGTGTGATCGGGTGCTTGTCTCGTGGATTCCGGCAGCGTGTGGCATTGGCCGCCGCGCTTGTGCATGATCCTGCGGCCTTGATGCTCGATGAGCCAAGTACGGGACTTGATCCTGTCCAACAACGCGCCTTCCGGGCATTGATTCAGGAATTGGCCGAAGATCGAGCGATTCTCTTCTCGACGCATCAATTGGGAGACGCGCTCGGACTCTGTGATGATCTCTTGATTATCGGGAATGGGTGTTTGCGAGCCAACCAATCTGTTCAAGCCCTTCGCGAGGAATCCAGGGAGGGGGGCATGTTGATCTTGGAGTCCAAAGGCATTGATCCGGACATCCTGACGGCAGACATTGCCGAATGTCAGTTGATCTCTGCAACCTCTCTCGAAGATGGATGGATTCGCTGGGAATGTGACGCTTCAGATCGCATTCGCGAACGTTTGGCGACTGACATTGCAAGTGGAGGGGGTGTGCTACGGAGTTTGGAACGCTCCCACGCATCTCTGGAGTCATGGGTCCAACGGATCTTGGGGGGCGAGGCGGCGTGAATCGAATCCTCGTCATTGGCTGGACCGAACTTCGGACCTTCTTCCTCAGTCCAGCAGGCTGGATTGTTCCTGCCCTGTTCTACCTCGGCTCCGGGATGGTGTTCATGCAGGCCGTTTTCCAGGCAGGGCAACCAGCAACATTGCGCGCGGCATTTGGATTCAACGCCATTTTCATCCTTCTTTCCGCGCCGGCAATTGTGATGGGCCGTTTCTGTGAAGAACGACGACGCGGAACCCTTGCACTGCTGCAGTCAAGTCCCGCTTCTACAGGCGAGATTGTCTTCGGTACTTGGCTTGGGGCGATGGGTGTGCTGTGTGTCCTTCTGATACCAACCATTCTTCAGGTTGTTCTGCTTGAAATGTATGGCCGTCCCGATCTGGGATCGGTTGCCAGCGGCTTCATGGGATTGATGTTCATCGGAGGTGCAGTACTTGCATCCGGCCTGGTCGTGTCGGCACTTGTTGCCAGCCAGGCAGTTGCCTATCTCGTGACGTGTTTAGGGTGGATTCTCATGGCGGTCACGCTTGAGATTGCATTGCCCCGTGTCGTGGGGCCTCAGTGGAGAGGTCTTCTCGCCGAGTTGGATCCTCTTCAGAGACTGCAAGACTTCACGGTTGGGCTAGTCGATTCTTCCAACATCGTGTATTTCGCAGTGGGGACGATCGTGTTGCTGGTCATGGCGGCAGTTCGTCTGCGGATCCGTCGTTCAAACGGCGCATCGTTGGCAGGAGTGATGGGCCTGCTGGTTCTTCTGATCGGTGTCAATGCTGTTGCACTTGCCCCCGATGTGCGAATGACCTTCGATGCCACAAAGACACGCGCCTATTCGCTGAGCCCGCGTACGGAATCACTCCTGGCGAATCTGGAGGACTCCTGGCGTGTGACGATCCTTCTCGAAGAAGAACGAGCAGATCCTGCGATGGTCAGGCAGATTGACGAAGTTCTTCATCGATTCGAATCGGCAAGTTCGGCGATCTCGGTGACACGACTGGATCCGACAGACGCTCAAGATGTCATTGCGTGGGAGCAGGTGCTTGCAGATCTTCGCCGGATCGACGAAGTCGAAGCCACAGTCTGGCGTCGCGCGATTCAGGATGGTCTGGGCGCGCTCGATTCTCTCATTACCTTTTCGCAAGTGGCCGCTGGTCCCGTGCGATCGATGCAAGGTGGAAACGAAACGCTCAAGGCAGGATCCTCCGCCTTGGCGGTGATGGCATCCCAAGGCAGGCGGATTGTCGATGATGTGGAAGCGGCCATCCGCGTCGGTCCTGATCACCCGCTTCCCGATTGGAATGCCGCCAAGGTCATTCTTCAGCGTGTTCTCTCACAGTGGGCCTTGGAATGCGGTTCGATTGCATCGCTCTTGGAGGGGCGGGATTCCACCTTGCCGGCGGTGTGCCGAAGTACCGGATTTGCAGCACAGGCGAGCAGATTGGCGAATCGAGCCGAAGAACTCGCCTTGCTTCCGCCCTTGCCAAGTGGGAATCTGGGCGTTCATCTCCTCGAGGGAGAAGCAGCAGTCGTGATCGGGCCTGAGGGTGGCCGCATCATTTCGGTTGATCAACTTCTGCCTTCGGCTTTCACTGAAACAGCGACAGGCGCTGTGGCATTTGATCAGCGGTTCCGTGGCGAGCAGCTGATCGCGGCTGCGATTCGCAGTTTGGCCGATGCACGCCAACCGCGAGTGGTCTTCGTGCATGATGAGACGGGATCGGTCCTCAAGGGGGGGCAGCCTGACACTGATGTCGCCGGAGTGGCATCGATGCTGCGGGCAGGTGGCTTCGTTGTTCAGGAATGGCGACCGAGTGTCGATGCGGAAAAACCAACGTGGTCAGAAGGACCCACTGCTTGGGTCGTCCTACCTCCCATTCGTGGAGGAGGTACCCGGATCAGTCCGGGCGAAAGCGCCTTGTTGCGAGCAACACAGGGATTACTGGCGTCTCCAGAAGGGGTACTCATCAGTCTCTTTCCCAGTGTGGCCCCATCCAATGGGCAACAGGATCCTTGGGCAGGATTGGTCTCGACACTCGGTATTGATGCGGGGACTGGTGGGACGTTCCTGCGAGATCGTTCGATGGGTGAGCTTCGCGCTGCACCTGAACAATCGATGGAGTTGACTGATTTCCGAGTCGATCATCCTGTCGCAGCGGCACTACATGGCCAATCTCTACTACTGCCGCTGGCAATTCCGCTGCGTATCACAGGGAAGGACCCGACTGTTCTTGGAGAGGTGTCACCAGCAAGTGATCTTTGGATTGCGTCCGATTGGCGATCGCTGGTATCTGCCGATGCAAGGTTGCGCCGGCGCATTCCCGAGTTCGATCCAGATACTGCGGTGACACAACCGGTTCCGGTTCTGACCGCCGTCTCGCAGCCGAATGGAAGTCGGACATTGGTAGTGGGGAGCGGTTCTTGGATGCGAACAAGTATTGCGGATGCTGCTGCGAGAGCTGGTGGCAATCGCGTTGCACTGGTCCATCCCGGGAATCATGAACTGATGCTTGCAGGTGCAGCATGGCTTGCAGGGTTGGATGATCGCATTGCCCGTGGGTCACTGAGCCAAGAAGTTGCTCGTCTCGGAGGGATCACGCCTGCCACAAGGAGTCTATGGGGTTGGATTCTGATTGCTGGCCTTCCACTCATGTCATTGGCAATCGGTCTGTCAACCTGGATCAGGAGGCGTTACTGATGCGCTGGAGTACTGCAATCCTGGTCTGGATCGCTGCCATCCTGACACTTGGCATGGGCTTGTTGTTGCGCACAGAAGTCGATGAGAAAGTTTCATCGACTCCCACCAAGGCCTTTGAAGACTTCCCCTCATTCCAGGCATTGCAATCTTGGTCGCTTCTCAGAGGTGGAGAACAACTGACTTTTGAACGCACGGAGGGTGGTTGGTTACAAACTTCTCCGTTCCGTCATCGCATGCACCAGGATCTACTTGCTGCCGTTCCGGAAACAGCAGCTCGATTGACTGTGCTCGACAGTGTTGACGCTGACGACCCCATGCTTCCGCCTTTGGCGACATTGGGGTTGGACCCTCCGATGACAACACTGACGTTTGAAGATGCTGAAGGCGAAATGCATTCTGTTCATCTGGGTCGCCGTGGCATGGCAGGGAGGGGTTGGGCGAAACTGCCAGATGGACGCATACTTGTCGTCGAGGCCGATCTGCACACACTGCTTGAACGTGAGCCACCGGAGACATGGCGTGATCTTCGGGTCTTTCCCATTCTTTCGGTGGATGCGCGTCAGATCATCCGCGACGTCTCTGGAGAGCAACTTGTTGTAGAGCGAAATGGCAATACGTGGCAAATCACCTCACCACTGCCAACGCGAGCAGATGCGGATGCAGTCATGCAACACATCGCAGATCTCGCCGGCGTGCAGGGGGAAGCCGTGTTGCTTGACCAGCCACCAGACATTTCAGCATTTGGACTGAATCCGCCGGTTGCCGCCGTACGCGTGGAGGGCCCAGGCATGTCTGGTCGCCTTCTCGTCGGCGATCGTGTCGGAGGCGCCAGTCAGGCGCGGTACGGGATGGTCGATGGCATCCCCTCCATCATCCGGATCGGTCCGGATGATGTCGGCAGATTGCTGGGGGATCCAGCGATGCTGGTAGACCACACCGGAACGGGCGTGAATGCAGCTGACGTCAGCAGCGTGGTCGTTCGTGGAGAACAAGAAGAACTTCGCTTCAACCGGATGCTTGACCGTTGGGTTGAGCAGTCAAGGGGAGAGGCTGCTTCAGGAACTGTTGAACAGTTGTTAGAGACACTCACTCGGACACGCGGTTCGCACGTTGCACTCCACGATCGTTACCCAGCGGAGATGGAAGTTGCTGTCATTACGTTGTTGGATCGAAGTGGGGGCCCACTCGACTCAGTGCGGGTATTGCGTTCTCAGACGCCAGAGGGCGTGAGTTGGGCCTTGGAGAACGGCGATAACGTCCTGCGTGTTCTGCCCAGTGGTTCCGCACTTCCACTTCAAGGCGAAGAGTTCGGCCTTTCAGGGACGCCGTAGCGCACGAGCAGATCATCTTCGTATCGATGGCAGCTTCGGAACTGAAGCTGGCGTCCATCCTTGATCAAAAGAGGCGATTCGCCATGGACAGGTGGAATCGCCTGTGCGTCTGCGAGCAAGAGCGGTGCAATGAAGACAGCGCATTCACGTACGAGATCCTGATCGAGCATGGAGGAGAGAAGTCCAGGACCCGCTTCAACCAGGACTTGAGACAGTGATCTTTCATCCGCAAGTGACACCATGCATTGGCGCAGGTCAAGTTGTGTTCCCGCCGTCGGACCCTGATGCACATCGATACCCAACTGCTTCAGACGTTCGATACGTGTTGAATCTGCACTGGGAAGACAAAGCACGATCACTGGGATATCAGAAGCTGTTTGCGCGATCTTGGAGTCTGGCGGAAGTTCGGCACGTGGATCAACGACAATTCTGATGGCGGTTCGACGGACACGGACATTTCGCGCAGTTAACTGCGGGTCGTCCTTCTGCACGGTTCCGATCCCCGTGAGGATGGCATCCACACGCCCTCGTTCCCGGTGAACCAGTGATCGGCTGCGACTGCCAGAGATCCACTGGCTGTGACCACTGCGTGTGGCAATTCTGCCATCCAAACTCTGTGCCCATTTTGCAGTAATCCAGGGCAGCCCGGTTCGACATCGCCAGAGAAATGGCAACAGCACATCATGGCAAGCGGGACAATCGATCTGCTCGACTTCGATCCCATTGGCGCGGAGTATCTCTGCGCCTCCACCTGCAAGGGCATGGGGATCCTGGATGCTGAACACGACACGGCGAATTCCTGATGCAAGCACCGCTTCGCAGCACGGAGGCGTTCTCCCATGGTGACTACAGGGTTCCAATGTCACATAGAGCGTTCCGCCTGCTGCTCTCTCTCCTGCCATCTGCAGGGCAAGCACCTCCGCATGCGCGCCACCACATTGACGATGCGCGCCGCTACCTACGAAACAACCTTGTTCATCCAGCACGATGCAACCGACCAGTGGGTTGGGCTCGGCACCACCATGCCCGCGGATGGCGAGAAGCGATGTGCGTTCAAGCCAATATCGGTCAGCGGCAGTGCCCTTTGCCATGGTCAGCATGTTCACGAGTGCGTGAGGACCGCTTCACTCAGTTTCGGGGGCATCACCCGATACTCGGAGGGCTCCATGGTGCTGCTGGCTCTACCTTGCGTCATTCCGCGAAGGACAGTTGTGTAACCGAACATTTCCGAGAGAGGAACTTCGGCATAGATGACTCTGACGACACCCCGCAGTTCGGAGTCGCTGATCTGGCCACGCCGGCTTGCCAGATCTCCTGAGACCGAACCGAAGAATTCCTCGGGTGTGGTGATCGCCACTTTCATGATCGGCTCAAGAAGCGCCAAGCCCGCCTCACTGCAGGCTGCGCGGAATGCCAGTGAGCCAGCTTGTTCGAATGCCACCTGACTTGAATCGACATCGTGATAGGAGCCGTCGATCAGTTCAACAAGAAGGTTGACGACCGGGTAACCGCCCAGGATTCCAGACACCGCGGCGTTTCGTATCCCGGTCTCGACGGAAGGAATGTATTCCCGCGGGATGGAACCTTGGGCAATCTTGTCGACGAAGCCGATGCTGTCCTTGAAATTGACATCCATCTCTTTGGCTTCTGCAGTCGTACAAGGACGCACATTGATAATCGCATCACCATACTGACCGCGACCACCCGTCTGCTTGACGAACTTACCACGGACACTGTTAGCGGGACCTGTGATTGTTTCTCTATAGGAGACACGGGGGGTGCCGACATTGACGCCGATATTCATGTCCCGAACCAGTTTGTTCTTGATGATCTCAAGATGCAGTTCGCCCATCCCGGAAATGATCGTTTCGCCAGTTTCGTCGTTGAAGCGAGAGCGGAATGATGGATCTTCACGCTGCAGCGTTCCGAGCGCTTCACCAAGTTTCTTCTTGTCATCAGTGGTTTTCGGTTCGATCGACAGAGAGATGACAGGCTCGGGGAAATGCATGCGCTCGAGAATGATCGGGTTGTTTGCATCGCAAAGCGTGTCTCCGGTCACACTGTTCTTCAGGCCGATGAGGGCCACGATGTGTCCGGCGTGGGCGGTATCAATTGCTTGCCGATCTTTGGCGTGCATCTCGTAGATGCGGGAAATGTTCTCCTTCCGACCGTTGCCGGGGTTTAGAACTCTGGAGCCCTTCGGAAGCGTTCCCGAATAGATGCGTGCATAGGTGAGATCGCCATGGGAATCGGCGACAACTTTGAAGACAAGTGCTGAGAACGGCGCGTCATCACGACTGGGCCGGGAGAGCTTGTCAGACTCGTCTCTGGGGTTGCTCCCTTCGACGTCAGGGACTTCGGTTGGGTTCGGCAGGTAGTCGATGGCTGCGTTGAGAAGCCTTTGGATCCCGATGTTCTTCAATGCAGCGCCGCAAAGAACAGGAATGCAGGCATGGCTGAGCGTGCCCAGTCGGACTGCTGCTTGAAGTTCTGCGGCTGTGATCGAGTGTTCGTCCTCGATGTATTTTTCAGTTAGTCGATCATCTAGCTCAGCGGCGAGCTCAACGAGGTCATGTCGCCATAGCTGGGACATTTCGATCATGTCCTCGGGGATGTCACGTTGCTCGACGACAGCGCCGAGTTCGCCGCTGTCGAAGTAGTACGCTTTCATTTCAAGCAGATCCACGAGGCCCTCTAGCTCGTCGCCCGCACCGATCGGAATCTGCATCGCAATCGGATTTGCACCAAGTCGTTCCTTGATGGTGTTGTAGGAAAATTCAAAGTCTGCACCGATCTTGTCCATCTTGTTGATGAATGCGACCCGTGGAACGTTGTATCGATCGGCTTGACGCCAGACGGTTTCACTCTGGGCTTCAACACCTTCCTTGCCGTCGAAGACGGCAATCGCGCCATCAAGCACACGCATCGACCGTTCCACTTCAATGGTGAAGTCGACATGGCCGGGCGTATCGATCAGATTGATCGTGTAAGTCTGGCCCTTGTGATCCCAGGGACATGTCGTGGCTGCTGATTGGATCGTGATACCGCGCTGTTGTTCTTCCTCGAGGAAGTCCATTGTCGCAGTGCCTTCATGCACTTCGCCGAGTTTGTAGTTCTTGCCCGTGTAATACAGGACACGCTCAGTGACGGTGGTTTTACCAGCGTCGATATGTGCGCAGATCCCGATGTTGCGGACGAATGAGAGATCGGTTGACATTGAACTGCTCGCTGAATTCCGGATGAACCGGAGAAAGAGGAGGCGATCGCCTCGTAAAGGGGAATCCGTGCCGGATGATTCGGACCGGCTTGGATGGAAATATGAGTGGGTGTCGCCGCAATGCGGTGACTGATGCTGGGGCCCGGCATCACGCCGGACAGTGTCCTCAGCGTGGCCGGGCGTCGTCGTCCTCGTCGTTGGGCATGGCGGGATCCTCCCGACGCTTAAGTGGCCTGTGTGAACTGCCGATTGATCGCTTCAATCGGCATCGAAGTAGAGGATGGTATCGTCATTTTCGCCCAAAACCAACAGATTGCTATGAGGTTTTTCCAGTTCAGCAAGAACGGATCAGGCTTGAGTGGTCGAGCTGTGCGGTTTCGAGAAATGGTTGCACTTCGTTGATGAACCGCCGCCCGTCCTCGACATAGCCTGCTGTCGGCTTCAAGTCAGGCATGTGCGAAGCAAAGAAACGATTCAGCCGGATCATCATCAGTTCACGGACATACTTTGCTGCCATCGACGCCAGGGCGACTGGAAAGTGCGCGCTATCAGCTCCAGAAGAAAATGAGATCTCGAGTGGGCCCCGTCCAGGCTGCGTCAGGACGTACCTGCTCGCATGTTCAGATTCCTCCAGTACCTGGCGGCGTGCTGCCGGCCACGCTGCATGGAGATCGTCGAGATAACGCGTCCTGCCTCCATGCCGGTCCACCATGAGGCGAAGGGGGCGCCCGGCAGCCCGCTTCCAGCAGGTTTCCGCGAGCGAGATCATCAACTCGAAGTTGACGATGGCCTTGGAACCGGATGTCCGGACGCGTCGATTGAATTCGCCTGCAGATACAGCGGAAGCAGCCACCAGACAGCATCGAATGTCTACAGCCTTCAGTGTTCTTTCGAGTCGGGCTCGATCGATTCTGAGCAGTCCGGCGTCATTCCCGAGCGGGAGTGCTGTGGATGAGTCATACCAAGCTGTCTCAGGTGCTGTGATACCGATCGACTCGAATAGCGCATTGTCATCCAACTGATTCAGCCAGTCTCCAGTTCGTCCTGCAAGAGAGGCGAACAGGAGAACGCCACGTTCCAAGTGGGTCAACGGATGCTGTTTCGATCCCGCACCTTTGAGGTTCTTCGAATCGTCGACAGCGATGCGTCCGCCACGTGCTTCACGGCGTGATCGTGCGATGGCTGGTGACAGTAGATCCCACAGACAGGGAGGGTCTTGGGCATCAGGAATCTCAAAGACTGACACACCAGCGCAGAGCGGGCCGAGCATCGGTCCGTACCCAGCTTCGTCGATGCCTGCATAAAGCATGGTGCGATGGTAATTAGAGGTCGTTCAAGTGCAACCGTAGGGGGATGACACTTGATCAGTTTCCTCCGACAGCAAGCCCATCACGCCTGCCATCGCTCCCTCCACACCAACAATGATTCAGCCGGACGATCGCTTGCCCGCCACCAAAGGAAACATCCCGTTGCGTCCCCACAGAGATCTGGTGACCTAGATCCCGGAGTGTGTCAACGGTTTGTGTCGCCATGTCCGGTTCGACCGAGACCCGCTGATCGCCTTCCACACGCCATCTGGGCGCATCAATCGCTGCTTGGGGGTCCCAACCCGAGGCGACCACTCTGGAGAGCACCTGCAAGTGGCCTTGCGGCTGCATGGGACCACCCATCACGCCAAATGCCATGTGCGGTTGACCGGCCTTCGTGGTGAATCCTGGGATGATCGTGTGGTACGGGCGCTTTCCTCCGGCGACATCGTTGGGATGCCCGGGCGCATTCACGAACCCAGCGGCTCGATTCTGCATCGCAATACCGGTTCCAGGGATCACGATGCCACTGCCAAATCCTTCGTAATTCGATTGGATGAACGAGACCGCACGCCCCTCCGAGTCGCCGCAGCAAAGGTAGACGGTGCTGTTCCAGGCTGGCGCTTCTTTGAAGAAGGGCTGCGCCTGTTTGGGATCGACACGTTCTGCCAGTTCATCGAGCCGTTCGGGCTTCAGCAGATCGTTCGCAACGATCAACATGGCTTCTGGATCAGCAACGTGTGCTTCAGCGTCTGCAAAGCCGAGTTTCATCGATTCAATCTGGAGGTGTAACAATGCTGGATCGTCCGCATCGAATCGATCAGGCTCGTGGCGATCCAGCACACCTGCAGCGACCAGTGCCGCAAGACCCTGTCCATTCGGAGGAAGTTCATGTAGATGAACATCGCCAAAGGGAGTGGAAATTGGCTCGACGTCCAGTGCTGCATGATTGGACAGATCCTCTTTCGACAACGCCGCACCTGCCGATCTCGCGCAGCTGGCGATGGCCGTCGCCAAATCGCCCTGATAAAAGGCATCGCCCTCACTCTCTGCGATCGCTTCAAGCGTTCGAGCATGATCCGGGAGTGTCCACATCTCTCCGATCTCTGGTGTGCGGCCTTGAGGCGCAAACGTCTGCATCCAGTCGGGGAAGTTCACATAGCGTTTGGCAGCACGCGACCAACTCGCAGCACACTGGGGAGATACAGGGAATCCACTCTTTGCCAGTTCGATGGCTGGGGCGATCAAGGAGGCGAAGGGGAGTGTTCCGTGTTGTCGCCACAAGGCAACCCATCCTGAAACTGCACCGGGCACGGTGACCGCATTCCAGCCCAGTCTGGGAATGCCATTCTGGCGCAATTCTTCCACATCGATTTCTGCGGGCGATTTGCCGGAAGCATTGAGTCCATGTAATCGTGAACCGTCCCATGTCATGGCAAAGGCGTCACCACCAATGCCATTGGCTGTGGGTTCAACGACAGTTAGCGC
>JAKVBW010000004.1:0-28049 GCA_022446945.1 Phycisphaerales bacterium | reverse complement strand
CAATCGCCGCATCAGCCGCGGTGCCACCGCGACGAAGCACATCCAGTCCGACTTGGGCGGCCAAGGGTTGTCCTGTTGCCACCACATTCGGCGCGATGACCGGCATTCTCGCGCCCGGAAGTGCTTTCCCAGGCAACGAGTGATCGAATGACAGGGTCACCGAGCACGCTCCACCGCATCGATCCAGCCTCCACACAGAACCAGATCGTCCTGGTAACACACCACAGCCTGGCCAGCAGCAACTGCCCGCTGGGGTTGCTCAAAGCGCACATCGATGCGGTGATTCGGTAGTGGGCGGACGCGGGCAGGAACTGCTTCCCCGTGGGCACGCACCTGTGCCGTGCATGTAGTCCAACCGTCAGACGGTTCAACATGCCAACTTGACTCGCGAGCATTGCAGGCACACGCATCCAGATCGGAGAGCACGCCGAGTGTCACGGTATTCGTGGAGGGATCTTTGTCAATGACATACCGGGGTTCGCCCATGGCGACTCCGAGTCCTCGGCGTTGCCCAATTGTGAAGTTCTGGTGGCCCTGATGCCGTGCAATTTCTTCGCCATCGGTGTTCACCATGCTGCCTTCCGTGAATCGCGAGGGTGATCTGCGTTCAAGCAGTCCGGCATAGTCGTCATCTGGGACGAAGCAGATCTCCTGTGAATCCGGTTTTGCGTGAACGCCCAGGTTCATTGATTCCGCTTTATCGCGAACCGCGTCCTTTGTCATATCCCCGATTGGCAACAACATGCTGTCGAGTTGACGCTCTCGCAGATTCGGAATGCCAGCGGCGCCGAACAGCACATAGGACTGGTCCTTTCCCATGTCAGCGGCGCGTCGCAGGCGAGCTTCTCCGTCAACCATCGCGATCCTTGCATGGTGCCCGCTTGCAACCCACTGCGCATCAATGCTCCTTGCGTAATCGTGGAGTTTCCCGAACTTGAGCCAATCGTTGCAACGCACACAGGGATTGGGAGTACGACCGGCGTGGTATTCATCTTCGAAGTACTTGATGATTTGCTCGAAATCGTCAGCGAAGTTGAGTGCGTAGAAAGGGATGTCCAGAATGGCTGCCACACGTCTTGCGTCGCCTGCATCAGTGATCGAGCAGCAGCCTCGATGTCCAAGTGTCGTGCCGCCAACGGCTTCTCCCGGGCTTCCAAGCCGCATGAAGCAGGCGACCACGTCAAATCCCTGCTCCACCAGCAGGGCTGCAGCGACAGAAGAGTCGACTCCACCTGACATGGCAATCAGTACACGGTCTCCGGGGCGAGCGGTCATGAACGCGATGATAGGAGGCGGGTGGTATCCTGAGCCAACTGCTGGCCCTGATCGGGGCCTGGCATCAGAACGCTTGCCCATCTCGTCATCCGGTCGATGATGATTCAGGTGCGTGGGGGCAGGCTCATTGGAGAGAATCGCCATGACGACCGCAACCTCCACCACAATCGACTACCTCGGCTCTGAGGCCGATGACCTGCTGAATCACCAATGTGTTCTCCCAGCTGACATGCTGCATCTCCCAGGGGGTGATGCCATCGAGCGTGTATGGACAGCGAGCGACCGCAATTCACAGGTGCTGCGTTCACTCAAGTCCCTGTATGGGCATGGCAGGCTGGGGGGGACAGGCTATCTCTCGATACTCCCAGTCGATCAGGGCATCGAGCATTCTGGAGCGGCCTCCTTCACGAAGAATCCCATCTATTTTGATCCGGAGAACATCGTGAAACTCGCGATGGAGGGTGGCTGCAACGCAGTGGCCAGCACATTTGGGGTTCTAGGCTCTGTTGCTCGGAAGTATGCCCACCAGATTCCGTTCATCGTCAAGATCAATCACAACGAACTTTTGACGTCGCCCAATCAGTTCGATCAGGTCCTCTTCGGTTCGATTGACGAAGCGTGGAACATGGGTGCCGTCGCCGTTGGTGCAACGATCTATTACGGAAGCGAGGAATCTCGTCGGCAAATCGTCGAGATTGCAGATGCATTTGCATATGCACATGAACGAGGTATGGCGACAGTTCTCTGGTGCTATCTGCGAAACAACGATTTCAAGGTTGATGGCGTCGACTATCACGCTTCAGCCGATCTGACTGGTCAGGCCAACCATCTTGGCGTCACGATTCAAGCCGACATCATTAAGCAGAAGCAACCCACCAACAACCGTGGGTATGTTGCCATGAATGCGGATGGATCATTCGGCAAGTACGACTCGACAATGTATGACTGCCTCTGCACTGACCATCCGATCGATTTGTGCCGATGGCAAGTCGCGAATTGCTACATGGGCCGCGCAGGACTGATCAATTCCGGGGGAGCCAGCGGTGAGGATGATTTCGCTCAGGCGGTTCGCACTGCAGTCATCAACAAACGCGCAGGGGGTAGCGGTCTCATTTCGGGACGCAAAGCCTTCCAGCGGCCGATGGAGGAGGGCGTCAAGTTGCTCAATACCATCCAGGACGTGTTCCTCGACGAGTCGATCACGATCGCCTAGCCCTTTAAATGGGTTTGATTTGAGCTGAACGTCTCAACTGCCGGTGGCTGCGATGCGCGCCCGTCGAGCTTCTCCCAACTCCTGTCTTCGCACAGCGGCCTGTTCACGCGCAAATCGCGATTGTTCCGCTTCGCTGAATTCTTCACCGAAGCGCACAAGACGCAGGCTGTTGGCAATCACAACGACGTAGCCGAGTGCGTAATAGAAGGGGGCAAGCCACAGCGTCAAGATCGTCCCAGTTGCTGCGAGAGCCAGGCCGATGATGGCCAACAACAATGACATCCCGATGTTCTGACTGATGACGGATCGCGCTCGACGTGCCAGAGACAGGAGGAACGGAATGTGGCGGAGATCATCATTCATCAGTGCCACACCAGCTGAGTTTGTTGCAATATCCGAACCACTCAGGCCCATCGCAACACCGACATCGGCTGTGGCGAGAATCGGACCATCGTTGATGCCATCACCGATCACGATTGTGCGATGCCCGCGTTGCATGAGGTGTTTGAGTTCTTCGTGTTTTTCTTCCGGGAGACACTCTGCTTCAACACTGTCGATTCCGATCGCTTCCGCAACACGTGTTGCCACAGGCAGTCGATCTCCCGTAAACATGGCGATGCGTCTGCATCCAAGTTCACGAAGATCAGCGATGGCTTCGGCAGCATTCGAACGAAGCGCATCCTCAAGGCCCACTGCACCCAGATAGCGACCGTTCTGCATGACGTGTACGCCCGACATGCCTTCGATGCGAGCTTCGACGGCAGCCAACTGATCAGCAATCGATGGATCCACTTCAAGCAGCCACGCTGCACGGCCAGCAAGAATTTCGCCATCTTGGGTAGTTGCCTGAACGCCTCGCCCATGAAGTTCTTCGTAGCGATCTAACTCCACAGGTTCAATATTGGCCTGTTTGGCAGTATCGAGGATGGATCTTGCAAGAGGGTGATTGGAATGCTGTTCACCATCTGCAGCTGCCTGAAGCAAGGCGCCGCCTTCAATGCCATCTGCGGGACTGAGTCGTGAGACAGCGAACACGCCTGTTGTCAACGTGCCTGTCTTATCCATGATCACAGTGTCCACTTCTGCAGCTGCTTCAAGTGTTCGGGTCTGTTTGATCATGATGCCCAGTCGAGCTGCCGCTGCGAATGCGGCGACCATCGCAGTGGGATGTGAGATCAGAAGACCTCCCGGACACGTCACGACAAGCACTGTAATTGCGCGAAGTGATGCCTGAGATCGAACGGCTTCTTCACTACTGCGAGTGGCGAAAAACCAGACGAGTGCAGCGACCATGAGGACGACCCAGAAGTAATACCCGGCCAACTGCTCAATGATCTCCTGTCGTCGGGTCTTGCTTGATTCGGCTTCTCGAATCAGGGCTTCCACCTTGCCGATGGTGGTATCGGCGGCAATGGCAGTGACTTCGATATCAATCTGGCCAGTCAGATTCGTTGTGCCAGCGTAGACCGGGAGCCCAGGCTTCACTTCGACAGGAACGGCTTCGCCGGTGAGAGAAGCTTGGTTGATGTCGGAAGTACCTTTGACTATTCGACCGTCGACAGGCAGATTTTCACCAGGCCGCACACGCACCATTTCGCCGAGCGTCAGCGCGCTCAGTTGAACCATTTCTTCTGCACCATCGGTATTGAGACGCCGTGCTGCATCAGGTGTCAGATGGACGAGATCCCGAATAGCGCGTTGAGCGCCCCAAGCTGTCCGGCTCAGAATCAGATTGGCCGCCCACAGGAACAATGCCAAAAATCCAGCCGCCAGATACATCTCTGAAGCCATGGCTGCGAGAACGGCCAATGTCGCCAGCGAATCTCCGCCAGGTCTGCCAGTGGCGATTTCCTGCCACGCGCCTGCAAGAAGTGGAATGACGAGAATCAGTGCGCCGAGAAACGCCGGTATTTGGGCGATCTGAGGATTCGCGCCAAGCAAACTTCCTACCCATGCGGTGCCGAGTAGAACGCCTCCTCCGAGCGCGATCAGAAGTCTTCGCTCAAGGCCTGCAGCGGAACGCTCGCCATCGGTCAGCGAGGCGTCTAGGGCGACGTCTGGAAGATCGGCTACGGGTTCGCTCATGGTGCTCCTGCTCCAGAGAGGGGATGGCGGAAGAGACGGAGTATAGAACCGCCATCAAGGCAGATGCGTCCAATCTACCCTTCTGCTGGCCGTACGCCTCTGTAGTCGGCTAGGTTCGATGTACTTGGGCACGCGATTCGGATCAGAAGGCCTTGGATGGGCCATCGATCTGGGGTCTGGTGGAGTACCCTGCCGGCCCGACCAGCAGGTGCTGGTCCATAGGATTCAGACAGTGAATGATCGGATAGGCATCGTGGGTGACGGCCAGATGGGCCTTGTTCTTGCCGATGCGCTGGTACAGCGTGGTGCCGAGGTATCGATGTGGGGACCGTTTCCCGAGACGGTCGAGCGACTCGCCAGCACCCGAGAAAATCCAGATCGCCTCTCCGGATTTCGCCTGCCAGAGGGTGTGAGGGTCTCATCTGACCAGAAGACCGTCCTTGCAGGGACGACAGTGATCATCAACGCTATTCCTTCACAGTTCATCCGGTCGGTATGGAATCGGATTGCTGGGGAAGTGCCTGAGGGCTGCGCGATCGTGAATGTTGCCAAGGGGATCGAGAATGACACGCTGGCGCGACCCAGTGAGGTTTTGTTGGAAGTTGTGCCTCAGATCTCAGGAGTTTGCGCCTTGTCCGGTCCGACGATCGCGACTGAACTGGCTACACGACTGCCTGCTGTCATGGTTTCTGCAGCCGAACAGGCAACGCTTGCCGAAACAGTGCAATCCTGTTTCGACGTGTCTTGGATGCGGGTCTATACCAGTACGGATTTGATCGGGGTTGAACTCGCAGGAGCCTGCAAGAACGTCATTGCTTTGGCTGCAGGAATGTGCGACGGACTCTCGATCGGAGACAATGCAAAATCGGCGGTTCTTGCTCGCGGTTTGGCGGAGATTACGCGCTTGGGCGAAGCCATGGGGGCACAGATGGATACGTTCTTCGGTGTCGCAGGCGTCGGAGATCTCGCCACGACTTGCTTCAGTCCGCATGGCAGAAATCGTTCGTGCGGAGAGGCTCTTGGGGCGGGCATGTCGCTTTCGGAGTATGAAGCATCGACGTCATCAGTCGTTGAGGGCGTTGCAACTTCACGCAGCATTCGCTCGTTGGCGAAAAAGCACGATGTCGAGATGCCAATAGCTGAAACTGTCTACGACGTACTGTTCAACGGACTTGATCCCCTGCAGGGTGTGAGCCAGTTGATGCAGAGAGAGAGTGGCCGAGAGTAAAAGCCAGGGCTACTTTTCGTCGAAGCCAGTAGAAACGAGTTCAGCGAGCGCCTCGACCGCATCTTTGGCATCAGCGCCTACCGCTGTGATTTCGAGTTTAGTTCCGGACGTCGCGGCGAGCATCATGATCTGCATGATGGATTTGGCATCGACCGACTCATCCTGATCGACTCGGCGAATCGAGATAGAAGCCGCGAACTGTTTTGCAGCTTCAGCTAGCAGCATTGCCGGCCGTGCATGGAGTCCGAGGCGATTGGAAACTTCGACTGTTCTTGTGGCTTGGCTGGACACAGCAGTTGCTGGCAGGCGGCATCAGGCAGAAAGTTGCCGCGTGTCGGCGTCCTCCAGCAATGTCATGATTTCTTCAACGGTCGATGCCTGTCTGAGAAATCGACGAAATGTATCCTGGCTCAAACTGCCAAAGACGGCTTCCATCGCTTCAAGGTGGAGTTCCGGCTGATCTTCTGGACTGAGCAACAGCACAATTGAGTGAACAGGGTTTCCATCCAATGCGTTGAATTCAAGCCCCGAAGTACTGTTCGCAATGGATGCGACTACTTTCTTGACGGCGGCCTGTTTCAAATGTGGGACAGCCACGCCATTTCCGAAGCCCGTTGATCCACGGTTCTCGCGTTTCAGGACAGCTGCGACGAACGCGTCACGATCTGATTCATCAACTTCGCCTGCGCTCACGAGCATGGACATCATCTCAAGGATGGCTTCATCTCGATTGGTTGCGCCAAGCGAAGGGCTTATCGCCTTTTCGGCAACGATCTCAGTCAGTTTCATCAGATAGCTCCAGATGATGGTGGGTGATGCTTGCTGTCACGAAGTTTACTCTTCATATCAGTCAGTTGTCGGATCATGCGGTCAGTAGAAAGGTCAATCGCTGCATACATGTCATCCGATGAGGAATGAGAAACAACCGGATCACCATGCTCCACAGATACGATGCATTCGACGAGATGCTCGGATTTCTGTTGATCGAGGATGACTTCCACTGAAAGTATCCGATCGAAGTAACGGGAAAATCTTTCAGCCTTCTTCTGCACGTACTCCTCAATTGCGGGTGTTCCAGACGTGTGCCTGTTCGTAATTGTGATTTGCATGAAGGATTCCTTCTCAGTTTGCCTCTTCCGTTGAACTGTGATTCTGATCTGATTTGCTGTCATTCAACGCAGCCACTCCATCGGGCCCAGCAGTCTGGTGGGGAGGCCGGAGGACTCCTGCACTGATCGTGAAACCGATGGCTTCTTCAACGCTCAGTGGAAGTTCAACCGTCGAGTCCTTGGGGACAGTGATGGTGTAACCGGTGAACGGGGTTGGGGAACTTGGAATGAAGACGGTGATGCTCTCAGTTCCGAGTTGATTCCGAAGAATGGACATTGCTTCGCCAGTCTGAAAGCCGAGTGACCAGATTCCACGACGCGGATACTCCACTGCAACGACACGTCTGAACTGCATCGCTTTGTCCTGCTGAGAAAACAGGAAGTCAACGATCTGTTTGATCCAACTGTAGATCTTTTTGATGACCGGCAAACTCGTAATGGCGCGTTCGAGCCATCGGTAAGCTGCACGACCAACCCATCCGCCTACCAGACGCCCCGCGAGATAAACAGCGAAGATGGCGACCAGAAGTCCGATCATCCGGATGGGCCAGTACTCCTCCCACCATGAGTGGATGACACCAATTTGGTAGTCGTGGATGATGTTCGCATCTTGAGAGTGATCGCTGGCAGCCAGACCCATGGCCTCGCGTGCCATCGCGATCGTTTCGTTATCGGGAACCATGCCCCAGGCTTCGGGAAGTGCGGGCCATGCTGCGCAAACTTGGACAATGGTGTAACGGACCCCCGCGTTGATCGGCTCAGCAATGGACTGGTTGATCCAGAGATAAGCCTGAACGAGAACCCAAAGTGTGAGTGTCGCGGGGAGGACGACTGCAAGGCCACGCAGGAAAAACCGTCGAAAGTTGCCTCGGGATGATTGCTGTTTGGGCATTGGAGCGGTGTCTCAGTGTACCCGTCCACTCAAGGGCGGGCAGGTAGAGGGATTCAAGTACTCGGGGGGATGGCATCGGGCCAACGCGTTCCTAGGGGGGCGATGGCGATGGGACCATCCTGAATTCTGACACGTCTTGCCGCAATCAGTTTGATGGCATCAGGCATGGCGAGGCATTCCTCCATAAAGACTCGATTTGCCAGTGACATGGCATCATCACCCGACTCAACGGGGCATCTGCGCTGAAGGATGGTGGGCCCATGGTCATAGGCTTCATCGACAAGATGCACTGTGCATCCGGATTCTGTGCGGCCTGATTCCAATACTGCCTGATGCACAGCTTCTCCATGCATGCCTTGCCCCCCGAAATCCGGGAGAAGTGCTGGATGAATGTTGATGACACGTTGTTTGAGCCACGGAGGGATGGGCAACAATCTCAGATAACCGCACAGGCAGACCAAATCTGGAGACGCAGCCTGAAGTTGATGAATGACCCAATCGTCAATGTCGACTTCAGCAGGTGGCTCAACGACGGCAAGCCCCCGTTCGCGGCAACGCGTTGCTGCCAGTGTGTCCATGCGTGAAGTGATGACGATGTCGATTTGAGCAGGAACTTCTCCGTCTTCGATTCGATCAAGTAGGTTCAGTATTGTGCGGCCACCTCCACTGGCAAGACAAGCAAGTCGAAGTGAATCACTCATGGACTGCCGCTTTCCACGGTCGTGGGCGGGGAGTCGAATGGAATCGAATGCCCTTCAGCATCCACGCTCACCATGGTCAGTGTTGCGTTCGTGACCTCAACAGTATCGCCCGAAGTAAATCGCTCTGCGAACACCTGAACATCGATTGTGACGCTCGATCTTCCTGTCGCAGTAGTCTGAGTGTAGAGGCTGACAATGTCTCCAGACCAAACAGGCCGTTGGAATACCACTCCGTTCATGGACACGGTGACCCAGCGATGCAATCCATGCAATCTTGCTTCATAGAATCCCGCTTGATCGATCAAGGAGAGAATGACGCCACCGAAAATGGTCCCTTGGACATTCATGTCTCGGGGCATCATTTGCACACGCATTGCAAGGTGGCTGTCTGGTGCTGCTGTTGATTCGGCGTCAGGGGCAGGTGTCATGGTGACATGGTCGCTTGACGAACAGTCTTTGGCAACAGCACCCCAGAGGGTGCAGATGCGCGCAGATCCGTGGCAGTGATCATGTGATCACCGCCACTGCGTTCTAGTGCCTCGATGACTTCCACCATGAGGCCCGGCGGCGTTTGCGACCAGCCAAATCGACCATGTGATTCCATCGCTTCCATGGCATCCATCAAGGCTGCGTCCTGCACCTCAGGCTGCAGCAGCGTCTGTTCGATGTCGAGTTGCCATTGGACCAATCTTGGCGAACGTCCGCCTGGTGGAGGATTCTCAAGCCACGTCCACGCTTCGGCGCGTGTCTGTGCGTCTGAACTGGCGATCTGAGAGATATAGCCCGATGCAATCCAAGCAGGCGTCAAGAGAATGCCTGCCGCAAGACCGCCTGCGACAGCGATCCCAAGAGTCCAATTTGTCCAGTGCAGGCGGCTCATGCAAGGGTCCATCAGAGAGCCATCACAGTTGAAGTCAGCAGGGTGTCGTGATGCCTCGGGTTGGAGTGGTGACGACGGGCGTGTCTGTACGGCGACGTGCATTCGCAGCGCGGATGGCACGTTTGATGCCTTCGATGTCGAGACCGGCTTCGGCGAGTTGTTCGGCACGGGTGCCCTGATGGATCCATGTGTCGGGCAGTCCCGCGCACTGAATCAGGCCAGCGTCCAGTCCCGTTCGGCTCGCGAACTCGACCACAGCACTTCCGAATCCACCAATCAGTCCATGTTCTTCGATCGTCAGAATCGGAATGCCTTGTTGGAGCGCCTGCGTGATCACCTGTTCATCGACAGGCTTGGCAAAACGTGCGTCCCAGACTTCTACTGACAATTCCTCCTGCATCGCTTCTGCCGCATCAAGGGCGGTCATGGCGGGAACTCCATATGCCATCACGACGACATCGGGCTTGGGAGTGGAACGGAGCACGCGTGCGCGTCCGTATTCAAAAGGTGGGCAGGGGTCTGACTCAAGACGAGGATCGACGTTGTCGCGTGGATAACGAATCGCTGAAAGGCCCTCGTCGTAACGACGCATGAATTCAAGACCCGCTCGAAGGCTCGGCTCGTCTATGGCGGCCAGCAGGACCGCGCCCGGAAGCGTGCGGAGCAGCGAGACATCACAGAAACCATGGTGTACCGCGCCATCACCACCGACAAGCCCCGCTCGATCAAGGCACAGTCTGAGAGGTAGGCCTTGCAGAGATGCTTCTTGGAAGCACTGGTCGAATGCACGCTGCAGGAAGGTTGAATAGACCGCAAAGAAGGGGCGGAGCCCGCTCTTGGCCATGCCGGACATCATGTCCGCAGCATGAGATTCGCAGATTCCCGTATCCCATGTTCGTTCGGGGAAACGCTCCAAAGCCTTCACAACGCCGGTGCCATCGGGCATGGCAGCGGTACAGGCTGTGACCGTTCCATCGGATTCGAGAATCTCGCAAAGGGCATCCCCGAATGCGGCGGTGAAACTGCGTCCACCCGTCTTGACTTCCACACGGCAGCCGTTCACGGAGTGGGGTTTGGGAGAGTGGAAAGCAGTAGCATCGTTTTCCGTGTACTCGAAGCCTTTGCCCTTGATGGTGTGGGCATGGAGGACAATCGGCAGATCGACATCCTTGATGGTGGCGAGCGTTTCGATCAGACTCGGTAGATCGTGCCCATCGATCGGACCTACATGCAGAAGGCCGAACTTTTCAAACCAAGGATCCTCCGTGACCATGTCCTTGGCGACTTCGCCCAGACGGTGTCCCCAGTCTCGCAGCATGTCTCCACCAGGCAGGTTCTTGACCACGCCTTTAGCGGCACGCTTCATCGAACGATAGGTATCACTGACCCGAAGTCGGTCAAAGTAGGACGCCACGGCGCCCTGTGGTTTGGCAATGCTCATGCCGTTGTCGTTCAACACGACAAGGAATTGACGGTTCAATGTGCCAGCATGGTTGAGACCCTCCATGGCCAGGCCGTTGACGATGCTTGCATCACCCACGAATGCCACGGTCCGTCTTCCTCCGGGATTCTCCGGAGACCAACCTTCACCTCGGATGGTGTCTCCGCGTGCCATTCCGGTTGCAGTCGAAATGGCCGTGCCGGCATGTCCCACCATGAACAGATCTTGTTCTGATTCGCTGGGATCGGGGAATCCGCCCATGCCGTGACGCTGCCTGAGTCGACCCAGAAGGTGGTGGCGTCCTGTCAACAACTTGTGGGGGTAGCACTGATGGCCGACGTCAAATAGCAGGCGATCGTGCGGGAAGTCGAAGACCCTGTGCAACGCAATGAAGAGTTCGATGACCCCGAGATTCGGCGCGAGATGGCCACCCGTCTTCTGAACCTGCTCACAGATCACGTGACGCATCTCTGCAGCCAACTTGGGCAGTTCCTCAAGTGGAAGTGCCTTCAGATCGGCAGGGGAAGCAATGTTGGACAGGATCGTCGCATCCATTGTGCGGGGGGCTCCTCACAAGTACTGATCGGGTGGAAGAGTGTATCACCGGACTCGTCCATCAGACCGGTGAAAATCGACTTCAGTTCGTCCGAATGGCCATGATCTCAGCAAGAGCGGCCAGGGGTTCGGTTGCACCCTTCAATGGCTGAAGTGCTTGAACGGCCTCCGCCCGGAGTCGTTCAACTTCCTGTTGACAGGCTTCGATGCCCAATACTCCGGGATAGGTTCGTTTGCCACTGTCAGCGTCCTTCCCCGTGGCTTTGCCCACATGGTCCGTTGACTGGGTCACATCAAGAAGATCGTCGACTATCTGGAACATCAACCCCATCGCCTCGCCATAGGTGGTGAGGGCATGAATGGTGTCATCATCCGCTCCAGCACAATGTCCCCCCATTCTGCATGCCGCACGAATCAATGCGCCCGTCTTCTTGCGATGAACGAGCTTGACCTGTTCAACAGGTGGGAGTGTTGCAGGGAGCCCTCCGAGTGTGTCGTACACCTGGCCCGCAACCATGTCCGAGGTTCCAGTGGCGAGCTCGTCTACAAGGGTCGCGCGCACCGCTGCATCACAAGGCGCCTGCGCGAGGAGACCGAATGCCATCGCAAGCATCAAATCTCCAGCGAGAATGGCCATCGGTTCGCCTGCATGAACATGCAGCGTCGGTTGTCCGCGTCGCAGTTCATCATTGTCCAGTGAGGGCAAATCATCGTGGATGAGACTGAAGCAGTGAACCAACTCCAGAGCGCCACCCGCCGTTAGCGCTACATCATCTCGCCCTCCAGATGCGCGGCAGCATTGCAGCACCAACACAGGCCGCAGCCGCTTGCCACCGCCAAGTAGGCCGTAACGCACCGCTTCTGCGAGATGGTCAGGCCACTTCGACCAATCGATCGACTGTTTCAACCAGTCTTCGAAGAGCGTGCCAGACTCCAGAAGGACCTTGCGGCCTTCCTGTTCCATATGGGTTGTATGGCTGGGAGTAATGGTTGCGGGGTCCATTCGGTATCACAGGGGAAGCATGTAAGGACTTGCTTCAAGAATGAAGATGCAAGCCATCGCACAGAGGGATGCGATCAGAATCATCTCGGTTTTCTAGCCCGTCGGCCAGATCACTACTATATCCGCCATGTTCAGTGCAGCCCTCTTCCTTCTCGCAACCACTGTGACGCCTGATATCGAGGCAGGCGCAGGGTGGTCAGCGGAATTCACATCTCTCCTGACAAGGGGAGGCTATGTGATGATTCCGTTGCTGGTGCTCAGTGTGGTCAGCATCACACTGGTCGTTGAACGCATGCTCTTCTGGGTGGGTGTCAATGGAAAGACGAGTCTTCGCCGATTAGCCAAACTCAACCATGCACTTCGAAGTGGTGATGCAGCGATGGTCCGAGGACTGGTTGTCGAAGACTCAACGCCGTACGGCCGCGTCGCGGTTCGGTTGGTGGAAGAGGGGGCCAATGATGCAGTTGCACTCGAAGCGGTCGAGGATCAACGCTCCCGACTTGAGCGATACATGGTGACGATGTCGACCATCATTACTGCTGCGCCGCTTCTGGGGATTCTGGGAACGGTGCTGGGCATCATCGAGAGTTTCGAACTTCTGGGCGGCCGGGATACACTCACGGATCCGACTGAAGTCGCGGGCGGCATCGCAGCAGCATTGTTGACAACCGCATTCGGTCTTGTCGTTGCGCTCATCACGCTCTTCCCCTATATGGCATTTCGGGGGCAATCCTCCAGAGCGATGGGGCGTCTGGAAGCATTGGTCGCTGCGGGGCAGGAAGGTGACCGTCGTCGAGACACTTCATCGCCTGATTCCAAATGAGCGGTCTGATGCTGCTGAGCATTTTCCTCGCTGCATCGGGAGTCGGGGACACGTGGATACGCTCGAATTGGGATGAGGCTGGTGGAGGCCTTGAGATTGCCTCACGCATGTGGGCGGATGATCTCGGCGAGCAGAAGTTGTGGCTTGTCGGTGTTTCTCACATCGGTGAACCGAGCTTCTATGAAGCCATTGAAGAACTGCTGGAGAGCGTCGATGTCGTCGTCTTTGAATCCGTTCTTCCACACGGCGCATTGCCGCCGGGAGGGGATGATGACGCTTCACGCGCGTCGTCAACATCGCACACGGCAACATTGCTTGCTCAAATGGGTGGATCTGAGCCAGTTGTAGATTGGGCTTCCTGGATTTCCGGAAACACGATCGATCCACGAACGCAAGCCATCCTTCGCCCTCTTTCGCGTGATGGTTGGGGGAGACCATGGCAGATCCAGCCTGCAAAGGACGATCAGCCTGCGATGCTCAGTAGTTTTGGATCCGACGGCAAGCCCGGCGGCGTCTCGCACGCGGCCGATATTGAAGTAGTCATTCAAACTCCTATGGAATCACCGGACGCCAGCAACCTGCAGCGATCCATGGCCGAATCGCTAGGACTCGTCTTTCAACTGGACCATCTCCCTTACGGAGATGCGAGATGGATTCCTGGCGATCTCACAATTGGCGAGATTGAAGAGGCGTTCCGGGACCGGCAGATGGAGACGGTCGATCTAACGAACTTGCTGACAGGCAAAGGTCTTGCTGGAGGAATCGTTCATGGCTTGTTTCGCGCGATTCCGACTCTTGATCAGCTGTTTGGGGGGAGGATCTCCGACACCCTACGAATCATGTTGATCGAGATGTTGTCAGATGAGTCGCTGGTCTCAGCTGCTATGGATATGCAGGGGCCTGCGTTTGAAGAGGTGCTTCTGGATTTGCGTAATCAGCGTGGAATGGAAGTTGCATTGGAGATGGCCAGCCGTTCCGATGCACCGGACATTGCAGTCGTTTATGGGGCCGCGCACATGCCCGGCATGGCAGAGATTCTGGAAGCGCATCCAGCGTGGCGAGCCGAAAGTGAGCTTTGGCGACGCGCAATCACATTCAAGCAATCAGAGTCCATCTTGTCGGACACTGAAGTGTCGATGCTTCGTCGCTGGTCCAGAGAGATGGGGAAGATCGTCCGTTGACGAGCAGTAGGGTCAATCCGGCTCGTGCGTGAACTGTTCCCGGGGGATGTCGTCAACAATCTTGGCAGCGTCAATCCAATGGTCCTGCTTCCAAAGTTCATTCAATGGATGACGCTCGATATGTCCGTCAGCGTGAAAGACCGGGACATCATGCGAGCCTCTCAAAGCTGGCACGGGAACGTCCGGCAGGAGCGTCTCAAGCGTATTGAAGGAGTCAATGCGCCATTGCGGCTCCATCGCAAGCGTTGGTGGGGTGACTTCGAACCAACCGGTGCCATCCATCTTCAGAACATCGTGGATGCCTTGAGTGTCGATCTTCATCCCCGGCATGAAGACGAAAATCTCGGTAGGTCGTCTCATCGTTGCAATTGAATCGGCAACAAGATTGCGGTGCGATCGATCGACCAGCATGGCATTCGAGAATTCTGCAATGACGCGCCGTCCATCACTCGAGGTGTCGAGGTGGCCTCCGACATACCACCCGTTGTAGGCAATGCCGGGCTGAAATGCGATGGTGTCACCGACTTCGGCGTAACTCGTGATGGGGATCAAATCGAGTTGATCAGCGCCGAGCAGTGGTTCAACCTCGCCAGAGAGATAGGGGGCCAGTCGCCATACCCAGGGACCCCCTGTGTTTGGCATGCCTTCTTCGTATCCCGGCGCAGGCGAAACAATCGTGTCGTCAGGGTAGACGAGCCCCATGTGTTTGTTGCGTTGCACACGAGGTGTCACCAATCCGGGAACAAAAGTCCCACGGCTGCCGACGCTGTATTGGCTCCAGGCAAGTCCGACCTGACGAACATTGTTCGATACATCCAGGTTGTTGGCCGCCTTACGTGCGAGGAGTAGGCCACCGCCGGCCAACGCAATCAGAATGCCAATGATGGCAACAACGACCATCAACTCTATGAGGGTGTAACCAGGCCGATTCATGACTCGCCGACAGTGACGCGTTCGACTTTCCCCTGAGCGATGGAGTCAAACCCGCTGCCGAGTTCGCCGATGGGATCAGGCGGGACAATGTCCACAGTCTTCTCGCCAAGTTTCGCGTCCCCCGAGCGAACACGCTGTTGAAAAGTACGGCACTCCTCCAGGAGACGATCAAGAATCTCCTCTTCAGGGACATTGGCAACCCGTTGACCCTGAACGTAGATGATGCCACGCCGATCTCCCGCAAAGACAGCGATATCTGCACCTTCCGCTTCGCCAGGTCCGTTGACGACACAACCCATGACTGCGACCTTCATCGGAACCTCGATGTCATCGGCGAGTTTGGTTCTGACATCCTGAACAAGTCTGAACAGGTCTACTTGAATACGACCGCAGGTGGGGCACGCAATGAGTTCGGCGCCAACTCGCTCACGGAGACCAAGCGACCAAAGCATTTCAAGGCCATCTTCGACTTCGAAGACCGGATCACTCGCATAGCTGATGCGCAGCGTGTCTCCGATGCCCTCCGCAAGCAGTGTGCCGAGTGCAACAACACTTCTGATCGATCCTGTCTCGCGAGGACCTGCATGTGTCACCCCCAGATGCAGTGGGTAGTCAAACCTCTTGCTGATTTCTCGATATGTGTCGATTGCCAGACGCGCATCCATGGACTTGGCACTGATGCAGACATCATGAAAATCCTTCGCCTCGAAGATCTCCATGTATTCCTCGAGTTTGGCGATCATCAATGCCATCAGATGGCCCTGTCGATGATCAGCGAAGAACTTTCCGAGTTCTTCCATTCGACGTTGCTTGTCCTTCCGCTCGATGATCGAGCCTTCGTTGACACCGACGCGAATAGGGATACCTCGTTCAGCACACGCATCAATGACCGCATTCACCTGATCGCGATCATCAATGTTGCCTGGATTGAGGCGAATCTTGTGAACGCCAGATTCAACCGCCTCCAAAGCGCGCTGATAGTGGAAATGCACATCAGCAACAATCGGGACTCTTGTTTGCGACAAGATTTCTTCCAAGGCTTCAGTGTCCGCACGTTTCGGGACAGCGACCCTGACGATGTCTGCGCCAGCAGCGGCAAGACGATTGATCTCCGCCACACAGGCATCGATGTCACAGGTTGAACCGGATGTCATCGTCTGAACCGTGATTGGTGCATCACCGCCGACGCGGATGACGCCTGTCCGGTCATTTCCAATTGCCAAACTTCGGGTTTTCCGACGTTCCATCGTCTCAGTGTACGTCTGTCGACCGCTGAAACGTGTCTTCAATCAGAATTGTCTTCCTGCCAAGGCTCCAGATCGACATCCTCGCCGGGCAGCAGCAGATCCGCGATGGGCGTGCCCTCAGGAATGGGGTCTCCGTCAAGTCTGCGGATGACGGGACGTGGGTTCGCTTTTTCATGTGCGCTGAGGGCATCTTCAAGTTCAGTGCGGACTTCATCATCAAGAGTTGTCCATTTTCCCCTGCCTCGACATTTGGGGAAACCGCTGCAGCCTAACCAGGGACCACGTTTGCCCATTCGAAGGTTGAGTGGCTTGTTGCACTTTTCACATTCAAGCGATGTTTGCAGTGGCGGCACCGCGGGGATCTTGAGTCCGCCGGCCTTGTCCATATTCAGGACCGTCTTGACTTCCGGGTAGTTCACAGAAGCAAGGAAGGGGCCAAATCTGCCCTGGCGAAGAATCATCGGCGAATCATCTTCTGGACAGGCGACGTTGACGCGCTGTTCAAGTTGAGGTTGGCCCTCCCGGTCGACTGCTGTGGCGAATGTGCATTCCGGATAGTCGGAACAGGAAAGAAATCGGCGTCCACTTCTTGCAAGCCTGTATGCGGTTCTTGCGCCACATTCCGGGCACTTCCAGTCGGCGGGGGTCATTTCCGCGCGTGCATGCGTCATTGTTTCGTAGGCGTGTTCAAGTGAACTTGCAAACGGGTCATAGAAACTGCGAAGTGTTGCAACCCAGTCAACCTCAGCGGAAGCGATTCGGTCAAGATCAGCTTCCATCGCTCTCGTATAGCCCACATCCATCAATTGCGGAAAGGCGCCGATGAGTTTCTCGGTAACTGCTTCTCCGACTGCAGTGGGATGGAATGAACGATCGATCTTCTCCACGTACTTCTGCTGAATTTTGTCGATGATGGTCGCATAAGTGGAGGGTCTGCCGATGCCCTCCCGTTCCAGTTCCTTGATGAGGGATGATTCGCTGTATCGGGAAGGTGGGCTGGTAAAACGCTGTCGTGGTTCAATCGCAAATGCGGAGAGTTCATCACCTTCCTTGAGATGTGGCAGCGTCTGCTCACCCTCACTGGAGGGAACGCCACCGATGCGATACCAACCTTCGAAAGCAAGAGACCGGCCTGCAACTTTCAGTTCGGCTCCGCTGTCGCGATCACTTCGCATCAGTCTGAACTCGGTTCGGTTCCAGACGGCGGGCACCATTTGACCGGATACGAATCGTCGCCAGATGAGGTCATACAGTTTGCGTTGATCCTCATCGAGGCTCGCGGGAAGATCCTGCGGTCGCCGCGTGACATCTGTCGGGCGAATCGCTTCGTGTGCTTCCTGTGCCTGCCGATTGCTTGAGTGATACGCCACGGGTTTGTCTGGAAGAAACTCGTCGCCACATGTTTCGGAAATGAAAGCCCTGGCAGATTCGATCGCTTCCGGCGCGACGTGGGTCGAGTCCGTACGCATGTATGTAATCAAACCGACCTGGCCTTCGCCGGGAAGATCGACGCCTTGGTAGAGGCCTTGTGCGGCGCCCATCGTTCTTCGTGCGCTGAATCCAAGTTTGTTCGCTGCCGCTGCCTGAAGGCTGCTTGTGATGAAGGGTGCATGGGGCCGGGACTTGGATTGTTTTTCCTGTATTGACCGGACTTGCCATCTCGCTTCAGGATCGGGCGTTCCCTCGATCTGCAGGCGTCTCGTCGCGGGGCCGCGACCATCAGGATCTTCTGTTTCGATCAAGCTGGGATTGGAGATCCCGACGGCATCGGCGATTTCCAGAATGCGTGCATGGTGTGCCGATTCCTCTTTGCCATCACGTGCCCAGCCATCATGCGGAAGTTTCAGATCTGCGAGTTTGCCGTTAAATTTCGCAAGCGTCGCGGTGAATCCATGATTGGAGGCGAGCCACTCGACCTTTGCACGCTTGGTCACGGGATCTTCTCCAGCGTGCAAGGTTGCCCATCCCTTGGCGAGCGACGAGACATCACTTTGCTTCGAGGTCAGTTGCAGTTCAGTCTGCCAATACTCATCCGGGATGAATGCGCGAATCTCCAGTTCGCGTTCGACAATGATTCGAACAGCTGGTGACTGAACGCGGCCTGCACTCAGGCCTCCGGCAACACGTTGCCATAACAGCGGGGAGACTTGATATCCAACGATCCGATCAATGATGCGGCGGGCCTGCTGCGCATTGACGCGATCCATGTTGATCGGCTCAGGATTCGCAAAGGCCAATTCGATCTCGGATTTGGTGATTGCATTGAAGGTCACACGCTTGGCTGCTGTTGGATCGACATCGAGACACTCCGCCAGATGCCAAGCGATGGCTTCCCCTTCTCGATCAAGGTCCGTTGCAAACCAGATAGTCTCAGCAGATTTCGCCAACTTTCGGAGCTTCGTCACGACCTTCTTTGATTGGGTGGACACTTCGTACGTCGGTTGAAAATCCTGTTCCAGATCCACTCCAGGGACAGGGGCCTTGCTGCCTTTAGGATTGCGTTTGGGAAGGTCGCGGATATGACCGACGGACGCCTCTACCGCCCAGTCCTTGCCGAGATAGCGCTGAATCGTCTTGGCCTTGGCTGGGCTTTCAACAATGACGAGGTTGCTTGGCATGGGAAGGGAGGTATCTCGAAGTCAATGGTGGGCGAACAGCCACCAGTTTGGGAATCGCTAGGGGGGGCGTTATGGTCGTCGGTCGGTTCGATGTCAAGGCTTGAACGCAGGATTCTGGAGTACTCAATCTACCAAGGTGTCCTCAGAAGCAGCTGTAAATGCTTTATTGATAACATCTTCTGGGGATTCTTGGGCGGGTTCAAGCCATGTGCTTGATTGGATCGACCTGAAGCGTCTTAGCCATGTCCGCTGCTGTTTTGCAAATCGACGGGTTCGAATTTTGATTTGCTCTGTGGCTTCCTCAAGTGTTAACCGACCTTCAAGATGCTCGACCAATTGGGCATAACCCACAGCCGTAGCTGCTTGTGCCCCAAGGGTTTGCCTTTCATGAAGGTCGCGTACTTCAGCGAGCAGGCCCCTCTCCATCATGGATCCGACACGGGCATTGATGCGTCGGTTGATGTCCTCCGTCGGCCAAATCAGTCCGATGAAATGCATATCGGACCTGCATGCATCTTCCCACTGCACCTGTGCCTCGGATAAAGCTTCCCCCGTGCCTTGGGCGTACTCGATGACGCGAACAGCACGGCGGATGTCATTGGGGTGGATTCTTGCCGCCGCATCGGGGTCACAAGATTCTAGTTTTCGCCGAAGGTCTTCTTTCGTCATGGCAAGCAGCTCATCGCGTAGTGCGGGGTCGGGGGGTGGCCCCTCCACGAGTCCATAGAGAAGTGCTTGGAGATAGAGATTGGTCCCTCCTGCGACAATCGGCCACCGTCCACGCCCTCGAATCTCGTCAATGGCGCGTTCCGCTGCACGCAGCCAATCATCGAGTGTCCAGGGAGCATTGGGATCCACAACATTCAGCAGATGGTGCGGGATCCCGCGTTGCTCTTCCTCATCAGGCGTTGCGGTTCCAATATTCATGCCTCGGTAAACCTGCATGGAGTCAGCGGACACGCACTCGCCTCCACCCGGAAGGCGTTCAGCCAATTCCACGGCAAGGGCCGTCTTGCCGCCAGCAGTAGGGCCGGTCAGGATGATGATGGGACGGGTTGGAGAGGAGGATGGCATATTCGTGTTCAGGCAGTGTCAATCGAGATGATGGCCGGTGTTTCCAGCGAAGAGGTACCCTTCATGCCTTCACGCAGGGAGTGGTACGCATGGCCACCGCACAGATAGCAGATCTGAAGTGTGCCCATCAGCGGGTGTTGATGCGTGTGGACTTCAATGTACCACTCGATGAGGATGGTGCTGTTCTCGATGATCGGCGAATTCGAGCGGCGATTCCGACAGTCCAGGCAGTCTTGAAGAAAGGTGGCTTGCCCATTCTCATGAGTCATCTCGGGCGGCCATCGGGGACAGGACCGGAAACTGCCTACTCGCTTGAACCGATTGCTTCGCGTCTTCAGGCGTTGCTTGGTTCATCACATCAGGTTCATTTCGTATCAGGCGTTTGTCGTGGATCTGAAGCTTCTCGAACGATTGAGAAAGCCGCCACTGGGGATGTGGTCATGCTTGACAATCTACGTTTTGAGGCGGGAGAGAAAGCAAACGATTCCGAGTTTGCCAAGGAAGTGGCCGCTTTGGGTGATGCATATGTCAATGACGCATTTGGCACTGCCCATCGCGCCCATGCCTCCATGGTTGCCGTTCCCGATGCAATGCACTGCAAACCCAAGGTGGCGGGCCTGCTTCTGGAACAGGAGATTCACTATCTCGCGGATGTGATGTCCTCACCCGCCACACCCTTTCTCGCGATTCTGGGAGGCGCCAAGGTTTCAGACAAACTTGCGGCTATCCGCAATCTCTTGGGCCGTGTTGACTCCATTCTGGTGGGTGGGGCGATGGCATATACGTTTCTTCATGCGCGAGGTGATGCAGTGGGCGCCAGCCTCGTCGAGACGGACATGATTGAGACAGCGCAGATGCTCATGGAATCAGCGGCATCGGAGGGAGTGGAGATCTGTCTCCCTATTGATCACATTTGTGCTCAAACGATTTCGAAAGATGTCGAGACGCGTGTTTGTGAAATTGGGATCCCGAGAGGCTGGATGGGACTCGATATTGGCCCAGAGACGGTGGCGGATTGGGCGATACGGATTGACTCAGCAAGAACTGTTGTTTGGAATGGTCCGGTGGGAGTCTTTGAGCAACCACCCTTCAACGTGGGTACCGCTGCCATTGCAGAGGCGATGGCGCACACAACGAAACGACACGATGCCACAACGGTTGTAGGCGGAGGGGAAACAGCTGCTGCTGTGGAACAAGCTGGCTTTGCCGGAGCCATCTCTCATGTCTCGACAGGTGGCGGAGCAAGCCTTCGCATGCTCGAAGGTGCAGCATTGCCGGGCCTTGCTTCCCTGGACTCGGCTTGAGCGCTATACTCGTCTTGATGGACACGTGGGCCAAGGCCTCTGGGAGACTGCATATGCGTCAGCAAGCGACAGGTTTAGATCACATCAAGACAGTGTTGGCAATGGCCTTCATCGGAGGTGTCGTTGGCATCAGTGCTGCTGATTTGAAGGTCGGAGATCCCGCGCCGGAAGGTGAATTCGACATCAAACCCTGGATCCTTCCAAACGAGGATGGTGTTGTCGTCGACATGAAGGACGGCAAGGTCCATGTCGTGGAATTCTGGGCAACATGGTGTGTGCCTTGCAGATTCTCGATTCCACACCTCAGTCGTCTGCAGGAGGAGTGGGGAGAAGATCGTCTCCAGATCATTGGTGTCACAGACGAGGAAGTCGAGGACGTGCGACCGTGGATCGACAGTAATAAAGCGCAGATCAAGTACGCGATCGGTATCTCTGGCCGCCGGGGTCCGCAACGAACATGGTTTAAAGAAGCTGATCTTTCAGGAATTCCGGCAGCATTCATCGTGGGACCCCGTGGTCGGATTCAGTTCATCGGGAACCCGAACGGTGAGGACTTTGAGATGACACTCATCAAAGTTCTGCAGGGTCGCTTTGACGCATCGCTTCAGCGCGAAGCAGCTCCGCTGTTTACGACGCTTCGAAAACAGAAGCAGGCCAAGAACTGGATTCAGTACGAGAAGGTTGCCAATCAGATCATCGCGATCGATCCGAAGGTGTTTGTGGACACCCAGATCGACCTGTATGAGACCCGGCTCGTGGACATGAAGGATCCGGAGGGTGCTGCGGCGATGGGTGCCGCTTTTGCAAATACCGGTTTGGACTCCGATCCTGAAGGATTGCTCCTTTTGGCTGAACGAATTGCAGTTTCGCCGCGCATTCCCGACGGGTCGCGTGATCTTGATTTTGCACTTGAGATCACGACCAAGGCGGAGGAACGCATGGAAACTCCGCGATCCAAAGCCCAGAGTCTCGCGACCAAGGCAGCCGTTCAATACAAGATGGGGCAGGTACGAGATGCCATTTCAACAGCTCGCAAGGCGTACCGCCTTGCGCCCGAGTCGGTCAAGGAGGACTACCGTGAGCAGTGGGTCGAGTACAAACGTTCTGGAGGCGCCTGACGCATCCCACGTGATGCGATCACCATTTTGCAAACCGGCGATGCAAGGGCACCCACTTGTGGGGGCATCGATTCTCTCTGCGGATTTCACGCTGCTCGCAGATGAAGTCGACGCTGTCATGGCTGCTGGCGCAGATGCCTTGCATGTGGATGTGATGGATGGGCACTTCGTGCCGAACTTGTCAATGGGACCCGCAGTCTGTGCTGCGCTTCGGTCACATATGCCTGATGCCGTCCTTGATGTGCACCTCATGGTCGAACGGCCGGATCAGTTTGTCGATGCGTTTGTCAGCGCAGGCGCGGATCATTTGACATTTCATGTCGAGTCACCCGTCAATCATGTTGAGGTGGCTTCGCAGATTGCGGAAGCCAACTGCACAGCGGGCTTGGCGGTGAATCCGGATACCCCCATCGAGCAGGTGCTCGAATTGGCCGAACATTTCAGTTTCTTTCTCGTGATGAGCGTGAGGCCAGGTTATTCGGGGCAGTCATTTATTCCTGAAGTCCTCCCGAAAGTCGAAAGGCTTGCCTCCGAACTCGGTAGCGGGATCTGGATACAGATGGACGGTGGTGTATCGCCTGCCACAGCCAATGCTTGCCGGGAGGCAGGGTGCAACATGCTTGTGAGTGCCTCCGCGATCTTTGGAGGGGGTGATTATGCCGGTGTGATCAGATCTCTTCGGGGTAAATGACCTGGGCTGATATGATTTGGGCCGTAAATGGCGGATACGAATCCTAGAACTTGGAATGATGCTGATGTCGCAACTGCGACACGCAAGAAGCCAGTGCCGGAAGGGCTCTGGGTTCGTTGTGCTGGTTGCGGATCCATCCTCTTTCGCCGCGCGCTTGAAAACAATCTGAGTGTCTGTCCGGACTGTCGGTATCACTTTCGCATCTCTGCTCCAGATCGGATTGGTCAACTGGTCGATCCCGGATCCTTTGATGAGATGGATACCCAAGTGAAGTCAGGTGACCCTCTGTCATTCGTCGACACGAAACCTTATGGAGAACGTTTAGTCGCTGCGCAGAAAAAGACAGGCGCCAATGAAGCAGTGACATGTGGAACCGCCTTTATCAAGGGGCGCAAAGTTGTCATGGCCGTGATGGATTTTCGCTTTCTTGGCGGATCGATGGGATCCGCGGTGGGTGAAAAAGTCACCCGTGCGATTGAACTCGCGATCGCGCAGGATCTTCCACTGATTGTCGTCTCCGCATCCGGGGGCGCACGCATGATGGAGTCGGGTTTGGCGTTGATGCAGATGGCCAAGTCTTCAGCAGCACTAGCCAGATTCGACGAATCAGGGGGGTTGTTCATCTCAGTCTTGACCGATCCGACGACTGGTGGTGTGACGGCGAGTTTCGCCATGTTGGGGGATGTGATTCTTGCGGAACCTGATGCGCTCATCGGATTTGCGGGACCACGCGTCATCAAGAACACGATCCGGCAGGATCTTCCCGAAGGATTTCAGCGAAGCGAATTTCTGCTCGAACACGGGTTCGTCGACCGTGTCGTAGACAGGCAGGATCTGCGAAGCGAGATCTCCAGCCTCATCGACTATGCAGGCAAGTAGACCTCGGCGCACTTCCCAACCGGATGTTCCATGGCAGACGATCTGCTGGCTTGGAGCTGCAGCGGGCGCGTGGTGGTTCGTCCAGCCGGGTAGTCCGATACCTCTGGTGTGGACAGGATTCCTCGCGCCACTCTGGATCTGTCTGCTGATTCGTGCGAGCGTTCGCGCCCACTCGCCTCTCTTTTTATTCCTGTTGTGCTGGATCTGCTTCACAGTCACGTGGTCCATCAGTCTGTCCTGGGTTCGACATGTGTCTGTGGCCGGCTGGTTGCCTTTGGCGGCCTACTCCGCCTCCTACGCGGCATTGCTTGCGCTACTGATGCGTTGGTCCCTCAAACGAATACGTGTGGTTCCCATCAGTCTTCTCGCAGGCGTGTTTGGTCTTTCACTTGAGTACATCCGTGCTGAGGTGTTGTTCGACGCTTGGCCATTCCATCTGGCAGGGCATGCTTTTTGGGGGAGTGCCGTGACCGGCCTTGCGCAGTGGGGCGGTGTCTGGGCATGCAGTCTGTTGGCATTCTCTGTCGGCGGACTGGGCGGCGCCGTCTTGCTTCGCCGTACAAATCGGCGATGGGCACTTGAATCACTGCTTCCTGCAACCTTGCTCGTCTTGGCGATGATGTTGAACCTCTGGCCTGCTCAACCAGTTCCCGGATTGGTTCCTGTGAGCATTTTGGGCCTGCAGACGAATCTGCCGCAGAACAACAAGATGGCATGGACAGAATCGCAGCAGGCCGAAGATGTCGCAGAGTTCATTGCACAGACACGGCAAGGTCTCAGTGATGCGGACAGTGTCGACTTGGTGGTGTGGCCGGAGACCATGGTTCCGGGTATCGGATTCGAACCCGAAACGCTTCGTTTGCTCGACATGTGTGGTCCCGCAGGTCAGTCGCTGGCCCGTTGGCCCCGGGAGTTGACGCAACAAGCGATCTTGTCACAAGTGCCATGGTTGGTCGGGACCACGACATGGACCGAAGTGAGATTCGGGGATGGACGCCTGGTTCCAGAACGGCGGTTCAATTCGGCGGCATTGCTCGATCCTGATGGCGGCTTGCACCGTGTTGACAAGATTTTTCTCACCCCTTTCGGTGAAACCATGCCTTATGTTCGCGCCTGGCCATGGCTGGAGCAGAAGGTCTTGGATGTGGGCGCCTCTGGCATGTCGTTTAACCTCGATGCAGCCGAAGAGCCAGCCATTCTCGATTTGCAGACGACGCATGCGGGGGACTGGTCGATCGCTGTGCCCATTTGTTTTGAAGATGCAGTCCCCAGCGTCACGCGAAAGTTGTGTGTGAGCGAGGGAACCACTGTTGTCGATCTCATCATCAACATCAGCAATGATGGTTGGTTTGGTGACAGTGACGCAGGAAGAGCATCACATGCAGTATCGGCGGCATTCCGAGCGATCGAACTGGGCAGACCTTTGCTTCGTGTTGCGAATACGGGAGAAAGCGCGCTCGTCTTACCTGACGGGCGTATGCCTGCAGTACTTCCGGTTCGGGAGTCGGCCAATCTATTCGTGAAGGTGCCTCGCTATGAAGGGACCACCTTTCAGGCTCGCTGGGGCAATTGGCTTCCTCGCCTCATGCTTTTGATCGCGGTCACGATCGGTGTCTTCTCCGTGAGGGTTGACTGACTATCATCGAGTGCCTCATGTTGAAGACCACGCATGTCATGTCGGCGCTTCTGTTATGCATTCTGATGTGTGCATGCGGTTCATCCTCGAAGCAACAGTCATCAGGATCCACATTGGATCGTCCGAAGATGGCTTCCGTACCTGTGAGCGTTCGTCGACGAGCGGTCCGGGAATTGCAGCGTCAAGTTGATGCCACGCGGCCCGTTCTGCGCGCCAATGCCATTGAAATGCTGCGTTATGAAATAGAACCGCTACGGAAAGCAGTTCTGGAGGGATTTCGAGATCCCAATGAGGGTGTGCGATTCGCATCGCTCATGACAGCTGGGCGTGCAGGGCTGTGTGGCGTCGCGCCTGCGGCGCGTTCACTGATGGAGGATTCATCTGCCAGCGTGAGAGCAGCTGTCATCTTTCTTCTGGCGACATGTGGCGAGCCAGTGGATCAAACGTCCTTGGCTCAGATGATCCTCTCTGACGACCGGACGACACGCACGAATGCCGCGATGGTGCTTGGCGAGATCGGGAACCCCACAGCAAAACCACTGCTGCGTGAGGCCATGCAACGGCCCCTTCCTCTTGAGGACGAGGAAGTCATCAGGGCCACGGAGTTGATGCTTGCGGAAGCGTTGGTTCAATTGGGAGATCGACGTCAACTAGAGGCCATTCGTGCAGCCTTCTTTGCACCTGCATCCCAAAGTGGATTGACCGCCTTGGCATCACAGATGGCTGGCAGGCTTCAAGATCGCACGTTGATTCCTGCCATGGGCGCTTTAGCGCTTTCCGATGGGCCCCGCAAGGCCGGACCAGAACTCCGACTGATTGCTGCGGAAGCGGTTGCGAGGATGGATTCTGAACTCACATTGACCGATCTGGCAGTTTCTTTTTCCGAAAATCAATCTCCGGAAGTTCGGATGCAGGCTGCAGCAGTGTTGGCTTGGGGCATGCGTCAGCAAGGTTTGGACACCTTGAAACAGCTTCTGAACGACGATCATCCCAGAGTTCGAATTGCAGCAGCCGGGGCAATTCTTTCGAGGGCTGCTGCTGTCGCTGGCCGTCGGCCACCTGGCTCGTCGTTTGAGAATTGACACTGCCCCGTTGAGGACGTACAAAACGGGCTTGTCTGGATCTATTGCTCACTTGTGGGACCCTTCTTGAGAGGTTGAGCGTGCATATTCTCACCAAGATCTTCGTCGTCCTTGTGTCCTTGCTGGCAGTGTTCATGGTTCCTCTCGTTGTCGTGGCGACGATGAATCAGGAGCACTGGCGTCGCGATGCGCTTGACAGTCAAGCTCAAGTCGTCGCGATGCGTGCAGAGCAGAATTCAGAGCGACAATCATTCCTCTCAAGGGAATCACAACTCTCAGAGCAACTCGCTTCCTATAGCAGGCAACAACAGGCGCATATCGCGGCGATTGAAAATTGCCGATCTGACAGAGCGGATTTGGAGACGCGGCTCATCACTGCTGAAGCGGAAAATGCAAGTCGTGATGGCATGACACGCAGTTTGACTCAAAGTGTGACGACGGCACAGGAGCTCAACCGCAAACTGGTTTCTGATATTGAAACGCTTCGAGAAAGAGCGTTGTCAGCTGAGCGGAGACGCGTCGAACTTGACGAGCGACTTGCTGAACTTGACAGCCAACTGCAGGTAGCGGACGCCGTTCAGCGTGCACTGCGCGAGGAGAATGCTCAATTCAAACGTGATCAGCGTGCAATGCAGGCATCACTGAATGAATATCAGGCTCGTTTTGGAAGTTTGAAGGGCGAGATTCTGGCGGTTGATGAGGGAATCGCGCCGGATCGCAATCTTGAAGCAACCGTACTCGATGTAGCCCGTTCTACTGAAAGAACACTCGTGGAGATTGACGCAGGCTCACGAGATGGTGTTCAGAATGGTTGGGTGATGACGGTCGGCGATGGCGGGACTTTCATCGGTCGTCTCCGAATCATCGAGGTAGATCTGAATCGATCGACGGGACTCCTCTCGCTTGAAAGCGCCTCTCGTGGACAGGCCAAACCTGGTCAACGCGCCTATGCATTGGCGGGTCAGCACTGAGTCATGGGGCGATTTGGCACATCAACCTCGCGTTCCACGCCTGATACTTACACCGGTATCTCGGGAGTCGCTGCACTCATCCTGCTTCTGGGCTGTCTATGGCTGATTTT
>JAKVBW010000039.1:2750-18347 GCA_022446945.1 Phycisphaerales bacterium | reverse complement strand
AGCGATGCGCCAAGTCCCAAACGCTCGAGTTTGTCGATGCCCTTGATTCTTTCATCGCATGAAAGAATGCGACGACATTCATCTCCGATTCTTTCTGTACTGATGCCAGATAGATTCGAAGCATGCCTGATAATGGCTGCTTCGGTGCTGGATTCGATTTCCATGCCCAGCGCAGCATGGAATCTCACAGCTCGAAGCATGCGCAGATGATCATCATTAAATCGTGCATCCGGGTCACCGATGGCCCGCAGAATGCGCCCGTTCAAATCCTCAATCCCATCGACATAATCATGCACCTCATCAGTCTCGGGATCGTAGAACAGGCCATTCACGGTAAAGTCACGCCGCTCGGCATCTTCGCGTGCAGTCGCAAACTCAATCGTTTCAGGTCGACGATGATCCACATAGATGCCATCACTTCTGAATGTGGCGAGTTCAACTGACATGCCATGCCGCCTGATCAACATGACGCCAAATGCTGCCCCTACAGGCTGGGCACGGGGGAAGGACTTCAGCACATCGTCAGGGGTAGCGTCTGTGACAATGTCATAGTCCTTGGGATCTCTGCCAAGGAGTTGATCCCGCACACAGCCACCCGCAAACCATGCGACGTGTCCGGCCTTTTTCAATGTGGCCGCGATATCTGCCGCAATGTCTCTCGGAGATCGTCTAGTCATGATGTTTGACCAGATCGAGCGTACAGCAGCACCTGATTGTGCCGACCCTGCTCACGTATCTCGGGGCCATCCATCCCATCCACTTCATGTTGAACCCTATGGGCATCCAGCGGCGTACGCAGAACGACGAGTCCATCATCGGCGAGATATTCACTCAGGCGGCTGATGTGTGACATCACACGCGAACGTGTCCCCTCATCTCTCATCATGACAAAAGGAGGATCAACGAAGGCAATGTCTAGCGGTCGCGGAGAGCGAAGAAGAGACACACTCCCGAGCGCATCCCCCCGAAGTGCATCGGCCCGATCTTCACAGCCCAGCGCCTGAATGTTCTTCTTAAGCAGGTCGAAAATTCTGGCATCTTGTTCAACCATCAGGACTTCTGCTGCACCTCTACTGATGGCCTCCAGCCCCATCGTTCCAACGCCGGCGAACAGATCAAGTACGCGCGCATCCTCAACATGTCCTCTGAGAATATTGAATACAGACTCCTTGACACGATGCGCATAAGGCCGTGTCGTCGCCGCGTCCGGCGGTGTCAGCAATCGTCTGGACCTATAGTGCCCACCTATGATCTGCAGCATCCGCACAGGATCGGTGCCATCGGGGCCTGCGTCAACGAGGACGGCATGAACAAGCATTTCGACATGCTTCCCTCCGCTCTACGTCGACAGGGCGAATTGGCACGTCTTGGCGATGTGCCATCGTTGTTGATCAGACCTGAAACGATCATTAAGACGCCTCCCCCACTCCTGCTATGGCTCCATGGCCGCACCGCTTACAAGGAACTCGATCCTGGGCGATATCTACGGCTGATGCGAGCTGGAATCGCAGTCTGCGCCATCGATCTCCCTGGACATGGCGAACGCGAAGATCCTGAACGACAAACCCCTGAAGCAGTGCTAGAAGTTGTCCTTCAAGCATCCGAAGAATTGGATGCGGTCTGCGATGAAGCAACTAGCCAGCTTGATGCTGATCCGACGCGAATCGCCATCGGCGGTATGTCCGCGGGTGGCATGGCAGCCATTCACCGGGCAACAACACCACATGCCTACGCTGCCTTGACCCTTGAGGCCACCAGCGGCGCATGGTCCCATCTGCCCATGGCGACAAACAGTTCCCCAGATCTGCGTGGCTGTGTCGAGACCGCAGATCCCATCAGGAATCTGGCCGGATGGCGTCCCATCCCCGTACTGTCGGTGCATGCACGCTATGACACATGGATCCCACAAACTGAACAATGGAAGTTCCTAGATGCCATTGAAAGTCTGGGTGATCCAGCACTCATCCATCGCGTGCGCTACGATCGAACGGGTGCCGATGCAGAACATGCAGGTTTTGGACGCTACTCAGCCGATGCCAAGGAACAGCAATGCCGCTTTCTGACCGAATGTCTCTTTGCTGGAGCCCCCACATATGACATCTGATCTTGAAACTGTGGAACACCCGAACGGCTGGTTTGGCGGATATGGCGGTCAGTTTGTTCCAGAGACCTTGATCGCTGCATTGGCGGAACTGGAATCTGCTTGGCAAGCGGCCGACAAGGATCCCGCATTCCATACGGAACTTGATGATCTTCTTCGCCATTACGTGGGACGACCTACGCCACTCACGGAATGCCCGCGCCTCACAGAGAAAGCTGGCGGCGCAGCCATCTGGCTCAAACGTGAGGACCTTGCCCATACTGGCGCGCACAAAATCAACAACACGATTGGACAAGTTCTGCTTGCTCGACGGATGGGCAAAGAACGGATCATTGCTGAAACAGGTGCTGGCCAACACGGCGTCGCCACAGCCACAGCCTGTGCTCGCTTTGGCTTGTCCTGTGAGGTTTACATGGGGGCGGAGGATGCACGCAGACAGGCACTCAATGTCTTTCGCATGCGACTGCTGGGTGCCACGGTCCATGAAGTTCATGATGGCAGCCGAACGCTCAAGGATGCGACCAATGCTGCCATGCGAGATTGGATGGAATCCGTTGGATCGACCCATTACGTATTGGGATCCGTCGTCGGACCACATCCCTTCCCCTTGCTGGTTCGGTCACTTCAATCTGTCATCGGGCGCGAAGCACGCGAACAATGCCAAGAAAGATTCGGCTCTCTGCCAACAGCCGTGGTCGCTTGCGTGGGCGGTGGATCCAATGCAGCAGGCATCTTTCATCCCTTTCTCGATGATGATGCTGTTGACCTGATCGGTGTGGAAGCTGGCGGCAGCGGAAACGAATGGGGCCAACATGCGGCCACGCTTGCATATGGACAACCAGGCGTACTTCATGGCTCACGCAGTTGTGTGCTGCAGGACGATGACGGGCAAACGGCGGCAGTCCATTCATGCTCTGCTGGTCTTGATTATCCAGGCGTTGGGCCTGAACACGCCTGGTGGAAAGAAACGGGCCGCGTGCAATACACACACGTCACCGACAGCCAAGCACTGGAAGCCTTCGAACTGCTTGCCTCATTGGAAGGCATCCTCCCAGCCCTCGAATCATCTCATGCCGTCGCAGCCGCCATCCGCATGGCGAAGGAACGGCCGGCATCAGACCGCATCTTGATCAATCTGTCAGGACGCGGGGACAAGGACGTCGTTGAAGCGCAGCTACTGCTGGAAACGCGTGATAAGGCCAACTAGTTCAACGTCCCCCGGCTCGGCTACGAAGATCTGTTGCATCGCCACCCGCGACCTGAGGACGATCATTCCAGCCTTCGCCACCCATTTCCGCCAATATCTGTGAGCGGACGAGCAAGAGCGCGAGCTCAATCTGGGGATCGAAGCCGTCAGCGATCAACCTTTCGATGTCTGGAGGACCCAGATCGGCGAGATTGATCTCTTCGTCTTCATCATTCTCAGGCAACTCGGGAATGGGGAGTGAGGAGACTGCTTGCTCGGAACGCAAACGCAGTCTTTCGGAAGTGATGATGTCGTCCGCACTCATCCGAACGATGAGATTGGGGTCCACTCCCCAGTCTTCAGCCCCTGGCCGCTTATGGACCAGTCGGCCAGCAGCCAGGCCATCAGGCGATGGGAGCCTGTAGTACTGATTGGTGATTTTTAAACGTGATTCCGGACCCACTGGATGGACAGTCTGAACACTGCCTTTTCCGAAACTGCGTTCTCCCAAGATGACAGCAGCTTCATGGGCCTGGAGACAACCTGCCACAATTTCACTAGCACTAGCAGAACCGCGGTTGATCAGCACGACAGTGGGCAGTCCGCCCAGCATGCACGCATGTGAACGAGCGGAGATTTGGAACGTCTGGTTACCGTCACGATCCTCCCCCGTCACAATGTCGCCTCTGGGCACAAACAGGTTGCTGACGTAACCCGCGAGATCGAGAAGGCCGCCCGGATTGAAACGAAGATCAAGAACTAGTCCGTTGAGTGCGCGGCCATCGCGCATTTCCTGCATGGCACGCTCGAGGTCGCGGTGAGTCTCTTGGTCAAAGCCGGTGAGTTTGATGTATCCAATGCCTTCATCGTCATCGATCATCCAGTGCCAGTCTTCCCGGCCCGAATCATCGACGCCCTGCTTTTCCCAACCTTTGACGGTCGGCATGCGGATGACGGCACGAATCACAGGGATGTCGATCAACTCATCAACGCCCTCACGACGAACGCCGAGCATCACCTGCGTGTCTTCAGGGCCAGTGATGTGACGCACGGCATCTTGGACGGTCCAGCCTGCCGTGGAATCTCCATCCACCGTCGCAATGATGTCATCTGCCCGAACACCGGCATAGAAAGCGGGTTTGCCTTCCAGAGGTGTCACAACTTTGATTTCGCCAAGATCTGTTTCCTGAATTTGAACACCGACACCGACAAACTTTCCACGCATTTGTCGCTGGAAACCCTCATAGTCATACGGCCAGATCACCTGACTGAATCTGTCCAACTCCTCCATGGCGCCATCGGTGAACTCACGCCAGAGAACGGTCTCTGGTAGTTGGATCGTCTCAAGATTCGCATTCGCGATCCGCTGCAGTGTTCTGGGCAGGGAGATGTTTGCGCCAGGAACCTCTAGAGAGGCCTCTGTCGCGTCAAGTGCAGCGATCCACATCGTGCGGGCATCTTCATCTCCCAGTTTTTTGAATGTCTCGCTGAGCATGTCATCCAACGCAAGTGTCCGCACCGCTGAAATGCCACCACGCAAAAGAGGAACCAGACCCTCGGCTTCCACATGTTCCTGCATCGCCAACTGAATGGACCTGGCTGCTTGTTGCACATCCACGCCGCTGACTTCTTCCTTCCAACGCGTTTTCAAACGAGGGTTGTATTCCGCTTTCACTTCGTTACCACGGTCCTGATGAAACTCGAGATATCTTTGGTGGTAGTCCTCGAATCGGTAACGACGCATCATCTGCATCGTGTCGGCAAGTGATTCATATTGATCGGTCAGCCGATCCCACATCTCACGATTGCCGACATCCTCAAACGCGGCGCGAAGGCGCAGAAGCCCCTGCTGTGCGTGAAAGAGTTTGCCTTCCGCTCGCCAAGACTGAATCTGGGCATCCGCATCGGCAATGATATTTTGACACTCCGATGTTTGAAGAGGTTCATCAAGACTGTCGGACAACATCTGAACCTCGAGCAACAATCGCAGTGACTCCAGAAGATCGCCTTCCTCATAGGTGGCCATCATCTCCGTACGTGCTTCTTCGCGTCGTTCCTCTGCATGCGTGCGATCTGCCTCTTCGTGCGACTGCCACAAGCTGACTGCTTCTAAGAAGTCGGTTCTTGCATCTGGATCGACACCCTCCGCGGCTGGTTCCGCAAGGAGGGCTTCGAGTTTGTCAGCATCACCTTCAATCGCCGCAGTCCAGATGTCATCGGCCCAGACTCTGGCTTGCTCAGATACGGGCTTGGCAATCGCCACATGTGCTGCCAGAAGCAGCATGGACCCTGTCAACATCAAGCTTCGTGCCCGGAAGATCACTGATTCCATCATCTGTTCGTGTGTCCTTTCGAGGCGGAAGCCTCTTGGAGAGAATCGGCCGAATCCCGATTCACATTCACCAAACCTCTCAAACAGACCTACTCACGCTCTACGACGATACTGGCAACCTTGTTCTCAACCCCTCTATACTCGATTCATGCCTTTGGAGGCTCCTCAAGCCGTCTCAGAAAGCGCCTTCTGGGCCATGCTGCTTCTGTTGCTCATTATCTGCATGGGCGTGGCCCTGCTCGTCCGCCGAAGAGTCCATAGATCAACACAAAGCCCTGTGAATCAAGATCTTCTGGATCCTTGGACTGAAGCAGGACGCCGGATTTCGGAGGATCAGCCCCCCTCTGACACAGACGCGTCTTGAGCTGCTTGGGCTCGCACTTTCTCCACATCTATGGCGGGAGCACCCACCATGGAGGCCCGATCGAGCAGCGAGGCCGCTCTCCCGCGATCACCAGCAGCAAGGGCCGCTTCTGCGGCGCGTACAGCGAACCGCCATGCATCTGAGCGGTGGGCATTGCCAACAAAGCAGGCCTCCCATGCATCGGCTATCCGATCTGGCCGACCGAGTGCGCCCCAACATGCCTCCAGTTCAAGGCTTGCAGCTTCAGTAGATCGTGCTGGCGCAGATAAACTCAAGATGACCTCGACACCTCTGGACGGCTCACCGAGGAGGCGGGCGACACGCGCTTGAACCACGCGAATACCAGGCGACGTTGGAGACAGCGCGACTGCGTGATCCATCCGCAACAACGCCTTTTCATCATCACCTTCGATGGCATCCAGCACGGCAAGAGAGGCATGCGCCTCTGCAATATCAGCGTCCAGAACAATGACATGCTCCAGAAGTGCGCGTGCCTGATCTGGGTCAGAATCGAATGCTGCCTGGGCCAGCCTGAGCGGCGCACGTGGATCCTGGTCGTCTAATTGCATCGATTGTTCGTACCACGCGACTGCATCTGCTCGATCCCCCGCAAGCCAAGCAGCATCTGCTGCATTCCGCCAGAGCCCTGCAATACGCCCATCGCAGACAATCGCCTTTTGATAGGACGCAGCTGCAGCACGCATCAAAGGCGTGATTGCCTCCATGCGTCCATCCCGCTCTGCGGTTACGGCATGCCCGAGATGCACGCGTGCCGCCAAATCATGCGTCCGCCAATCATCTGGCGCAGATTTCTCCAAAGCCGTGGCGTGCTGCCCCGCTTCCTCCAATTGCCCCAAGGAGAGGTAGTGTTCCCCCTGCGTAAGACTGCCCTGTTGGATCGGCAAGGCTGCCTCCGGAGAAGGATCTGAACGCTCACAACCCACCAAACTCAGCGGCGACACAACTGAGGAGGTCGCCCACACGACTATGATGAGCAGATGTCGATGGTTCACTCCGAAGCCTCACTTCCACGCACCTATGCCCCAGCGGATTGCGAACCGCTTGTCCGGAACCGCTGGAACGACGCAGCCATCGGCCATGCTCCTCTTCCGGATGCGGGTCAGACATCCTATGCGATCCTTATCCCCCCGCCCAATGTGACGAGTGCATTGCATCTCGGCCATGCACTGAACAACACACTTCAAGACATCTTGATTCGATACCACCGAATGTGTGGAGCCGCAACGTTGTGGATGCCGGGAACCGACCATGCCGGAATTGCGACACAAACTGTTGTCGAAAAACGCCTCCTCTTGTCAGGCAAGAAACGGACCGATCTATCCCGCGAAGAGTTCATCAACCTTGCACAAGACTGGAAAGATGAATACGAATCTGTGATTCTCGGTCAGTTGCGAGAAATGGGCGCGACTTGCGACTGGGGACGCACGCGATTCACCATGGATCCTGTGTGCACGACCGCCGTTCGCCACGCCTTCTTCCGCCTCTTCCAAGATGGCCTGATTGACCGCGGCAAACGTCTTGTCAACTGGGATCCCGTCACGCAAACAGCCCTTGCGGATGATGAAGTCGAAATGGAAGACATCGCAGGGCACATGTGGTATCTCCGTTATCCGATCGAAGGTAGCGATGCGTACGTGACCGTTGCGACGACTCGGCCCGAAACAATGCTCGGCGATACTGCAGTTGCCATGAACCCGAATGACCCGCGCGCAGAAGCACTCAAAGGCCAGCATGTCATTCTGCCCATCGTGGGCAGGCGCATTCCGATCATCGAAGACGACTATGTCATCATGCCTGGGGACGAAGGTGATCCGAAGGCGGCATTTGCCACCGGCTTCCTGAAAGTCACGCCTGCCCATGACCCCAACGACTGGGACATCGGTCAGCGGCATGATCTTGAGGCCATCAATGTGATGGCGCCTGACGGCTCCATTTCTGATCGACATGGCTGGGAAGATGTCTCTGCCGAAGCACAGCCGTTTGTCGGGATGAGCCGCGAGGACGCAAGAACATCGATTGTGGAATGGTTCCGTGACCAAGACCTTCTTGAGAACATCCGCGATTACAGTCACGCGGTTGGCCACTCATATCGCTCGCACGTCCCCATCGAACCCTATCTCAGTGATCAGTGGTACGTCTGCGTCACGGACGACCGTCTCTGCGGGGAAGCACTACGTGCCATGTCATCTGATCAACATGAGGGCGCGCCACCATCTCGCGGCGGGGAACCCATCGCAGGCGATGACGCGATTACTTTCACACCCACGCGTTATGCCAAGACATTCCAGCAGTGGCATGAGAATCTCCGTGACTGGTGCATCAGCAGGCAACTCTGGTGGGGCCATCGTATTCCGGTCTGGACATTGCAAACTGAATTGCCAGAAGGACTTTCAACTGCACCCCTGTCGCCGCCTCCGCCCGATTGCACACTCCCCATGTGCGAGTGCCATGATGAAGGACTGTGCATCCGCATCTCTACGGAACCTGCAGACAAGACGGCAACACTCTTTGCCTGCTGTGATCACGGAAGACCAGATCTAGAACAGGCACTCGTCGATGCAGGCTTTGAACAAGATCCAGATGTGTTGGACACATGGTTCTCATCCGCTCTATGGCCCTTGAGCACGATGGGATGGCCCATCCCGGATGCGTCTCCCGATACCCAAGGCCTTCTTGACGCCTTCAATCCGACAAACGTCCTCTGCACGGCCCGGGAAATCATCACGCTCTGGGTCAGCCGGATGGTCATGTTCAACCGCTACTTCCTCGATGGCCGCGTTCCATTTACCAATGTCTACATTCATCCCATGGTGCAGGATGGCCATGGCCAAAAGATGAGCAAGTCTCTTGGGAACGGCGTCGATCCACGCGACATCATTGACTCTCATGGCACTGATGCATTGCGCCTGGTGATGGCGCAGATTGCCACGTCCACTCAAGATGTCAGATTGCCCGTCGATCTAGTAGACCCCTACTCGGGTGAAACTTTCGCCCCGGAATTCATCACTGCGCCAGGCGGCCACCAAGTCGCCGCACCTGTACAGAAGAGTCCCTCGAAGAAGGGCGCTGAAATGGTCACGGTGTATGGCATGCTCACAGGCGAAGAGCCGACTGATGAGCGGCCCATGGCCAAGAACACATCGAGCCGGTTCGACATCGGACGAAACTTCGCCAATAAGATCTGGAATGCTGCAAGATTCGCCATGACCCGAATCGAATCACCCCAGTCAGTGGAATCGATCACCTCTCTCCGATTAGAAGACAGATGGATGCTCTCCCGACTTGCCGCCGCTACGCGAGCGATAGACGAGTCCATCACTGAGTACCGATTCAATGCATACGCTGAATTGCTCTATGACATCTTCTGGCGAGATTTCTGCGATTGGTATCTCGAAGCCATCAAGCCTTCCATTCAGACCAATCCTCAACAACAGCAGGTCCTCCGGACAGTCTTGGACGCCATCTTGCGATTGCTCCACCCTGTCTGCCCCTTCGTCACTGAAACACTCTGGCCCCATGTACAGGCACTCGGCCCGGCTGGAGTCGATGGCCTTGTGCTCCCCGCCAGTGATCTCGCAGCGACTGCCTCATGGCCAACTCCAGATGAAGCACTGATGGACGATGCAGCGGAATCAGACACGGCACGCATTCAGACGCTTGTGTCGGAAATCAGGCGTGCACGGCTAGACAACGACATGTCCCCGAAAGCGGAGTGCACGCTGATCGTTCCAACTGGATTGAAGACAATCGCTGACAGCGCTGCGGACATTCTCTCAGCGATGTGCAGAATCGCATCTATCAGTGTTGCCGACAACGAACGACCTGCTGGCGCTATTGCTTTCGCGATGGATGGACAAGAAGTTCTCTTGGAACCTGCTGGCGGCATCGATCTCGATGCGGAACGCACAAGGCTTGCTTCAAGAGCGCAAGATCTTGAAAATTCGATTGCATCACTCGAAGGAAGGCTTTCGAATGCGAGCTACGTCGAAAAAGCACCTGCCCACTTGGTCGAAGAAACCCGCACCCAACTTGACAAGGCCAAAGCGGACCTTGACGCTACCAAGACAGCGATAGAAGCATTGTGAAGAAGTACATATTCATCCTTCTCGCCATACTCACTGGATGCAGCACCCCGCATCCTCGGGATGTTCTCCTCGGAACGATGGCAGCTGCACCTGAACAACCCGTCCTTGAAACAACGACAAAGCCTTGGTCCTACCTTCAATATGAAGGCCTCTGTATCAGCACCCCGAACTGGGACATCTGCACGACCATCATGCTGCCTTCTTTGCATGCAAGATTGCCGATGGCCCTAGAACTTTCTCTGGCCAAACTGCTGGACACGCTTGATCCTGAAGCAGCCTTCATGCCTGATCCTCCCCATCGACTCACCATGTGCCTTCTGAGTGATCGCAGGCAATGGACCAATCTCACCAGGATGCTTCTCCCCGAACACGCGGAGTCCATGCAGGGTTTGAGTCGGGGAGGATTCACTGCCAGAGGTGTCGCGATGCTTTATGACATCGATTACCGCGATCACTACCGAGACACGATTGCGCTGGCCATGCATGAAGGCTGGCATCAATATGTTCAAACGGCACTGTTAGCGCCATTGCCGGCATGGCTTGACGAAGGCCTTGCGACGCTCATGGAAGGCTATCGCTTGCTCCCCGATGAGATCGAGATTGATCACAAAGCAAATCGCCAGCGACAACGACGCGCTTGGTGGATGTACCGGCGTGGGCGCATGCAGCCTCTCGACATATTCATCGCTGATGCGCCCCATGATGCGATGGATCGAGGACGGCATGCGCTGCTGGACTACTACGGGCAGGCTTGGGCGTTCACACGCTTCATGCTCGAAACGCCTGACAACTTTCCTCAGGTCCGCAGGATCGTTGCTGCAGCTGCAGAAGGTCGCCACTGTCCGCCGATCAAGATCACGCCTGAACTCCAAGCAGAGTTTGATGCGTGGTGTGAAGACACTCTGACGCCTTCGTGGTGGCGATAACGCCCTCTTCGCAATACAGATTGCGGGGGTCCTATACTGCTGCTCGCGCCTATTTCCAACGGCGCGATGACCCCCATGCCGAACGCCAAACCAGAACTTCAGATTCGCCAAGCTACGGAAGAAGACATCCCCGTTCTTCGGGAGCTCTTTGATGCTGGCGTCTTTGAGGGGGAGGTGCAGATCAATGACACAGGGGCAGACATTGAGCAACTGGACGATGCTTATTTCTGCGATGCCGCCGGTGGTTCTTTCTGGGTCGCGACAAATGACGACGAAATTGCTGGGATGATCGGGGTGCAACGCGTGGATGATTCCGCAGCTGAAATGCGGCGACTACGCGTGCGACCGCAGTTCAGAAGACAGGGGGTTGCAACTGCCCTGATGGAACATGCGATTCGGTTCTGTCGAGACCGGGACTATTTGAAGATTGTGCTCGATGTGCGAGTCGAACGGCAACCTGCCATACAACTCTTCGAAAAGTTCGGGTTCTATCTTTCTCGCGTCAAAGAGCAGGAAGGCCACCGAACACTTGATTTCTTTGTGGATCTCTACTCTGACCCCAACACCGAGTAGGCGGTCAACTAGTCGACAATCGACCACTCCATACCGATCCCATTCCCGATCAACGCATGCCGAAGAACCATGCCCCGAAGTTTCAGTGAATAGGTACCCGCTTCAAGTTCATCGCTTGTGACCGAAATGGACTGGACGCCGTCTGGAGGGCCCTCGCCAACAACCCAGATGTCAACTGTGTTTGATTCCTCGCCAACTACCTCCGCAAGCGTGAGACGTAAGTTGTCAGCAGGGACTGTCACCCACGCATCGAGTTCGAGACGTCCGCCACCGGGGAGAACCTCGAAAATAACTTTTATCGCCGGCCATGTGGGTTCAGCTGTTCCGTAATAGATGGCGCATTGCCCACCACTTGGCGTACCGGTGCCTTCAAGAACGTACGGCCCGATCTCACCAGCAATGCCGAAACTTCCATCTTCGCCCATCACTTGAACGTCATCTTGAAAAATGACATCGCTGACCCTGACCTGACCGTAGGACATCTCTGGAGGACAATCGCCCCAGTTGTGAAGCATCTCGAGCAGATCCATCACATCCACTGATTCATCGGCGTTGAAGTCGCGCGAGGCATCGAAGCTTCCCCATGCATCGACGAAGGCCAGAAGATCGTCACTGCCCACGATGCCATCCGCCATCGCGGCCTCCGCGGGGCTTGTCAGATCACCATCGCATGCCTGGGTGAGATTCGTGGTCATCCCACACATGGCAACGATCAACCCCATCATTCCAATCTTGGACGAATCCATCATCTGTCGATGCTCCCTTGCTTGCACTGAGTGGCTTTCAGGCGATCACTTCTAGAAGACAGATGCCCTGCCACCCCTCACAACCCTCTATGGATCCCAAGTGAGTGTGTGTGGCCAAAATGGCGTTTACGACCCCCCATTTGAGTGATATGGTCATATCTCAGGAGAAGGGATCAGATCATGAAACTTCGAAACCACCGCATTGTGGCAAACTGCCTTGCAGGTGCTGTAGTCATCTCAATCGACATCCAGGCCTTCGCAGCCAATGAGGGCGGCGTCCACCTCATCCTCCCGAATGCATTCAACCCAGAGGATTGCATCACTTCCGAAGAACGCGTGATTGCCCAAAAAGCCATCGATGCCTACAGGCAGGCGCATCCAGAACGAGCCGGCGCCGATACCGCAGGCAGGCTCACATTTTTCCCCACCGCTGGACGTCTTTACGGAGACATGTTCACAACCAACTTCGTCGATCTGGACCCGACATCTGGAATCCTTGACTGGGACTGCACCAGCCGAAGTTATGACGGCCACAATGGCAATGACACCGGCCCGAGAAGCTTTAGCGAACAGCTCATCGGTGTTCCGGCATATGCCGCGCTGGATGGCGTTGTGGTCTATGCGCATGATGGCGAGTTTGACATGAACACCGAATGTGTGGGCATCGGCAACGCCGTCATCATCGACCACGGCGGCGATCTTTATGGCTATTACTGGCATTTCAAGAATGGCTCAGTTGACGTTCTTGAGGGAGATACTGTTGTCGCTGGACAACAGATTGCAGAGATCGCTTCAAGCGGTTGCAGCACCGGGCCTCATCTTCATTTTGAACTTCGTGACCACGACTGGTTCGGAGGAAGTACTTTCGAACCCTATGCCGGCACATGCAACGCTGTTGATTCGATGTGGGAAGATCAGGAAGGGATTGATCGCGAGCTCTACGTGGAAGATCACGGAGTGACTGCGACAGAGTTTGCCGACTGGCCAGACAGACCATACAGGTATCCCAATGACAGGGAGTTCCTGCTTTCCGACTCACATCAGTACTACTGGCACACACTTCACAATATCCCCGCAACAGGCGCGCGGGCATTTCGCTTCTATCGACCAGATGGCACGCTGGCATATGAATACTCCGACACTTGGGAGTATCCCACTGAATACAGAGAAGTGACATGGGGCTGGTACTGGAACATTGCGGACATGCACACGATCCCGGGAACTTGGACTGTTGATCTGGTGGTCGACGAGGAAGTCCTCCTTAGTATGCAACTCGAAATGGTCGAGACCCTCGACGAAGACTTCAATCGCGCTCCCGCGGATATCAGTGTCGAATTGACGCCATCTGCCCCAACAGCTGACGACGTGCTTGAGTGCACAGTCTTGGGAACGCTTGTGCATGATGATCCTGATCGCGATCTCGTCAGTTATCGCTTCGAGTGGACTGTCAATGGGACCGTTGTTCGGGACACCACGATTGCGGCCATGCGAGATGTTCTGCAATCGGATGCTGCCGGCCATGGCGATTTGGTCGAAGTCACCGTGACACCGACAGATGGACTCCTAGAAGGCGGCAGCGATGTTGCAGAAATCCTTATCCCGGAAGCGACTGGCGCATGCTGTACTGACAATGCCGTCAACTGCGTCATCGCCACACAGGAGAACTGTGAGTATTTCGGTCATACTTGGATGGGCAAGGACACCACCTGCGAGGATGTCGTGTGCCTCACAACATGCTTGGGCGATGTGACAGGCGATGGAAATGTTTCCGTGGATGATCTTCTCAGCCTGATCGAGCACTGGGGCCCTTGCCCTTGAGTGTTCTTCATCAGGATTCAATCGCGTTAAATGCGTGACTGTGCGCAACAGAAACGGCGAGCCTGCGACTATCCCTGATCTTGATTGCGATGAGGCCGATTCCGCTGGCCAATCGCATAGACCATGTACCCCAACGCCGCGATCCCACCCACCAGGGAAAGCAATGTGAATGCTGTCCAATCATCGACTGGCGTTGTTGCAACATTGATGCCAGATGCCAACAGAAGCAACGCCATGGCCAGCATGATTCTGATAAATGACGTTTTAGACATGGAGCCTTAACCTTTCTCGATGGATCTCGGCCCGCATGCAAATGGTGGGCATGTTCGGCAAAGCACAAATCATGAAGGACGCCATACAGGCAATGGAAGCGTGACTGCTGACGAAATGCCCTCGGTCAACAAAGCGGGCGAAGGGACTCGAACCCTCAACATTCAGCTTGGAAGGCTGACGCTCTACCATTGAGCTACGCCCGCGAGAGGGGCAGTGTACAGCGCGTGCCATGCACTGATGGCTGCAATTATGCTGCCCAACATGCCGGCCAACACGACGGTCCATCTTGACATCGATGCAGTCCCCGCTCGCCAGCACACTTGGCGTGGGGTCATCATCAAGTCTCTCGCAGCATTGCTCCTCGTGGGCTGTCTCTTTCTTCTGTTCCATTTCGTCCTAGAGCCCTACATGCTCGAGCTGGAAGCATTCATGCGCAGACTCGGACCATGGGGACCGATTCTCTTCATCCTGATCTTCCTCATCGGAACAAGCCTCTTTGTGCCCGAATCGATCTTGGCCATCTCTGCCGGCGCCATTTTCGGATTGTGGATGGGGCTCGTGTGGGTTGTCGTCGCGGGCACACTCACTGCCGTGGTCATTTTCGTTCTTGGCCGGCACTTCCTGCAACAACCGATCGAACGGCTTCTTGAAGGACACCCCAAGATCAAGGCGGTCGACGCAGCAGCATCGTCCGCAGGCTTCAAACTGATCTTTCTCTTGAGGCTCTCTCCGCTGAATTACTCACTGCTCTGCTGGCTGTTGGCTGTCAGCAAAGCGCGGTTTCGGAGTTATCTGCTTGCCTGTCTTGGCATGTTTCCGGGTAACTTCTCAACTGTCTATGTCGGCTTCGCGGCCAAGCATGCTGCGGATCTGGCCAAGCGCGTCAAAGACAACGATGGCCATCTTCCGGCAGGCGACAGCATGGTCCACGAAGTCACCCTATTCCTCGGCTTGGCTGCAGCCATCCTCGCCAGTGTCGTCGTTGCCAGAATCGCCATGAAAGCCATCAAGCGGGCTGCCGAAGACTCCCAGAAACACTCCGAAGTCCATTCATGACACGAATTTGGCTTGTGATCGCCTCTCTCAGGGGGTACCGTTCACCTTGTTCCAGAGATTGAACTGAGGAGGAGAGATCCGTGAACACACGCGCTATCGCCGCATCCTGCGTCATC
>JAKVBW010000039.1:0-2740 GCA_022446945.1 Phycisphaerales bacterium | reverse complement strand
GCATGACTGCCGCCGTTTCGGCCGAGAGTCCCATTGACATCGTGCCGATTATCGAGATCCCAACGATCGACTTCCACGCCGTTGAAATGGAAGATGCTGATCGCGAAGCGGCTGGGCTGGCGCCCCGATACGCCATTCCTCACAGCGTGACATTGTCACCAGGCGGGAGCGGACTGTGGGAAGTCCTGCCCAATGGCGACATGCAATGGCGACTGCGCATTGAATCGCCCTTGGCAACTTCCATCAACTTGGGCTTCGAGCGATGGACACTGCCCCATTCCGCCGACATGACAATCGGCACCAGTGACGGCCATGTCGCATTGCGAACCTTCACGAGTGATGACAATCGCCATCATGGCGAATTGTGGACCCCCCCTGTTCCGGGAGATGACATCCTTATCTCAATCATCGTTCACCCGAAAGAACGATCCGCTGTAGAAGCGAATGTCGCGCTGACGCGCATCAATGTCGGATATCGCGGTTTCTACGACATGATTGACATCGCCCGTTCTGGCTCGTGCAACTACGACGTCACATGCCCGGAAACAGCGGGATGGGAAGATGAGATCCCATGCGTGGCAGCTATTTCTACCGGTGGCTCGCTCTTCTGCACCGGGTTCATGGTCAACAACATCCGAAATGACCGCGACCCCCTCTTCATGACCGCGAATCACTGTGGCGTCAATTCTGGGAACGCCGCATCGCTGGTCACCTTCTGGAACTATGAGAATGACCCGGCGGTGAACTGTCCGGGCGCTGGAAACGAAACAGGATCACTCAATCAATTCATCTCCGGCTCTGATTTTCTGCAATCCGGTTCCGCCAGTGATTACACCATCGTGAGACTGAACAGCAGCCCCCCTCAGGAATGGGAAATTTCGTTCTGCGGCTGGGACGCCGGTCCTCAGATTTCGGACTGGTCTGTTGCCATCCACCACCCCAATGTGGATGCCAAGAGATGGTCGATCGATTACGACCCCAGCGAAATCTACGGATACAACGGACCTGGTGATACACACATCCGCATCATTGACTGGGACCTGGGAACCACGGAGCCCGGATCTTCGGGATCTCCCCTGTTTGACCAGAACCATCGCGTGATTGGCCAATTGCATGGTGGCTATGCCGCTTGCGGCAATGATCTCGAAGATTGGTACGGACGGCTCTATACATCATGGAATGCGGGCCTGAGCAGCGTTCTGGATCCTGATGGAACCGGCCAGACAGCAATCGACACACTGCCGGGTCGCGGCATGACTGTCGTCCCAGGAGGCGATGTCACACATGCATGCATCAGTGGCTGCGCCAACCCGGAACCCTCATCGATCGTCTACACCATCTCCAACAATTCACCCGAAACGATCAACTGGACCGCTGCCCTCAAGGGCTCAGGTTTCCTCATGATCGATGGGCCGAGTTCAGGTTCGATTGCGCCCAATGGAACAGTCGACCTGCTGGTTCTGGTGGATGGCCAAGGCTGGGCGAATGGAACCTATACGGATGTGCTGTCATTCTTTGATGACACCAACGGCCTTGAACTCGTTCGCACCCATACGCTCGAAATCGGACTGACCGGGTTCGACACAACCCCGGACAATGACTTTGTCGCTGGCGGTCCCATCGGCGGCCCCTTCCCGACAACTCAGACTTACACCATTACCAGCAACCGGCCGACCCCCACCACCGTGCGTGTCTCGGCCGACATGCCCTGGATTTCACTCAATGGCGGCACGTCCGATCTGGACATTGATCTCAACGGCACAGGCGATTCAGCGACAATTGAAGTTGGCTTCAGCGATGCTGCCAATGATTTGCCTGCAGGACTCGCCTACGGCACCGTTGTCTTTGACAACCTAGACAGCGTTGGCGAAGGCGATACGACGCGTGATGTGACGCTCGACGTCGGCCGCTTCACCTATACGGCCTACGACGTGCCGATCCCGATCACGGATAACAGCGAGATCACGAGCACCATCGATGTCGGTGACAACTATTGCATCGGCGACATTGATATCGAACTCGATGTGACACATACCTACATCGGCGATCTGATCATCGATCTGGAAGCGCCCAGCGGCGTCACTGTGCGTTTGCACGACCGTTCAGGCGGCGGCACCGACAACATCAACGTCGTCTATGACGACGATGGCGGGACCCTTCCAGATGGCCCAGGCGAACTTGCCGACTTCGTTGGCGAGATCGTCACCGGCACTTGGACACTGCGCATCAGCGACAACGCTGGCGCCGATCAGGGTTCGCTAGATGCGTGGACACTCAAGATCGCCTCAACCGGCGATGCCTGTCCGCCTTCTGCCAATGATGTCGCCACCGCGACAGATGTCGACACGCCTGTTGACATCCAACTTGAAGGCGCGTCCTCCGAAGGGCTGCCACTCGAGTTTGAAATCACGAGCCTGCCAGACAACGGCATGCTGCAAGATCCAAACGGCGGCAACATCGGCTCTTCGCCTTACACCTTGCTCTCCTACGGCGACATTGTCCGATACACCCCCGACGGCGGATATCTAGGCCCCGACGTGTTCACATACCGCACTTTCGATGGCGTCTACTCTGATGAAGCAGTCGTCACCGTCGAAGTGGGCGCCATTCCCAATCCTGATGATTGTCATCAGGCCTTTGACCTACCGAACGGCCAATGGGAATTCAGCACCCTAGACGCCACCACGGATGGCGCTGGACACAGCGAATGTCAGTTCGACGGCCAGACTTATCAGGACAT
>JAKVBW010000038.1 GCA_022446945.1 Phycisphaerales bacterium | reverse complement strand
CTCGCGTCAGCAGAGAGCCGAGTGGAGCAGGCGCTTCTTTCACTCGCGCGCACACAAATTACTGTTCCCTTCAACGCGATGGTGAGAACAGAATCGGCTGAAGTCGGGCAGATTGTGTCTAGCGCGACAACTCTCGGCACGCTGGTAGGAACAGATGAATATTGGGTTGAGATTGGGGTTCCCCTTGATGATGTCGCCTCACTTGATATGGGCGGCACTCAATCTCGATCTGCAACACTGTCGCTTTCGACAGGGGGGGGCGATCGTATTGCCTATGAGGGTCAGGTTGCAGGACTGACAGGAAGTGTCGATTCTGTTGGCCGACTTGCCCGGCTACTGGTGAAAGTTCCCGATCCGCTTGAGCAAAGCGCGAAACGACCGGTTCCGCTGCTACTTGGGTCATATGTCGAGGTCACCCTAGAAGGACCTGAGATGCGCGGTGTGCGACGATTGCCCAGAGCGGTAGTGCGGGAAGGAAATCAGGTGTGGATTGTGGGACTCGACAGTCGTTTGGCTTACAGGCCGATCGAGATTGTCGGAGGTGATGCGGACAGTGTGCTTGTCAGGCTGCAACTGGCAGACGGTGAAGCGATCGTTGAAAGTCCCGTCGCTGCTGCAGCCCCAGGCATGCTGCTCATGCGGGAGGCATCGCGGTGAGTCAATCGCGTCCTTTGCCGAGTGAGCGAACGGGTGCGATTGCCTGGATGGCGCGCAATCCTGTTGCAGCCAATCTCCTGATGATCTTTTTTGTTGCAGGCGGCATTGTCCTCGGCAGCCATGTCAAGCAGGAGGTCTTCCCCGAGTTCACCATCGACATGGTGAATGTCTCGGTGGCGTATCCCGGAGCGAGTCCAGAGGAAGTTGAGCAGGGCATCGTTCTGGCTGTTGAGGATGCCGTCAGCGGACTCGATGGCGTGAAACGCGTGACCAGTTCTTCTCGAGAGGGCTACGGCTCTGTCCAGGCGGAGTTGCTCATAGGCGCCGATTTGGGACGTGCGCAACAGGATGTCCAGACCGCAGTCGACTCGATTGTGTCCTTTCCTGAAGAAACCGAGCGACCCCGCGTACAGGTCATCTCGGTCAGGAATCGTGTTCTTTCGCTGGCACTCTCAGGAGACTTTGATGAGCGGGTGCTGCGGGAAAGAGCCGAACAGGTCAGGGAATCGCTTCTTGCTGAACCCGGGATCACTCAGGTTGAGCTGAAGTTTGTCCGTCCGCTTGAAATTGCTGCGGAAATACCTGACGAACAACTTCGCGCCTATGGATTGACATTGGAATCGATTGCATCGGCTGTGCGACAAGCAGCCACCGAATTGCCTGCCGGATCAATCCGTACAGATGGTGGGGAGGTACTGCTTCGAACGACTGAACGCCGAGATTTTGCGAGTGAATTCGCAATGATTCCGATCATCACCCGGCCCGATGGCACCACCATTAGGCTCGGCGAGATCGCTGATGTTCAGGAGGACTTCAGGGACATCGATCTTGGTGCCTGGGTTGATGGCAAGCCGGCTGTATTGATCGAAGTGTTTCGCGTTGGGATGGAGACGCCGATTTCCGTATCGCAAGCCTCACGATCATGGCTCAACCAATACCGGCACGAACTCCCCCCCGAAATGAACATCGGAATCTGGACTGATGACTCGCAGGTTTATCAGGAACGGATTGATCTGCTCCTCAGAAATGCATTCGTTGGTCTGTCGCTCGTATTGCTGATGTTGGGCCTGTTCCTCGAGCCCCGCCTTGCATTCTGGGTCATGTTGGGGATTCCGATTTCGATTCTGGGTTCATTTCTGTTTTTGCCCTTGAGCGGCGCATCGATCAACATGATCTCGCTGTTCGCATTTCTCGTCACGCTAGGCATCATCGTGGACGATGCGGTCGTTGTAGGCGAGAACATCTACGAGAAGAGACAGGAAGGGATGGGCTCATTGGATGCGGCCATCTTGGGCGCTAAAGAAATAGCGGGGCCTGTTTTCTTCGCAGTCACGACAAACATGGTCGCATTTTTGCCGATGTTCTTTGTTCCCGGCGGTGAAGGCAAACTGTTCATGCAGATTCCAGCCGTGACTATTGCCGTCTTTCTGGTTTCACTGATCGAGTCACTCTTTGTCCTACCAGCGCATCTGTCGCATCAGGGGGCCGACACCGCCTTTTGGAGACTCGTCTCCGCACCTTCCCGCCTCTTTGGCCAAGGACTTCAATGGACCATTCACACGTTGTATCGCCCGTCGGTTTACGCCGCAGTCAAGCATCGATTCGTCACGATTGCGGTGGGCTTGGCCATGCTTTCGGTATCGATGGGTTACATCGTGGGGGGGCATATCCCATTCACTTTCCTGCCGGACATCGATGCCGGCATCGTGACTGCACGGGTGCGTTTGCCGGTTGGCGTGCATCGTGATGAAGCCGAACGCGTCCGGGCGGCACTCACTGATGCGGCAGACGAAGTGATTGCAGGGCTTGATGAGGGGTCGTATGTCGATGGACACATCTCTACGATCGGCGCAGCGCTCAGCGCATTCGGGCCTCATGGAGGTGGCGGTGGTAGTGGTGGAACGTCAGTCGTCTCGGCAATGCTTGAGATCGGCGCTGGAAGCGAGATCAGTGGAAGTGAGTTTGCAGATCAATGGCGGAAAGCGGTAGGTGATCTGACCGGCATCGAGTCTTTTGTGCTTGATGCAAGGATCGGTCCTTCGGAATCCGCCATTGAAATCCAATTGTCCCACAGCAATCGCGAGATTCTTGATTCAGCTGCGGAGGCGGCAGCGCGAATGCTGCATGAATATGACGGCATGAGCAACATCGACAGCGGGGTTGCTACAGGGAAAGAACAGCTCGATTTCACACTGACACCTGAAGCGAAGGCTTATGGATTGACTGCGGCAAGTGTTGCACGCCAAGTGCGTCATGCCTTCTATGGTGCAGAAGCCATCAGGCAGCAAAGAGGCCGTAACGAAGTGCGCGTCATGGTGAGACTCCCGGAAGCCGAAAGGCGGACCTTGGATACCATTGAACGGCTGATGTTGCGCACGCCTGCTGGTGGTGAAATTCCATTTGCAGAGGCGGTCGAGATCAAGAAGGGACGTGCCTACACAGCCATCAGCCGTCGGGAAGGCAGGCGTGTGGTGACGGTGACCGCAGATGTGGATGAATCAGCGGGTAATGCCAATCAAATCGTGTTGGATCTTCAGGAGCGTTTGCCGAATGAGATCGGGAGCCGATTCCCAGGCTTGACATGGTCCTTCGAAGGAGAGCAGAGGGATCAGGAGGAGACTTTCTCACAACTTAGTGTGGGGTATCTCCTCGCCATGTTGGGGATTTTCGCGCTCCTTGCGATTCCATTCAAGTCCTATTCTCAACCACTTGTTGTGATGGCCGCCATTCCGTTTGGAATCATTGGTGCCATCCTCGGTCATGTACTTCTTGGGTATGGACTGAGCATCATCAGCATGTTCGGGATCATCGCTCTGAGCGGTGTGATGGTCAACGATTCACTTCTTCTGGTCGTCACAGCCAACAAGAATCGTGATGCGAATCCCGATCAACCAATGCTCGAAGCCGTCTGTCTGGCAGGGATTCGACGATTCCGTCCCATTTTGCTGACTAGCGTCACGACGTTCTTCGGCCTGGCACCGATGATTTTCGAAACCAGCATGCAGGCACGCTTTTTGGTACCGATGGCAATCTCCATCGGATTCGGTGTGCTATTTGCGACATTCATCATTCTCCTAGTTGTTCCGGCGCTGTATCTGATCGTCGAAGATTGCCGCCGGGGGTGGAGAATGCTTGTCGCAGATTGATGCGGCTGGTTATCGTGCATCACCATGCAGAAGAACGTCGATTTTAATCGCCGCACAGCAGATCTCTATCAGTGGTACGCCACACTTGCAGAGGCTTCTTTCTGGGTGCCGGTCTTCTTCCTCTATCTGGCTGCCTATCTTCCGCTGGATGCAGTTCTCATTCTTGAGGCCATCTATTTTCTCGGTGTAGTTGTCATTGAAGTCCCGAGTGGTTGGTTCAGTGATCGACTCGGTCGGCGGCCCACCATGTTGATCGGCGGACTCCTGATGGCTGCCAGCCACGGGCTGATGTTCTGCGGCCCATGGATTGCCGAGGGTGGCAGCATGGATTCCGGGTTGTTCTACCTGTTTGGATCCGCGTTGATACTTCGTGCGGGTGGGATGGCATTTCGGAGCGGCACGGACACCGCGCTTCACTACGACGCATTGCTGGCCTCTGGTTCTGAGAGTGAGTTTGCACCAAGAGAAGCTCGCGCATCTCGCCGTCGTTTCTACGGAGCAGCTGCAGCGGCATTGGTGGGTGGTCTTGTAGCGCTCATTGATCTTCGGGCGCCTTATCTATTGTCCTTCTGCGCAGCCATCGGCATTGTCATCGTCGTTCTACGCATGCGCGAGCCCACTCTTCAGGGCGAGGGCCGGTCACAGGCCAATCTGATTCGTCAAATCGGTTCCTGCATTGTTCAGTGGCGGAATGGGATGTTGTTACTGCTCTTTCTCTACGCAGCCATGATGATTGTTCTCAATCACATTCCATACGAGTACTTTCAGCCCTATATCGAGACGGTTCTTGGAGAGAGTGGCAAGACGATGTCGATCACTCCAGCCGTTGCAGGCATACATGTTGCTGTGACATTCTGGATTGCAGGCTGGTTGAGCGCGCGGAGTATCCGACTTCGTGACAGATTTGGACTCTGGGCGGTACTGCTCATGGCGACTGCGATGCAAACATTGCTCATTGGTCTGATGTGGATGTGGGTCAGTGTGCCGGTCATGATTCTGCTCCTTTTCCGATCGTGTCCGCGCGCCCTGATGACACCACCACTCAATGCAGCAGTGACCGGCGCAGTCCCCACGCGTGTGCGGGCCACCTACCTTTCTCTGCAGAGTCTTGCAGGGAGACTGTCCTTCAGTGGGGTACTGGTTCTGTTGACATTGGCAGTTCCTATGTCGGCCAAGGCCGATTGGTCAACGATTCACGTGCAGATCGGAATTTCGGCTGTTGCAGCAATCGCGTGCACGATCGCGATCGGCATGATCTGGATGATTGTGGGACGAGGCACTTCATCACAGCCCGAGGGTTGAAGCAACTGTTTCGGGTGTCACTGCGGCAATGCGGACGGATTTGAGGGCACTGGCATGACCTGACTCGATCGTGGCTGTGGAAGACGTCATTGTCGAGAGCAGTTTGCAGATGGCCCGATTGGCCTGGCCGCCTGCGGGAGGGGCAGCCACGCGGATTTTAATGCGATCTCCAAGCAGTTCAGCGATTACATCACGGCTCGCCCCGGGGACCGCCTTGATCCGCAGAAGGATGTCTTTGCCGTCGGTTGTCATGGCTGGATGCACGTTTGCATCCTATGACACGCTACCTTGAGGAGGTGCACCGCCACGAATACGACGATGTCCGATTTCGCAACTTCCAAGAAGAGGTTCTTGCGCCTGCTGTGACGTCCGTTTCTGCTGCATGTCAGATCTCTGTCTGGCAGACCGCCGAGAGATGCTCTCCGAGAGAGGCAGCCACACAGCACTTTGAGCCTGTTGAGATCGGATGGCGGTGGGGACCGATCTGGTCGACAGCCTGGTTCCTGCTTGAAGGTGCGGTTCCAGAAGGTGATGGAACACCCGCTCTGAAATTTTCATCGGGAACCGAAGCACTTCTCTACATCGACAACATCCCCTTTCATGGACTCGATGCGAATCATCAACTCGTGCGACTGGGCGGTGACTCCGCGCAACACGGAGGTCCTCTATATGTTGAAGCCGCCTGCAATCTTCCACTTGGGGCGAGCACGTTCTGGTGGGATGAAGCAGAATTGCGTGCGCGGTGGAGGGAGCAGCTGCCTGGGCGTCTAGAGTGTGCCGAGTTTGTCAGGATTGACGAGGCACAGTTGGCGTTGTTCAATCGATGGGATTTTGCGCGTCGTCTCTTGCTTTCACTCCCTCGAGATTCCGGAAGGGCGCAGCACATTGCCAATGCTTTGCATGAGACAATGTCCGTTTTGCACGGATCCGTCGAAGAAGCGGCTGAGTTGTTGAATAGTGCAATCCGGGGAGGGGAGCCGACGGAATCCCGTTGCGCGGCAATCGGACATGCTCACATCGATACGGCATGGCTATGGCCACTCGCGGAAACCGAGCGAAAATGCGCAAGAACATTTGCGACCATGTTGCGTCACATGGAGCAGCACGAAGACTTCATTTTTCTCTGCAGTCAGCCACAACAATATGCCTGGATCGAATCCCGTTATCCCAAGTTGTTTGCCCAGATCAGAGAACGTGTATGTGAAGGACGGTGGGATGCTTCCGGTGCGATGTGGGTCGAACCGGATTGTCTTATCCCATCAGGGGAATCACTTGTGCGGCAGATCGTGCGAGGAACTTCATGGTGGGAAAGCCGATTCGGCTCGACTGCGCCTCAGCGCCACTTGTATCTGCCAGACACGTTCGGTTTTCCCGCCTCGCTTCCACAGATCGCTGCTCAAGCGGGACTCGATACGTTCATTACCAACAAGATTGCCTGGAATGAGGTCAATGACTTTCCACATGTGACTTTCCGATGGCGGGGCATTGACGGCACTGAACTGGTTTCCCATATGACGCCGGGCCATAACTACAACTCCGAGATCGCTCCAAGTGATCTACGTGCGGCCGAGCAAAATGTCATCAATCTCGATCACGGAGACCCAGCACATTGGTTGCAGCCCTTTGGCTACGGTGATGGGGGAGGCGGACCCACGGAGTTACAGATTGACCGGGTGCATGCTGCCGGGCAGTGTGGTGGTCTTCCAAAAACGGAATTCAGCCGTGTCGATGCACTCTGTGAGCATCTGCATGCTGCCATTCAACTGCCTGTCTGGGATGGCGAACTCTACATGGAAGGCCACAGGGGGATTTATACGACTCAACGTTGGCTCAAGCAGGCGAATCTGCAACTGGAAGAATCTCTTCGAGTTGCCGAGGTACTCGCTTGTGGGGACGCATCTCCAGAGATGGCATTGACCGAGAGTTGGGACACGTTGTTGCTCAACCAGTTTCACGACATCCTTCCTGGTTCTTCCATTCAGGAGGTTTACGAAGAGGCGCGTGAGCAACTATCCGGCGCACAGCAGCATGTTGAGGGGGTGATCGCCAGTTACGGCGCTGGTGATCGCATTTACAATCCGGCATCTGTCGACCGTTCCGGTGTTGTCAGTATCGATGGCCATCTGTACTGGATCGATGGCGCGCCACCTTTGGCGTCTACGAGACCGATGGACCATCTTCCTTCGAGTGTCAAACCTGTTCAAACAGCGCAGCGCTCTCTCGACAACGGACTGGTGCGTGTGGAATTCGATGAACGAGGACGCATTGCGATGTTGCGTGGAATCGAATCTGCACTTCCAGTTAACTTGCAATCGAATGGTCATTCTGCACCGATGAACGAGTTGAGGCTGTATGAGGATCATCCTCGTCAGTGGGATGCGTGGAATCTTGATCATGACTACGCCTCTGCCCAGGTGCCAATCGAGGCACAGCCGCATATCGAGTTGATTGCGCAGGGGCCGCTGCGAGGTGTGATCGAAGTGACTCAGGAGTTTGGCCAGAGCAGCCGTGCAGTGGTGCGCTACATGCTTGATGCGGGGTCACGCCGGCTTGACATCGAAGCGGACATTGACTGGCAGGAGGAAAGAAGGGTCTTACGCGTGCACTTCCCGACGGGGATCCGCACCCGCCATGCCATGTGCGGCATTCAGTTTGGCGCATTACAAAGACCCACACATCGGAATACTTCCTGGGAAAGCGCGCAGTTCGAGGTCCCGGGACATCGTTGGATGGATCTGGCGGAGCCGGGACGCGGTTTGGCGGTCATTGAAGAGGCGATTCACGGCAGAAGTATTGATGGAGGGGTACTTGGGCTCACCCTCCTGCGATCTCCTGTTTTTCCCGATCCGACAGCGGATCGAGGACGCCACAGAATGCGATGGTCGCTGATGCCCCATGTTGGAGATTGGCGAACTGCTGGGGTTGATGCTGAGGCAGAGTCATTCACGCGCACTTTCCTGCCGGGTGTAAGCGAAATCCATGCGCCGCTCCGACTCGAGACAATCGGCGAAGTGGCGGTTGAAATTGCCGCTTTGAAACCTGCGGAAGATGGGCAAGGTCGCATTCTGCGTCTTGTCGAAAAACACGGCGGTCATGGCACAGCAGTTCTTCGATTCCCGCGCGGAACGGGCGAGATCACTGCTTGTGATCTTTTGGAAAGGCCTGCCGGAGATGTGCCCGTGATTCGTGATGATGAATCGGTACGTGTTCCACTTCGACCATTTGGCATTACATCGTTGCGAATCGAGGCTGGCGTTTGACGGCACTCGACTGGCTCATCATCTTGGCATTGCCTCTCGTGCTGCTGATTGCAGCAGTGCGAACACGGCGACACGCTCAGAGCGTTTCAGGATTTCTTGCAGCCAACCGTTGCGCAGGACGGTATCTCATCACTGTTGCATACGGAATGGCTCAGGTTGGTGTGATCTCACTGGTCTGGTTCTGGCAGCAGTACTACGACGTCGGTTTTACATCCGTGTTCTGGGGGTGGATGGAAGGCCCGGCGATGATCATTTTGGCACTGAGTGGCTGGGTGGTCTATCGGTATAGACAAACACGCGCCATGACAATGGCCCAGTTCTTTGAATTGCGATACAGCCGATCGTTTCGTGTGTTTGCCGGTCTTGTTGCATTTCTCTCAGGATTGATCAATTACGGCATCTTTCCAGCGGTCGCAGCAAGGTTTTTCATTGTGCTCCTCGGTCTGCCTGATGCTTGGGTCATCGGCGGTGTTGAAGTGAGCGTCTTCGCATCGCTGATGTTGGCATTGTTGGGTACTGCTCTTTTCTTTGTGTTCATGGGTGGGCAAATCGCTGTAATCGTGACGGATTGGATTCAGGGAACATTTGCGAACTGGGTTTTTCTTGCAGTCATGGCATATCTGCTTTGGCTGGTTCCTTGGAGCAGCATTGAACTTGCATTCGAGGCGATGCCGGCTGGAACCTCCTTGAGTGATCCGTTTGATCTGGGCGGTGAGGAGCGATTCGACGCCTGGTACTGGGTGATTGCAGTCATCGTGTTGTTCTACGGCATGCTCAGTTGGCAGGGAACAAGCGGTTACAACGCATCCGCCGTGACGGCGCATGAAGCAAAGATGGCGAACATTCTTGCGGGTTGGCGTTTCCGCGTACTGATGCTTGTGACGCTCATTTTGCCCGTGTGTATTCGTGCGATTCAGGTTGATCCGCAGTTCGCGGGTATTGCTGAGGGGATTGCTTCAGTCACAGATGTACAGTCCACTGAGGCACTTCAGTCGGAGGTTCGAGCGCCAGCAGCAGCTGCGCTCATGCTTCCGAGCGGGCTTCTGGGTCTTTTTGCTGCCGCACTCGTGGGAGCGTTCATATCCACAAACGACACCTATTTGCATTCATGGGGTTCAATTTTTGTTCAAGATGTCGTGTTGCCCTTCAGAAAACGTCCACTCTCACCGCGAGCGCATTTGTGGTTGCTTCGGGGGAGTATTTTCGGCGTGGCGGTGTTTGCATTCATCTTTTCGATGCTTTACACGCCAACACAGTATGTGGCGATGTTCTTGGCATTGACCGGGGCGATCTTCGTTGGTGGTGCTGGAAGCGCCATCATCGGAGGACTCTACTGGTCCCGGGGCACAACAGCAGGGGCATGGACGGCAATGGTTGCGGGCATGTCACTTGCCTGCAGTGGCATCATCGTCAAACAGCTTCCCGATGATGTTGTCACAGGCGATGGCGCCATGTTCGACCTTTTTCGCTGGATGCGAGAAGGTGTCACCGGTCAAGAGTTAACTTTCTGGTCGATTGTGATATCGATCGCGCTATATGTAATCGTTTCATTGATGACATGCCGTGAGCGATTCAACATGGACCGCATGTTGCATAGGGGACGCTATGCCCGTACCGATGAGAAACCAACTTCAATTGATGCGCCGAGTTCTGAGCGGGGATGGCGGCTCATCTTGGAGCGTCTGGGATTTGATCGTGAGATGACCCGCTCTGATCGTTGGGTGACAGGGATCACACTTGCGTGGCCGATCGTATTCACCGGTCTCTTTTTCATGGCGATCATCGCTCATGCCGCCGGTTGGTCCCCCGGAAACTCCTTCTGGGCAAATGCCTGGGGGGGATATACCGTTCTCGCTTTGATTGTGGCACTGATCGTGGTCATCTGGTTCACGATTGGTGGTCTCAAGGATCTACAAGCGATGTTCACCAGGCTCGATCGCTACCACACCGATGAAGGTGATGATGGCCGTGTCATCAACCACCACAATGCGGATGAGTAGTGCGGCTGGCCCGGGGCACACACCGTGACTATCATGCCGTTGTCTTTTTAAAGCGGAGGTCAGGACATGTCGCTCGAATCACGTAATTGGTTGAATCCCCACGCACGCCCCGCCCGTGAGGGCGTTGAGCACATGGATGCTGCGCGGGCCTCATTCCTTCGCAAAACCTACATTCATCTCGGACTGGCGATTGTGCTCTTTGTCATCATCGAATCGCTTCTGCTGCAATCTTCCTTCATCGGCTCTCTCGTACAGACGATGGCTGGTGGAAGATTCTCATGGCTTCTCGTTCTTGCACTCTTCATGGGTGTGTCCTATGCGGCTGATCGACTGGCACGTAGTGAAGCGGGGCGGGGAGTTCAGTACTGTGGGCTCGGCCTCTACGTACTTGCTCAGGCACTTATTTTTGCGCCTCTTCTGTATATGGCCACTCAGCATGCTGGGAATGGCATTCTGAGTACGGCCGCATTGATCACGATCGGTGTCAGCGGCGCACTGACTGGATACGTCCTTGTTTCAGGAGTCAATTTCTCCTGGCTGCGGGGCATTCTGGTGGTCGGGACCATCGCAGCCAGTTTGACAATTGTGGCTTCGATCATCTTCGGATTCCAGCTCGGCATCTTCTTCGCCGGGCTCATGATTCTGCTGGCAGCGAGCATGTTGCTCTATCAAACTTCTGCTGCGATGTATGACTGGCGGACGGATCAATATGTTGCAGCATCACTCGGTCTCTTTGCATCCATCATGTTGATGTTCTACTACGTCGTCGTATTCCTGATGAATCGCGATTGAGTCCCTTATGAGGCATTACCCATACGAACACACCCCTGCTTGAGCAGGGGTGTGTTTTTGGATAATCAGAGGTTTGCGTAGCACAGACGGTATCAGCGATCTCCGCAGGCGGCTTCCCAGGCTGCACGCGCTTCTTCAGTAGACATTTCGCCAGCGGCAACCGCTGCGCGTAGTTTCATGCCCAAGGCCCTACAGTCATCTTCGGGTGGCTGCTCTGAATGATTATCAGCTGCGATCATTTTCCTTATCTCAGCCAGCCGTTTCTCCATGTCCTCGCGTGATATCTCGCCTTTCTTGACCATGCGGTTCATCTTCGCTGCGGCTTCTTGATAATCCTTGCGTGTCATTGAGCGTTGCTGTGGCAACATCTGCTTCATGCGTTCAAGTCGCTGCGACATTTGCTGCCGGGTGATGGTGCCAGCCTTGACCAGCTCAGCCAACTCAGCAGCAGCACGGTCATATTCAAGTTGAGTCATCGTGCGTTGCGCGGCCATGATCTTCTTCATCTCATCGAGGCGAATCTGCATGTCTTTCCGCGTGATTTTCCCAGCCTTCACCATTTCGGCCATTTTGGCTTCGGCTTCGTCATAGTCCTTTTGTGTGATGGTGCGTTCACGTGGCAACATCTGCTTCATGCGTTCAAGTCGCTGCTCCATCTGTTCACGGGTAATCTTGCCAGCCTTGAACATCTCAGTCAGTTCGGCAGCAGCACGGTCATACTCGACTTGAGTCATCGTGCGTTTCTTGGACATCCGCCTCTTCATCTCTTCAAGGCGTTTCTGCATGTCTTCTCGTGTAATGTCGCCCGCCTCGACCATTGCGTTCATTTTCGCGGCGGCTTCTTCATAGGCACGCCGATCGGGGACTTCAGTGTTTTTGCTAGTCGTGCCATTTTCGTAAATGGCTCTGGACCGCGTTTCCATGATTTGCAGCGCTTCGCTGGTTGATAGACGCCCACTATCCAGTCCCATCGAGAGCCTTTGGTAGATCCGCAGGATGGCTGCAGCCTGTTCAGTAGTCATTGTGCCGCTATCAATCTCTGAATCTAGAGCATGCTGAACTTGATTCTCGGTTGGAAAAGCCGCAGTGATGCCAGCATCAGATGTGCGCTCAAGCACCTCTTCAGTTTGATCTTGGGCGTACGCAACGTTGTTGCTCGTCATCGCTGCTATTCCCACTGCGATGGTGGCTATTGCAGCCCAGGAATGAAGGGGGTTCCACAAGCATGAAATGACTTTGTAAGTAGTATTGATTTGATTCATATGAGCGTCCTTTACGCGAGTTTTAAACGAACCTGCAAGTCTAACATCAATCGCTTGACGCGTTAAAGACTTCACATGGTTCAACCTCGATTCTGACAGCGAGACGGATGTTGAAAATCTGAAAACTTTGTCGCGTGCAGAATGAAGAAAGTCAAGTTGGTCATCACAGAAGCTGAGGACATACTCCCAAGGAGTGGGTTCAAGTGGAGAGATCCACATAATCTTACGAAGAACGCGGGATTCCTGGCATCGCTCACACAGAGTGCCTTACTGTCGAATCAGGATATTCGTGAACTGAATGCCGCTTCCATGACTTTGCAGGGCAATGGGGCCCTGAGCAGGGACGTCTGGCAAATGGGCCTGATCTATGACAGTTGTGCCATTCAAAACAACTGTCAGATGCTCACCACGCATTCGAATAAAGAAGCGATTCCATTGGCCCACCGGCTTGTCCACTGCGTTGGTGGGAGTCACTGATGCTCGCACTTCCTTCGGCATGCTTGGATCTGTGCGGTAGCCATAGATCTCGCCACTACCAACTGGCCAGCACCAGATATTCACCTGACTCTTGCTTGACCCACGCAGAAAGATGCCGCTGTCGCGTTCGTCGATCGTTGCCATCATGGGAGATCCATCTTCATTGACTGCGTTTGTGCCATCAGGATTGATGATGGGCCGCTCCATTTTCCCTTGTGACTCACCAGTCCACTTCCAATCGACGATCAGATCAAAGTCACCGAACGATTGAGTTGTCCACAGATGGCCGCCTTTGCCGTTGTGGGCGATGTTTGTTCCAGCAACGGTCCAGTTGTCTTCGTTGTCTATTGGCTTCTCCCAGCCACTAAAGTCGAGTCCATTGAAGACCGGTTGAAATCCCGTTGCATCATTCGCGTCCAGTGCGTATGGGGATGTTGCCTCGGGCAGTTCGTGTATGCGCAGATTACGGAAGTCGATGGGAGAACCCTCTGCTTCAAGGCAGATAAATCCTTTACGAGGATTGCAGTCGTACCCTCCACTGACCACTTTGCCGTTGACGGCGAGTTTGATTCGTCCGTCAATGCACTCGATGCGGTAGTGGTTCCACTCTCCGGGCCCCTTGGTTCGCGCCTCACTAGGAAGACATCGTGCCCAGCCATTGGGATGCGCTCGATCGGGTGTCATCGTGGCACCCCAGATAGAGAAAATGTCTCCCTCGCTGGTGTAGTTGTCCGTCTCTACACCGAGCATCACCTGAACTTCGATCGCCTTGCTGAACGGTACGCCTAGAGCAGGAAGTGCATCTGACCAGACGAACACTCCTGCGTTTCCTCTGGCTTCATGATGCATCCATTCCAGTTCAAGGATGAAATCCTCGTACATGCGATCTGTGCGAAGCAGGCAGGTCGGTTTGCCTGTACATCGAATCATTCCCTCTTCCGCTCGCCATGTAGATTCTGCTCCGTTGACATTGACCCAGCCATCTAGCGTCTCACCGTCAAAGAGGGGGGTGAACTCCGTTGTTGCGGCAGCGGATACGATCAGTGCAAGTGTGATATTCATGTTGGGCAGCGTACATCCACAGGGGGTAGCCTGTGCCACATGGATGATCAGCGGTTGGCAATTCTTGTGGGGGGCGGCCCAGCCCCTGGAATCAACAGTGTGATTGCCGCGGCGACCATCCGAGCACGCCTCCGTGGCGTAGAGGTCGTTGGTGTCCATCAGGGATTCGAAAGACTGATGGCCGCAGACGATTCGTCGCTGAGGCCACTTGCCATCGATCGTGTGAGCCGGATCCATTTCAGAGGCGGATCTGTTCTTGGAACTAGTCGGGCGAATCCCACACGGGATGAAGCTGCCATGGATCGCGTTGTGGAAACACTCAAGAAAGCGGGTGTTTCCATGCTATTGACGATCGGAGGGGACGATACGGCGTTCTCCGCTCGCGGCGTATCACTTGCAGCGAGTGGCGCGATCCGCGTCGCGCATGTACCCAAAACAATCGATAATGATCTTGATCTTCCTCAGAACATCAACACATTTGGTTATGAAACCGCGCGGAGTGTTGGTGTCGGGATCGTTCAAAACCTGATGGTGGATGCAAAGACCACAGGTAGGTGGTACTTCGTCGTTGCCATGGGGCGAAAGGCGGGGCATCTCGCTTTGGGCATCGGCAAAGCTGCGGGTGCGACACTCACGGTGATTCCCGAAGAATTCAATGGTGATCGTGTGACCTTGGATGAGCTCGCAGATGTGTTGACCGGATCGATCATCAAGAGGCGAAGTCTGGGTCGTGACGACGGCGTTGCCGTCATTGCTGAAGGAGTTTGTCTGTCGATCGATCCTGAAGAGTTGCAGACACTCGGACATGTGCAACTTGATGCACATGACCATGTGCGTTTGTCAGAACTGGATCTTGGTCGGGTACTGCAGAGAGAAGTCGAAAGGCGGCTTGCTGAATTGGGTCATTCTTCAACAATCGTTTCAAAGGATCTGGGCTATGAACTGCGGTCTGCCGATCCGATCCCGATGGATCTTGAATACACCCGAGATCTCGGATACTGCGGCTCTCGGTATCTGATGCAGGGAGGGACAGGGTCGATGGTCAGTTTGCAGGAAGGCCGGTTTGTGCCGATTCCATTTGAAGAACTGATGGACTCTGAAACAGGTTCCATGCGTGTCCGTCTAGTAGATGTTCGGTCAGCACGATATGCCATTGCGCGTCGATACATGATTCGCATTCGCCGAGATGATTTTGATAATCCCAAGACTCTGGCCAAACTCGTCGCAACCTCCGGTTGTGATGAGAAGACTTTCCGTTCTCGGTTTGAACCATTGACGGATCGCGAGCCTCCACCACTGCAACTAATTTGAGGGAGTACCATGGCTTCGTGATCGCGACGGGCATATTCATCTCATTGTTTCTCACTTTGCTTGCGATGCGAAGCAAGCGGAAGTGGCCTTCCGTATCGATGTTTTTGATCACGGCAATTTTTGTTGTTCTTCTCTTGATGCATCACGCTACAGAAGATCTTGGATTGAGTTTCTGACTATGCGACGATCCATGTACATGCTCGCTGAGTTCGAAATCATCGCAATCTGCAGTGTGTTGCTTGGAGCTTTCTGGATTCAATTCATCGGGGGAGAGTACCCATGTCCACTGTGCATCATTCAACGGATGGCAATGGTCCTTTGTGCACTGGGGCCTGCGATGGTCATCATGGATGGCGTGCGCAGTCGTGACATTCCCGTTCAGACTGTGTTGGCTGGATACGGGATGAGCATCCTTGGGGCGATCATCGGGCTGGCAGCCGCATCGCGACAGATCTTGTTGCACATCTCTCCAGGGGATCCTGGTTATGGCAGTGCGTTTATGGGTCTGCACCTCTATTCATGGGCTTTCATCGTGTTTTTTGTTGTGCTTCTTTTCAGCGGTGTTCGATTGATGGTGTTTAACGATGTACGCCCTCAACGGGGCAAAAGTCGTGTAATCGCTCTGTGCGCCATTTGGCTGCTTGTTCTGATCATTCTGGCCAATGCTGTTGCTGTCTTCTGCGAGGCGGGGCTTCACTGGTTTCTTCTTGATAATCCGGCAAGCTATCGGCTGATCAATGGCCCATGAATGAAATGGATCGTGATCGCGATGCATCACTAAAGGCTCATCTGCCTGTACTCCAATCAGGCGTTGCCCATCCATGTGGCGATGAATCTGAGATGGAATCATGTGATGCCTGTGTCATCAAGTGGATAGAACGTCGCGCGGAGTCGATGGGGGAACTGCCCGATGACAACGCATCGCATGTCATTCTTGCTGTTCCTCTGAGAGGGCTAGTCAATAACCGGGACAGATTTCATCTCAGACGCCAACTTCGAGTACTTGACGTTCAAGCGGTGTTGCCAAAGGACGATGATCGGCTTCTTCTTCGATTCCCCAGAGGGACTTGTCCGCTTCATGTGGTTGCTGAGCGGCTAGAGGGTCTGAGCGTGCGCCTTGATCTCGCTTCGACGGAAGTCCAATATGTCGACGCGGATTCAGTTCTGCCAAAGATGCCAGGGGCCCCGAATCGAATTCTTGACTTTGCCGGTTTGGTGGGGAGGAGCATTCTGCATGACAGAGAACTCAGACTCATCACTCTTTCAGGCATCCTTCTGCTCGCAGGCTTTCTCGTCCATCTTTCTGGGGGGAGTCAATTCATCAGGATTGCCCTGTTGAGCCTGAGTGCGGTATTGGCCAGTACCTCGACATTTGTTGAAGCGGTGCATGTGCTCCGTCGCTTCAGGGTCGATGTAGACGTACTGATGTTTGTCGGTGCCATAGGGGCCGCTGTCCTCGGTCATTACGAGGAGGGGGCGTTTTTGCTGTTTCTCTTCGGTCTGGGGTCTGCCGGAGAACATTTGGCACTTGAAAGGGCGAAGCGTGCAGTTGATGCGCTCAGCGATCTTGCGCCGGACACGGCCGATCGTATTGAGGCTGATGGTGCAACTAATCGTGTTCCTGTGGAAGAGATACGGGTTGGCGACCATGTTGCTGTCCATCCGTTTGATCGGATTCCGGTTGATGGCGAAGTTCAGATCGGTCGATCTGCCATCGATCAGTCTCCTGTTACTGGTGAATCCATACCTGTTGATAAGCAGCAGGGCGATGATGTCTACGCAGGCACCGTCAATGGTGAGGGAGAACTTGTTCTTCGTGTAACAAAACCGGCAGGTGAGAGCACGCTTGCTCGCATCATGCGCATGGTTGAAGAGGCTCAGGCGGCACAATCGCCAGCAGAGCGATTTACCGAAAGTGTTGAGCGTGTCTATGTCCCCATTGTTTTTGTGATCACTGCTTTGGTGATCGTGTGTCCAATCTGGTTCGGCTGGGAAGATTGGGGCGAATCGTTCTACAGAGGTATTGCATTTCTCGTTGCGGCATCACCATGTGCGGTGGCGATCGGTACGCCAGCAGCTGTTCTGTGCGGACTTGGAAGATCAGCGAGGCTCGGGGTCCTGATGAAAGGTGGGGCAGCGCTGGAGTCACTTGGCCGGATGAATGCGGTTGCTTTCGACAAGACCGGGACCATCACCATCGGAAGACCTGAGGTGACAAAAGTGATCGCCACAGGGACAGCGCTGGAGCAGGAGGTCATTGGGCTGGCTGCTGCGGTGGAGCGAAGCGTGTCCCATCCTCTTGCAACTGCGATTGTCCACGCTGCTGAGCGGGGTGATGTGGCACTGCCAGAGACGGACAATCTCCGCCAGATTCCAGGCTCGGGTGCTGTGGCCGAGATAGGTGGTTTGGAAGTCGCAGTCGGGCGTTCCACCATGGGAGTAATGGGCGAGGCAGCGAGTCAGGCAGCAGATCGCCTCGCTTTGGAGGGATCCAGTGTCGTCTGTGTCTTTAGAGCAGGTGCGGCGATCGGCGTCATCGGACTGTCTGACCGGCCAAGGCAAGAAGCTGCTGCGGCCGTTGCAGATCTTCGTGGATTGGGCGTCTCATCGATTGCGATGATTACCGGAGACAACACTGCGGCGGCATCTGCGATCGCAAACGACGTCGGGATCAAGGATGTGCGTGCGGATCTGATGCCTCAGGACAAACTTCGTATTGTCGAGTCCCTTCGTGAGCGTCATGGCAGCGTCGTCATGGTTGGAGATGGCGTGAATGATGCGCCAGCGCTGGCCGCTGCTGATGTGGGTGTGGCCATGGGCGCAGCCGGAACAGATGTGGCGATGGAGACAGCAGACATTGTTCTCATGGGTAGTGATCTCCAACTGTTGAGTTCTGCATTCGCTCTCTCGCAGGCCAGTCGGCGAATGATCAGACAGAATCTGCTGATTGCGCTATCCGTGATTTGTATCGTCGCGCCGTTGGCTGTTGTTGGAGTGGCAGATCTTGGACCTGCAGTACTGCTGCATGAAGGATCAACAATCGTCGTCGTGCTGAACGCCCTTCGTCTACTGCGTTGGAAACCGGATCACGGCAAAATCTGAGTTCGATTGGT